>CAZQNY010000143.1:0-6270 GCA_964594665.1 uncultured Bacteroidales bacterium
CGACAACCCGACAACCCGACAACCCGACAACCCGACAACCCGACAACCCGACAACCCAACAACCCGACAACCCGACAACCCGACAACCCCACAACCCGACAACCCCACAACCCCACAACCCGACAACCCCACAACCCCACAACCCGACAACCCGACAACCCGACAACCCCACAACCCCACAACCCCACAACCCGACAACCCGACAACCCGACAACCCCACAACAATTCTCTTCCTGACCCGACATGAGAAAAATATCTGTCGTGTCATTGCAATCCCGACAATGCGGCAATCATCCCCCCTTCGCTCAAAAGCAGGTTTTATGGTGAAATTGTTGGGATCTGAACGATGTAAGGTGTTAAAACTCAATTGCAATCGTTTTAATTTAGAATGCTTTTAAATTAGGTATTGAGGTATACGCTTTTCGTGTATTACAGCCATGAAATCCTTTTAAAATTCATAATTTCGCGCATGTTTTTGTGATGTTAACCTAAAGGGTTAATAATTAGGAATTTTAATAATTCACACTATGGAAAATAAGAAGAATTTCATTACCTGTGATGGTAATATGGCAGCTTCACACATGGCATATATGTTTAGTGAAGTAGCAGCTATTTATCCAATCACACCATCGTCAACAATGGCAGAATATGTTGATGAATGGGCAGCTCACGGAAGAAAGAACATCTTTGGCGAGACTGTTCGTGTTAGTGAGATGCAATCGGAAGGTGGAGCATCAGGCGCTGTACACGGTTCATTACAAGCCGGAGCATTGACTTCAACATATACTGCATCGCAGGGTCTGCTGTTAATGATACCCAATATGTATAAAATTGCAGGTGAATTGCTTCCTGCTGTATTTCATGTAAGTGCACGTTCGGTAGCAGCTCATGCATTGTCAATCTTTGGCGATCACAGTGATGTCTATGCTACACGCCAGACTGGTTTTGCACTCCTCTCTTCAGGTTCTGTACAACAGATTATGGACCTGGCCGGTGTTGCTCACCTTACAGCAATCAAAACACGTATACCTTTTGTACACTTCTTTGATGGATTCCGTTCTTCACACGAGATTCAGAAAATCGAAGCACTGGATACTGAAGATATGAAGAAACTTGTTGACTGGAATGCAGTAAAATCTTTCCGTGACAACGCCCTGAATCCTGAGCACCCTGTAACACGTGGTACAGCTCAGAACCCTGATATCTTCTTCCAGGCAAAAGAATCTGCAAACAAGTTTTACGAAGTAGTTCCTGATGTAGTAGAAGATTACATGCAGGAAATCACTAAGCTTACAGGCCGTGAATATCACCCATTTACTTATTATGGTGCTGAGGATGCTGAAAATATCATCATCGCAATGGCTACTGTAACAGAAACTGCCAAAGAAGTTATCGATTATCTTACAGCTAAAGGCGAAAAAGTTGGTCTTATCACTTGTCACCTCTACCGTCCTTTCTCTGCAAAATATTTCTTCAACGTATTTCCAAAGAGCGTGAAGCGTATTGCTGTACTGGATCGTACCAAAGAGCCAGGTGCAAACGGTGAGCCTCTCTACCTCGATGTACGTGATATGTTCTATGATATGCCGGCTGAAGAGCGCCCACTCATCGTAGGTGGCCGTTATGGTTTATCTTCAAAGGATACTACTCCTGCAATGGTTCTTTCAGTATTTGAAAACCTTAAGCTCGCTGAGCCTAAGAATCAGTTTACTGTTGGTATCGTTGATGATGTTACTTTCCACTCACTTCCATTACTCGAGGATATCGACGTAATGCCGGAAGGTACTATCCAGGCGAAATTCTTTGGTATCGGTTCTGATGGTACTGTTGGTGCCAACAAGAACTCTATCAAGATTATTGGTGGTTCTACTGACAAATATTGCCAGGGATACTTCCAGTATGATTCTAAGAAATCAGGTGGATTTACTGTTTCTCACCTTCGTTTTGGTGATCACCCAATCCGCTCTACATACTATGTAAACATCGCTGACTTTGTGGCTTGTCACGTGCCTTCATACCTTGATAAGTACGATATGCTCAAAGGTCTTCGTAACGGTGGTACCTTCCTTTTCAACTCTATCTGGGATGCTGAAGAGACAAAACGCCGCTTACCAAACAGCATGAAAGCGTACATGGCGAAAAACAATATCAATTTCTATATCATCAATGCAACAGAGATTGCTGAGGAGATTGGTCTTGGTACACGTATCAACACTATCATGCAGAGTGCATTCTTCAAGATTGCCAACGTAATTCCTTATGAGCAGGCTGTTGAAGAGATGAAGAAATTTATCGTTAAGAGCTTTGGCCGTAAAGGTGAAGAGGTTGTTAACCTGAACTACACTGCCGTTGACCGTGGTGGTGATGTTACAAAGGTTGAGATTCCTGCAGAATGGGCTGATCTTGCAACTGAAGAAGTAGCTGCTGATGATAACCGTCCTGAGTTTATTAAAAACGTTGTTGATCCTATCAACGCACAGAAAGGTGATGATCTTCCTGTTTCTGCATTCGCAGGTCGTGAAGATGGTACTTTCCCTGCAGGTACTACAGAGTATGAAAAACGTGGTATCGCTGTAAGTGTTCCCGAATGGATTCCTGAAAACTGTATCCAGTGTAACCAGTGTGCTTACGTTTGTCCTCACGCTGCTATCCGTCCATTCCTTCTTGATGAAGATGAGATGAAAGGTCTTCCTGAAGGCGTTGACACAATCAAAGCAACAGGAAAAGCACTCGCCGGACACCAGTTCCGCATGCAGGTTAGTGTACTCGATTGTACAGGTTGTGGTAACTGTGTGGATGTATGTCCTGCCAAAACAAAAGCTCTTAAGATGGAGCACCTTGGAACACAGGAAAAAGAGATTCCAAACTGGGAGTACATGTCTAAGAACGTTACTTACAAGGATACGCTGCTCCAGAAAGATAAGACCGTTAAAAATTCACAGTTTGCACAGCCACTGTTCGAGTTCTCCGGAGCTTGTGCCGGTTGTGGTGAAACTCCATACGTGAAGCTTGTAACTCAGCTGTTCGGTGACCGCATGATGGTTGCTAACGCTACCGGTTGTTCTTCTATCTATGGTGGTTCTGCTCCTGCTACTCCTTACAATACCAACAAAGATGGTAAAGGTGTTGCATGGGCTAACTCACTGTTCGAAGATAATGCTGAATACGGTATGGGTATGGCTCTTGGTGTTAGCAAACTCCGCGACCGTATCAAACTCCGTATGGAAGGTGCTATGGAGACAGTTAATGCTGAAACCAAAGCTGCTTTCACAGAGTGGATCGAAAACAAAGATAATGCTGAAGGTTCAAAAGTAGCTTCTGAGAAGGTTCTCGCAGCTCTTGAAAACGAAAGCAATGAAGTAGCTGCTGAACTCAAAGACCTAAAAGATTTCATGATTAAGAAATCTGTATGGATCTTTGGTGGTGACGGTTGGGCATATGACATCGGATACGGTGGACTCGACCACGTACTGGCAAGTGGTGAAGATGTAAACGTTCTCTGTATGGATACTGAGGTTTACTCTAACACTGGTGGACAGTCGTCGAAAGCTACTCCTGTTGCAGCTGTTGCAAAATTTGCTGCTGCCGGAAAACGCATCCGTAAGAAAGACCTCGGAGCTATGGCAATGACTTATGGTTATGTTTACGTTGCTCAGGTAGCAATGGGTGCAAGCCAGTCGCAGTGGCTCAAGGCTCTCCGTGAAGCGGAAGCTTATCCGGGACCATCACTCATCATCGCATACTCTCCTTGTATCAACCACGGCCTCCGTGCAGGTATGGGTAAATCACAAGCTGAAGAGAAGCATGCTGTTGACTGTGGTTACTGGCAGATGTATCGTTACAACCCAATGCTCGAAGACGAAGGTAAGAACCCATTCACGCTTGATAGCAAAGAGCCTGATTGGAGTAAATTCCAGGACTTCCTTAAGAGTGAGGTACGTTACACATCACTTCTCAAATCATTCCCTGAAGAGGCTCACGAACTGTTCGCTGCTGCTGAAGAGAATGCTAAATGGCGCTATAACAGCTACCTCCGTTATGCTGCTATGAAGTTTGAGAATGACGCTGAATAAGAATTCTTATTCCATATATAAAAAATGCTGCTTCCTTTCGGGGGCAGCATTTTTTTTATTCCTTACCTTTACACAAAATCTATTATCATGAAAAAACTATCCATACTGCTCCTTGTACTTGTTACAATGGTATCATGTAAAGTAAGTGTTCAAAGTAATGATACCAAAAGTGAAGAGCCTGCCGTAAATACAGAGGCGCTGAAATCGGTATTGTATATGCAAACTGCCGCAGAATACCGTGCACTCTGTTATCAGACTTTTAACTTCGGTAAGATTCAGCTTGATAATTACCTGAAGCGCATGAATATGTCGAAAAAGTATGCCATTGTGGTGGATATTGATGAGACGGTGCTGGATAACAGCCCTCATGCCGCACAGTCGCTGTTGGATGCTACCAATTATCCTGTGGGATGGAGTGAGTGGATTAACAAGGCAGAAGCAAAACCAATTCCCGGGGCAGTTGAATTCCTGAATTATGCTCAGAAGAAGGGAGTTGATGTATATTATATCAGTAACAGAAAAGAGGAGCTTCGTGAACCAACAATAGTAAACCTGCGGGAGGTTGGGTTTCCGAATGTTACTGATGAAACAGTGATGCTCCGGACAACAACATCAGGCAAAGAACCCCGGCGTGAAGTAGTTGCTCAAACACATGATATATTTATGCTCTTTGGTGATAACCTGACCGATTTTCTCCCTGTTTTTGAAAAGAAAAATATTGAAGATCGTTTTGCTTTGGTTGATGATAATGAGAAAGAGTTTGGCGCTAAATTTTTTATGCTTCCAAATCCATCGTATGGTGACTGGGAAGCAGCTATTTTTAATTACGACTACTCTTTAACAGATGCGGATAAGATGAAGATGAAAGCCGAACATCTTCATGGATTTAAGAATTAGCCGTTGTTCGTGATTCTGTAATAACGATATCCATGGGAATGTCGTGGATGTCGGCCGGCACACTAACCAATAGCTGGAAATCGTAACATATTCCCACTTTGTATGCTTTTGCTGATTTAAGCAACCCGTCGTAGTATGCTTTACCACGGCCCATGCGGTTGTTGCACAGGTCGAAAGCAACGCCGGGGATGATGATCAGATCTAAAGATTCAATATCAGTGAATAGTGGTCCCGTTGGTTCAGGAATGCCAAAGTGTTCGCCCGCTTTCATAGAGTCCATGCCAGTGAATTCACGAAGTTCAAGGATGTCTCCTTTAACGCATGGGAGAATAATGCGCTTTTCTTTATACCACTTCAGCACAGCATCGTGTGTGATTACTTCATCGTTCATTGACCAGTATACCATCACGGTTTCTGCATTTTGAAAAAAGGTTTCCTTTTCAATGTTTTGAATGATTAAGCTTGATGCAGTTTTTTTCTGTTCCTGTGTTTGTTGTTTTTTCAGGATTCGAATCTCTTTTCTGAGCTTCTTTTTCTGTTCGTCAATTGTATTCATAATGGTATAAAAAAAGCCGGAAGAGGTAGTGTTTCTTCCGGCTGCAAAGGTATGTTGTTTTCAGCTAATATTTTAATTGATGTAGATGTCGTATGGCAGACGTGCCTGCAGACCCTGCATCTCTTCAATGTTCTTAAGAGTTTTTACATACTGATAATATGGTCCCATGGCATTTTCAAGTACGTTGGTGCTTGCCTGGTTGCCAATCATCTCCATAAGCTGCTCAATAGGATCTTTGATGTCCGGAAGCTGACGGAGTCTGTAGCTCTCAAGTCCTGCCTCTTCAGCAGCAATCTCAATGGCTCTTTCCAGACCACCAAACTCATCGATAAGTCCGATTTCAATGGCATCAGTACCGGCCCAAACACGGCCCTGACCAATGGCATCTACTGCTTCACGCTCCATGCCACGGCCTTCACCTACAAGACTTGTGAAGTTGAAGTAGGTGTCTGTAACGTTACGTTTCAGCTCAGCGAATTCATAGTCGTTGAGAGGACGGAACACATCCGGGAAACCGGCATTCTTGTTCGTGCTTACATTATCAGTGGTAATACCAATTTTTTCTTTCAGGAGTCCTTCGAAGTTCGGGAACATTCCGAATACGCCGATGGAACCGGTAATGGTGTTAGGCATAGCCACGATTCTGTCGGCGAAGCAGCTGATATAGTAACCACCGGAAGCGGCCACATCACCATAAGATGCGATAACGGGCTTCTCTTCCTTAAGGAGTCTCATCTCTCTGAG
>CAZQNY010000144.1:0-6224 GCA_964594665.1 uncultured Bacteroidales bacterium
AATAACTAATTCTTCACAAACTTCTCCACGGAAACATTATTCTTCTCATCTTCCAGTATCAATACATAAATACCATTGGGGAGTGACTGTGTTTTGATGACTTTTTCTTCTGGTGTAAGGATTCCTGATTTGATAATCGTTCCGTTAAAATCGACAATTTTGTAATGATGTGTAACAGGGCTGTTTTGAAGCTGAATTTCTGCTGTTGCCGGGTTTGGAGTGATGTTAACAGTTAATGATGGTTCTTGCATTACACTGGGAATAATATCCACAATAATATGAATATCCACAATAATATTTTCTTCTCCACAATGAAAGAGAATATTTGCTTCATGATGATAGAATTAATTTTCTATAAAATTAAATACTCCTGTTTAATAAATCAATATTTTTATGGTTTTTTCCCGGGTTGGCTTTTTATTTTGTCCGGTATGTATTTCGTTTTAATGCAGTGTAAATAAGATAGTATGGCTATTCCTGTAGCCTGAAGATTTCGATGTTTTTGTATGTTCCGATTTTATTATAACAATATCTGTCTTTGTCAATGCGGCTATAGATAGTTGTGTCGTTAACAATAAGATATTTTGCACCTGCGGCAGTGAATTGTTCCAGCTGTCCGTTTAAGGTTTTGTTCTCCTTGTCGGCAATGGTATACCCCTTCTGATTCATCAGATATAAGGAGATGTTGGTGGATTGATCGGGCATGCTGATAACCTTGTCGTTGCGGTCGATACCAAGCTCCCGCAGATAGGGTGTTACGCTTTCATAGGCCTTGAACTTGAGGTTGTAGTCCCAGTGATACCATCTCCAGTAATCAATCTTCTTTTTGCTGATTAGTACTTCCTTTAGCAGGCTGTTATAACCATGGTAGCGCATGGTCTGGTTGGCACTGCAATAGCCTGTGGAAAACAAAAGCACCAGGCCCAGTAATATCTTCACCGACATTGAGTCATACACCTGCGTAAAGTATTTTTTAATAAGAACCGTTAGCGTTGCCAAAAGTGGAGGCACCAGCAACAGCGTTTCGATAAGGTAATAATCATGTACCGTAAAACTAACATACCAGGCCGACATATATAGTACCAGTGCTACTAATATTGTTCCCGTAAAAAGCAGCAGGTGGAGGTTTGTCTTTTTCAGGTTCAGAAGAATAAAAACAAGAGCAGCCAACAGAAAAAACAGTATGCTGACATGGAAAATCGTTGGCAGCAGGTTCTCCGACAACTTATGCCATATCTCAAAAATCTTCCCGGCCTCAAGATCCCAAATGGGCTTTATAAAGGTTGTGAAATAATACGACTGATTTTCTGCGTTGTAGTGACGGATAAAAAGAACCCATAACCCGACAAACAGGCATGGCAATGCCAGCATTAAAGCCTCCAGCCAGAATTTTCCGCTGAAAAGTTTCTGTGGTATCAACTTTATCTTCTCCAATAAAAAAAGTAAAAACAGCGGTAACAACCCGATGATAATGGTTACCCGCAGCAGAACAGCCAGGGTTGCAACAACAGAAAACAGAACCAGGTATTTCGTGCGCAGGGTATTTTTGTATTTTAAAATGAAATACCAGCTAATAAATATCAGGCTCAAAGCAGGGACATTCACCAGAAAGTTATTGGCATAAAAGGCAATTATGGGGGAGGTGAAAATAAGTAAAGGGATAAATACCGACATAAAGCGGCTTTCCGTGACCATGGCAATACTTTTATGCAGAGCCAGCAATCCGAGGAAGAAGATTAATAGGTTTACCAGGCGTGCTTCGAAATGTGACGGGCCGGTAATATGCCATATGGCTGCGTTAACATAGTATATCAGCGGAAACTCACCTGCGGCCTTGCCGTCGATGGATTCCTGAAGGTGCATACGGGGTTCGAAAAAGCGCATGCCATCCTGGTAGTAGTTCTGTGTTATACTTAGTGCATCCGATTGGCGCCACTGGTGGTTTGAATAGGGCCCGCGGACAATCGTCTTCTGGTACCCGTAAAACAGTGATATAACAAGCAGTGCCAGCAGCAACACATGTGTGCTGTTGAGCTTCCCGCGTACTGATTTGGTGATTCCCTTTGCCATGATGCTATATGTGGTTTGCGTTTTGTTTCTTCTATTATTTAGCAAAGATAACCTAAAGAATGGGATTTTATACCGATGAGCCACCGGGATATGGAGGCGTTTTTTATACATCGCGAAAAAAAATCTCTTTTAATGGGTTCATTTTTTCCTGTTTTCGTATTAAGGAATAATAGATGAAATTTTTGTTGTTTCAATATAAATTTATAATGATTTCATTTATAAGTAAATTGTATGTGTAATGTTGAAACACATGTGTTGAATGAGATGTAAGATATTTAAAATAAGTCAGATAAGTGGGTGTATGACATCCGTATATTCTGTGATTATTGATAATGACCAGGATCCTCTTTTTGATAAATTTTTAAAAAGATCATCAATTTTATTTAAAAGTGAAACAATTGATATTTTGAAACGTTTATATACGATAGGAAATAAGACTGGTGCACGCGAGCATTTTTTTAAATTAAATGAAGGATCTCCAGGTGATGGTGTTTGTGCACTGTTTGATAGTCCTGATAAAAATTTACGCCTGTATTGTATTCGTTATGGCTCGCAAATTATTATTTTGGGTAATGGCGGTATTAAGGAAAAGTCTATAAGGACATTACAGGAAGATAGTCATTTAAAAGAGGCAAATTATTTTTTAAGAAGATTGAGTTATGTTATAACAGAAAAAATAAAAAGTAAGGAGATGTGTTTTTCTGGCAATGGATTAGAGCTTGAAGGTGAATTAGAATTTGATATTTAAAAAATTGAATAATGAACAAAAGTAAAGAAGGTGTAATTGGTGAATTGCTCAGCGAGATAACACCTCTGGAGCAGAAGAAAACTGACACCCGAATGATGATTGCCGCGCGTATTGATGAGGCTATGAAGAATAAAGGATGGATGAAAAAAGACTTGCTAAAAGCTATTGGACAGAAACACCCTTCTGTAATAACAAAATGGCTTTCCGGTACACACAACTTCACAATCGATACCTTGGTTGAGCTGGAAAACACTCTGGGTATATGCTTAATTACCAGAAGTATCCCGAAACTACAATGTGATTATTTTTCCAATTTATCTATTGATAGTGAGGGTTTTGGGAATTTTAGTTTGCATGAATCCTCTTATGATATCCAATACAAAGGGAACAAATAATTGTTTTATACCCCTTTTGTAAAAAGTACTTATGAATAATTCCCCTTCATGCCTTCCCGCCTCTTCGGTGCCATCCACTTTACCGGTGTTTCGGTACCTCATACCCAAAGGCATGCTGGTAAAACTCTGTGGCATATAGGTCTGTCATGCCACTGATGAAATCGATTACAAGCCGTACATCTTCGTAGGCATTATCGCCAACAGGTTTATATTGCGCCGGCAACATACGCAGTACCTTCTTTTGTTTGCTGCTGCGATTCATTTTTGGCGTCAATACTGCCGGTACAAACAGATCCAATAACTTCGACATCACATGGTAACCGGCGAGCTCAATCTGCACTACAGTATCGTGGCTGTATATTTGCTCAATGCTCAGCTTTTCTATCTCTTTCAGAGCCGGATGTTTCTTTTCCACTTCATCCATCAAAGTGCTGTCCCAGGAGCAGTTAAGAATAATCTCTTTGTTTTCGGTGAAGATGGTCACACACGCTTTGATGAGATAGTTAATCACCTTTGCACGGAGGTAGGATGTTTTTTCATTGTTGTCGCCGATACCCTGAAGCGTTTCAATTGTTTTGTCGTACTCATTATATTCGTTAAAAGACCGGAGCAGTTCCATCAGCATGCGCTCTGTAGTAGCATAATCAACGATGCCCAGTCTTTGTGCATCCTCCAGGTCGATTATACGGTAACAGATATCGTCGGCGGCTTCGGTAAGATAGACAAACGGATGGCGGAAGTAAGCCAAGGGGTTCTCAGTATCCTGCTGCAGGTTTACCTCTCCGGCGAGCTCTTTCATGGTTTCGCTTTCGCTGATAAAGAAGCCGTACTTTTTGGTGTGTTTGTGTACCTTACTTCTTGCGGCCTGCTGGCACGGGTATTTCTGTATTGCTGCCAGGGTAGAGTAGGTGAGGCGGTAGCCACCGGTACTTTTTCCTGAATAGTGATGTGTCAGGATGCGGAAGGCATTTGCGTTGCCCTCGAAGTCACATAGCTCCTTCCATTCCATTTCGGAGAAGTGTAGCTTAAGTGTGTTTTCGGATTCCCGGAAATAGTCGGAGATAGCATCTTCACCGGAGTGGCCAAAGGCCGGGTTGCCAATATCGTGCGCCAGACAAGCAGCAGCAATTACATTGGCAAGATCGTGCGTATAAAAGTCACGGGAAGCATGGTTTATGTTTTCTGTTCCGGCGATTTGTGTCCCGGTCATTTTTCCCAGTGAACGCCCCACGCTGGCCACCTCAAGCGAGTGAGTCAGACGGTTATGAACAAAAGTACTTCCCGGCAGAGGGAAAACCTGCGTTTTGTTTTGCAGCCTTCGAAAGGCGCTGGAGAAGATCAACCGGTCATAGTCGCGTTGAAAATCGGTACGTTGTTCTTCCTGCATACTTGAACTGCCGGTGCGGCGGTGAGAGATGATATTCTCCCATGTCATTGGTGAATTATTTGCCATGGGGCAAAGATACAGCGTTTGTGGCTATTTCAGATGCTTTGTGACCAGTTCTATCAGATCTTCACGTTTAAGTGGCTTGGTAAGGTAGTCGCAACAGCCTGATTCCAGTGCTTTTTCCCGGTCGCCACTCATGGCATGTGCCGTTTGTGCTATCACCGGCACCTCCGGGTTAAGGTCTTTGATAATCCGTGTGGCTTCATAGCCATTTAAAACAGGCATCTTGATATCCATTAAAATAAGATCTACTACCGGATTATTCCGAATGTATTCAACGGCCTCAGAACCATTATGAGCATGATAAATATTTACATTAAGTGGTTTAAGTATCTCGTTTAGGTAGAGGTAATTATTGAATTCATCTTCCACTATCAGAACGGTTTTACCTTTCGCTTTTGGCGTGATTTTAACTTCATCTATTTCCGGTATTCCGGAAATTTCATGCAATTGTTCTGAAACGGGTACCTTTAAAGTGAAAGCCGATCCTTTCCCGGGAGTAGATCTGCATATAACACGTCCTTTCAGCATGGCTGCATATTCTTTGGCAATTGACAACCCTAAGCCATTGCCGCTGTTGAGATCTTTGCCTGCAGTATTCACCTGGTAGAAGGGTTCAAAGATCAGTTCTGTCTCTTCTGGTGCTATCCCGATTCCTGTATCTGAGATATTGACGTTGAGAATCTCCTCATCCATAAAAACATTTAGACTAACTGATCCTTTTGCTGTGTATTTTAAAGCATTGTGAACCAGCTTATCAATGATTTTTTTTAGTGCTTGATAATCAGATCGTAAAATGATGTCTTTTTCGAGGTGTGGCTTTGGAAACGTTATTGATTTGTATTCCGCTTCTTTATTCCATCGAATATGGATTTCATCTAACAGATCACTGACCGAAACAGGAGTGTTGCTAATACGAACCTGACCGGTTCGTAATGATGAGATATCAAGGATGTCATGAATGATTTCCAGCAGCTGCTGGCTGTTTGAATTTATTATGCTGCTAAATTCCAGTCGTTCAGCATCGGATATTCCTTTTTCACAGATCAGCTCACTGAACCCTACAATCCCATTTAAGGGTGTTCGTATTTCATGTGACATGTTTTCCAGAAAGGCTGTCTTTAGCCGGTCGCTCTCCATTGCTTTGTCGCGGCTGTATTCCAGCTCACGGTTTATTTGTTCTATCTCACGGGTCTTCCTGATCAGTGTCTGATTAACCTTTTTTATTTCCTTGTTTGTTTTTTCAAGGTGCTTCTCTGATCGCTCCAGCTTTATGAGTTGCTTCCTGACAAAGGAATAAAAAAACAACCCTGTTATGATAATGAAAAACCATCCTTTATAGGTCTGCAGCTCGGTTAAAGCCTCTTTGTTTTGTGTAATAGAAAGCAGCAGTTTATCGGAAAACAGTATCCACAGACCTCCAAGCAGAAGATAGAGTAATGTTATTTTTAATTCAAAGCGTAGTTTCATTGTATAGGCTGTTATTTATCAACACATTAACAATCTGTTGGCTAAATAGTTTGTTAATGGCACATATATTGAGAATCGGTCTTTTTCTCCAAAT
>CAZQNY010000145.1:0-6178 GCA_964594665.1 uncultured Bacteroidales bacterium
CTACCGGGTATTTAATTATTATATTTAAACGCACGCCTCATGGCGTACCTGAGTTCCACTGTGTTAGCACGGAGTCTCTTGGAGTTTTTTTCTGCGAAGCAGAAAATACTCCGTGTAACACTGTGATTCCTCTGAGGAACTCCGTGTTCCTTTATAATAAAAAAACCCGTAGGGTTTTCAATAAATAATATCCAATAAATAACATGTTATCATTAATTGGGGAATGGCCTGTACCCGGGGAACATTATTGTTCCTGTTTCAAATTGGCGCCATAGACGAAACCCGTAACCGGGTTTTTGCTCCCGTGGCGCGAATCGTGGGCTACTGAGACGGAACCCGTAGCCGGGTTATAGCGCCTTCCTGCCTTTGCGGTAAAAAAATACAGAAGAAACCAGACACCTAAAACCCTACTGCTCAATCACTTCAAACCGCATTTTATCATTCGCGGGAAGAAATGTCCTGTTTATCGCATCGTAATGATAATAGGTATCAGGACGTTGACCTTCGGGCATCTTTACATAAATATAATGATTCATAAAATAGTCGTAAATAAAGCTGGAAAAGCGGAAGCCCAAAACATCACTGAAAGCGTAAACGTCATTAGGCTCCAGTATCTCACGATTCATCTTATATTTTACTTCTCCGGTAAAGGGATAGGTCCGGAATGAGCTGGAGAAGGCATCGGTGATATTATCGGTACCGAATAGCAGCAACGAACTGGTGGTATCTTTTACGTTCTTTATTTCAATCCAGGCATTCAGGGCAATAGCATTTAGATAGACATCCTCCGGCACCAGGTCCGGGTTATCGTAGATTTCCGACTCATCGACCTGTTCATAATACTCCTCCAGCTGCAACTGCCCTATTGAGATGATATAGGCCGGCTTATTGTTAATGGCGAAAAATTTATCCTTGTATTCCGGTGTAAAGGTCTGAATATTTGTTTCGGCCAGATGCCCGACAAAGGTATTGTAGAAACCATCAACAACACGTGAGTCGCTGATATACTTAAGCAGTGCGGAAGATTCCCTTAGTTTTTCTATCTGTTGCTCCGCAGTAAGGCTGTCGTAGCCTTCAATTTCAAAAGTCTTGTCATTTTGTTTTAACAACTGATCCGGAGGCAGAACCAGAACAGCTACCGGAGCGTTAAGATCCATAAAATCACCGGCAAGCATTCGCTCTGCAGAGCAGGAGGAAAGGAGGGTCGAAAGCAAAAGTATTACTGGAAATATAAGGTTTTTAAACATAATACGGCGTTTTTGTACAAACGCCGTATTACATCAAATATTATTCCAGTTTAAGGTGATGGAGCTACTTATTTTTTTCAAGAAGTTTCTCTCCAAAAGCGCGGCCATAATCGACACATTGCCGGAGTTCGTCGTTAAGAGGTGTAAACTTCACAAAAACACCGGCATCAAAGTAATCCAGCTTCAGAAGACGGAGGTTGGATTCGATCATTTTGCTGTTCTCGCCACTCCAGCCATAGGAGCCAAAAGAGCCAGCCAGTTTACCTTTATCGCGCAATGGGTTAATAAGCGCAAAGAGCCGGTATATTGGCAGCAGGATATTCTGATTAATCACCGGTGAACCCACAATCATGGCAGTGCAGCGCGTCAGCTTCTCATCAATTTCACCAATGGAGGTCATCTCAACATCCTGAACTTCCACTTCAATACCATCCACCTGACGGATACCTTCGGCAATTTTCTGTGCAATCATGCCGGTTTTATTATAAGCAGAAACGTAAGGGATGTACACAAATTTCTTTTCCGGTTTGGCGAGGTACTCTTTTGACAAACGTTCGGATTTATCAACAATTTCTTTCCATTGCGTACGCAGGATTGGACCGTGGCCGGGACAGATGGCGTCAATTTCCAAAGGACGAATCTTCTCAATGGCTTTGAGCATAAATTTGCTATAAGGCTTGAGGATAACATCAAAGTAGTAATCGAAAGCGTCGGTCCAGTCACCCACCAGGTCATCAAACATCTCCGGATGAGCAAAGTGCGCACCAAAGGAGTCGCAGGTAAAGAGCAGCTTATCTTCTTCGAGATATGAATAGATTGAATCAGGCCAGTGGAGGTTAGGAGCGCTGATAAAACGGATGGTTTTATTACCAAGATCCAGCGTATGACCCTCTTTCACCACCTGATGCTTGAAATCGTTGCCGATCATGTCGGTGAGATAGCGAATTGCGTTCTGGCTTCCCACGACAGTGGCATTTGGAGCAATGTTAAGCAGGTTTCTGACATTACCACTATGATCAGGCTCGGTATGATCGAGGATGATATATTCGATCTCTGCAGGATTTGTCACCTGGCGAATCTTTGCTTCATACACATCCCAGAATTTCTCCTTGGAGGTCTCTATAATAGCTTTCTTTTCTGCATTGATAAAATAGCTGTTGTAAGTGGTACCGTATTTAGTTTCCATTACAACATCGAACGTAACAATGTCGTAATCAATCACACCAATCCACTGTACATCAGGGGTTACCTGTAATACTTTGTTATCCGTCTTATCCATTTTATATATCTGATTTTTATATTTTCTTAATTTAAATAAGATAATGAAACGCCGAAATTATAGAATTGTTTTCATTTTGAAAAAAAGAATCACAAATCCTTATGACAATAAATTTTCAATAATGCACGATACAAAATGTTTGTTGGTGATTTCACCCTGGCGTTATATGCATTTTCCAATGGTTTCAGTGCTTTTCGTCCTTCTGAATAGAGAGATCCATCTTGAATCTCATCAATAACCAAATCCCTCTCGCCCAGTGCAATACCGACGCCATGAAGTATTTTTCGATCAACTTTAATACCATTATCTGCAGCAAAATGCAACAATTCTGCAGCCAGCAAAGGATTCTGATCAAAAAGCTCTGCGGCAATATCACCGGCCAATGTTTCGCGTCGGTACATTTCCAGTAGTGGCGGAAGTTTTATCTCATCGAAGGCTCCTGCGCTGTTTCTAATGTTTACTGCTGTTTCAACAGCCATAAGATAACAGGTAACCGCCTCCCCTGCCCTGCTGTAAATCAAATGTGTACGACAAGTATCGATAAATCGGTAATACAGAAAACAGGAACCATATTTCTCCTGTATGTCCTTTGCTTCGGATACATCCACGCCACAAAATCCGGTTTCTTCGACATTCAGGTCTTCCATAATCCGGGAAGCTTCCAGGAAGTTATTTTCCCTTATACAGGCATTCACTGCAAAGATGTTCTTTCGATAGCTATTTTCCAGGTCGAAGCACTTTTTCTTTTCTATACGTTTATAGAGGTCATCGACAAGAGAATTTACAGGAAACCCGGAAAGATCAAAACGTTCAACCATCCCCTGAATGCCGGATATGAGATGATCCGCCTGGTCAATTTTCCCTCCCCAGACCAGTACGCGACCGTGAGACAATCTTTCTTCCACTATAGGAATAATGATATCGCTGACTGCAGCCTCCCATTCCGGCCCCGGAACAACGTACTCCTGTGAAATATAATATGCAGCCTGTTCAAGCCATGATAAAGCGCAGTCATTATCTTTTTCAGGACATTCCGTAGCAGAAGAGATAAAGTCAAGATACTCAAGAGATTTGATTTCGGAATCCAGGCTATCAAGCAGGTGTTGGTCGCCGGAGATTGCATTTTCCGATTGATATTCAATAGCTTTTCGGTAGTAATCCCGGGCCAGGAAACTATTTCCATTACCCACGAAATAAGCAATTTCCTCAAGGTAGCCATAATAAACAGTATGCTGAAGCTTATTAAGTTGGGCTAGCACGGAAATACTGTTCTGAGCATTCAGGTAGGCTGAATCGATACGTGATGCTTCGCGGAAGAAAAAGAGGGCATCGCGGGGCACTCCCCTCTCCAGGGAGGTCATTCCCTGATCAAAAACCGAGGAATATAGGTGCTCAAAAACCTCGTTTACACGGCTATTGGATGTAATAGCACCGTTAGACTGTTGCCATATCCCTGTAGCCTCATTTAAATACTGCTCCGCAAACTCATAATTTCCGATGGTAATGGTTCGGCGGCTTACCAGCAAATAAGAATCATACAATCCTTCCCAGGCCAGAGATAGAATATCATCGACTTCAAGGTTGTGATTTCCTGCCTTGGATGCATAAAATGCTGCATTATTTCCGAGAGCAATGGCATGGGTAAAATTTTGTGAATCCAAACTATATCGGGCAGCATCCATAAACTTCTGCGATGTTAAATCACACACCTCAGTATAGAAGAGGGCATTATTTTTACGGAAAGTATTTGCAAGGCTGTCAACGACAGAAAAATCGTCAGTAACATTTCCCAGGTCATAGTACAGGTCTTTGTAATGATAGTCGACTTTTCCTGACAGGTCGTACCAGAACAGGCTTTGTTGAAATAAATCACCTGAGAGAGACCGGGCATCTTTTTGCTTCACCAGTCCGCGCCATGCTTTTAATGAGTTGTCGAGATTCATTTTCAAGCCGTAGAGACGGCCGGCAAGTCGCATCATATCGCCGTTAATATCTGCGGGATCTATATCATTCAGGGGAAGAACTGAAGGAAAATTTTCCTGTTGCAGACGCTTCTCCACACGCCGGAAATCGTAATAAAACTGGTACCCGCTAACAAGGTTGGAGAAATCTTTTGTATCAATATTGCCAATACGTTGAAGCAAGGTATCACAGATATCCGAGGCAGCATAATAGCGTTGTATGGAACGGGAGGCAGCATCAAAGTCCTCAAAATCAGCTTCGCGATAGATAAACTGAATATCAACAGGCGCAATAGAATGTACACTTTTACTAACAGGCAATAATGCATCAAAGGCATAATGGTTTGCATTATCACGGAACACCTCCCTGTGGCCGCCGGGGATTCGTGCCCCTGAGGAATCCTTACAGGCCCAGGCCAGTTCAATGGACGAGGGCAAAAGATAACCCGACAAATCGAAGCCACGGTACATTGTTGTACCCCGGACTGAATCAAGGCAAACGGAAATATGCACCTCATCACCAGATGTATGATAAGAAAAAGTATAAAAAATAGAGTACCGTGCCTGGTCAATGGGAAAGCCGGAAGAGTGAGAGATCACCTTCAGGAAAGAGTTGCATGTACGCGAGGATTCGCAGGAGACATCGGCAACGGCAAACTCTTTAACACCCTTTTCCTCACCTTGCACAGGAACCTGAGCAAACAAAGGACAGCAACAGATAAATATATATAATGAGGCTACGAGCAGCTTTTTAAACATACTGCAAAAGTAAGGAATGGATTTAATGTTTTGCAGGAATATTTTTTTTGTATTTCAGGCAACCCTAAAAAAAATACAGGTACTTAGTGTCAGAAGTTGGTTAACAGAGTTTACATACAAAGTTAATTTCATTAAAGGAACTATTACGCTAACGTTTGTTCAAACAAACAAAGATCCGGTAAGCGTCAGGGCAGTTGTGAGAAGGCTGCCCTGTTTTTGTATCCTATAAAACCATTTTCTGAGAGGATATCAAGCACAAAATTTGATTGGAAAGATCAATAACCGCGAAGGCGGAAAGAAGTGGAGACCTCCCGAAAACAGACACAATCTCTGTAATTGTATCACCATATGATTTCACCGGAACCTCTTTTTCTGCAATGCAGGAATTCCGAAAGTTTTCAGAACTCTGTGGGACTCTGAGGAAACTCCAAAACCAAACGATAATAAGAAAAGAAACCTTGAAGTCTTTTTGGCGGTTTAATCAAGGAGAAATAAAAAATACTGTGTGTGATTTTTTATTGAAAAATACTGTGACTCAACTTTTTCACCTGATCCTTGATCCGAACGCACCCCAACTTAAGCACCTGACCCTATAAAACGACAAAACCTCAACAATCGTATGATTATCAAGGTTGGATGGTGCCCAGAACAGGAATCGAACCTGCACTCACAAAAGTGAACTAGTCCCTGAAACTAGCGCGTCTACCAATTCCGCCATCTGGGCGACTCGAAAAATTAAGAACAAAAAAAAGTGCCCAGGACAAGAGTCGAACTTGCACGGCCTATCGGCCACTACCCCCTCAAAGTAGCGTGTCTACCAATTCCACCACCTGGGCAACTTTCCTTACAGGATTATTTCCTTTCGGGAGTGCAAATGTATAAAAAATTTTATTCGCACAAGAGGTTCATGAAAAAAAATCATGAAAAATATA
>CAZQNY010000146.1:0-6161 GCA_964594665.1 uncultured Bacteroidales bacterium
AACAGCTGCGCACCATCCTTGAGATGTATCCGGACTCGGTCGGCGAAATCCTCCGCCGCGACTCTATAATCTAGTTCCTCAGATACAATTAAAAAATTTTTGTTTACATTTCTTGTAATATCTATGTTTTCAGAAGTTTGTTCATACCCCTCCTTTAAAACTGAAATATTGTAAAACCCGTCTGGCATATTTTCAATCCTGAAGCTTCCGGTATTGTCTGTAACTGCAGAGAAATTTGATCGTTCGAGTGAAGCAGTGACAACCGCACCTGAAACAGGATTATTATCTTGATAATCTGTTACATATCCTGAAAGGACATTCCCATTTCTCACCGTAATAACAACACTACTCTCTCCAATACCTTCATTACCTAACTCATCCCTGGCCACAACACGAATTCTGGCATTGGAAACTGGTTGTGACAATATCATGTTTTCATTCCCGGAATTTGGCATATCCGTAGCAAGCTCATAGAATACTTCATTGGTTTCATCCCACAGCCCTATCGTGATAGTATAAATGTTATCATCGTTTGCATTCCAGCTAACGGGTACTTCATCATTCACATAATACACTTCAGAAGTATTGGGTTCGATAACTGATACTACCGGAGATTTCGTATCTACAATAAATGATTCTGAGATTGTTTGGGCAGTTGATACAGTGGTACCACATGACAAAAATGCCATTAAGACAAGGAGGAGCTTCTTCATGCTGTTAGTTGTTAGTTATGGTCAAACAATGTGATCTTCAAATATATGTTATATATTTCACATTTACAACACATTACAAACAAATTACAACAATAAAACCACAGAATATTATAATATAAATATTATAATATTAAAATATATAAATAACAACATATACAATGATTCAATTAAAAATCATCACACAGGTATAAAAAATAAAACGGAGACTTTGTTTTAAAGTATATGACTCCATCTATGCATATTATAAAATACACAAATTCAGGTCTTTACCAGCTCAACGAACAATTACCCTATCTCTCAAAGAGGTAACAACAATGCTGATTCGAATAGATTTCAGTTTCTACTGCCCCACCACAAATCTTCTCACAACTGTTCCTGATTCGGAGTTTATGCGAATCATATATAATCCCGGTAGCAGATTGTCGGTAGCAATTTCTGTTGTTTCTTTACAATCCTCTTTGCTTAAAAGCTGCTTTCCGGTGAGGGTATATATCTCAACACCATACATGCCCCTAACAGATACCTCAACAAACAGCTTATCCTTTGCCGGAACAGGGAAAAGGGACACAGAAAGTGTGGTATTCTCCATTATTCCGGTCATTTCCGTAAAGGCTTTTACTGCTCCTAATCCATTGGAAATAAACCACTGCCTGGCCGGATAATTTTCATCAAATTCTGCCTGCAGGGAGGTCTCCATATTGGTAGAAGCACTCCAAACACGGAAATGCATTTGTTCATTTTCAATCATACCGTCGGTTACATTGGTTGTCGGATCATCACCATAAACAGTGAGGGCATGAATGTTCTGTTGTGCATCAATTTCCGTATAACCAACACAAAAGCCATTGCTGTTAAATACGCCAACAATATCGCCATTGTTAAAGGTAGCTGTAACGGCCTCTGGCAGCGCAATAATATGCGAATTTGCTGTTGGTGAAACTTTATTCCAGGGGCTTGAGATTGCTTCAGAGCGAGCTTGTTTTGCTGCGGGAGTTGCATTTTCATAGCTGATAGCAGCAGGTTCATCCAAAGCGATCATATATGATTTTCCTGGTTGCAGCGCCTGCAGGCTATAGAAGCCTGCTGCGGGCCAGTATACTTCCGGAGAAGCAACACCTTTGGCAATAATCAGGTTATCACCCAGAGGCTCAAATACCGACGTGGAAGTGACCGCTTCAGAGGAGAGAACCGGTATCAGGCTCCAGCCTTGTCCAAGTGAAACAGATAAATCCTCAGGAGCATCTCCTGTAAAGGTCAGCTGACATGGATTTTCAACCTTTATTTTATATCCATCCCAGGTATTCCAGTAAGGAAGATTATTTGCATATGGTGGCCAGTAAACATCGGTAAGATTTTTTAAAATAATCAGATCATCGTATATAGGTGCAAAAATATGAGTAGTTGTATCATCTTCCGGAACGACCCATGACGACAGGCCGCTCCAGCCTGCTGCTATATCGATAACATGTACAGAAAAGCAGGTATCCACAACATTTACAGTCACCTGCTGACATTGTGAGAACCCACAAAGATTCTCCCATGCTGCGAAATATGTTGTTGTGTCCTCCGGTGATGGTATTGTTATTGGATTCCCGGTTGCTATGACATTTGTCTGGCAATCACCTTCAAACCATGTAATCATATCGCCACTGCCACCATGTGCAGTTAACACAATCTGGCCGTCATCCTGTGGGCAAAAACCATTCCTGTCGCTGGTAAGCGAATCAGGTGCAATTGGTTCTTCAATAACAACCAGGGTCGCACTAACGCAACTACTTGTATTACAAACGTTTTCCCAGCTGGCACAGAAGGTCGTTGTTTCAATCGGAGAATCAATAATTAATGGATTCCCTGAACCAATATAATCGCCTCCGGAATACCAGTTCAATACATCGCCACTACCTCCCTCTGCAAAAAGATTTATGGTTCCCTGATCAGAGACACATACTTCGGATGGATTTACTGTAACATTTACAGGAGGTTCTGCCAGTGGGATTACTTCAACTGTTACAGTAGCACAATCACTAATGCCACAGCTATTTTCCCATCTTGCGCAATAAGTTGTAGTTTCAGTAGGAGAATCGATAGTAACAGAAGACCCGGCGCCGAGGAGGTTTTCGCCAACATACCAATAAACTTCATCTCCACTGCCTCCAAGAGCATTAAGAACGATCTGACCAGGATCATCAATACATACCTGGTTTGCTGAAGAAACGGCCTGTTCCGGAGCCACAGGTAAAGGAATAACATCAACCGTTACGGAAACACAGCTACTTTCATCACATTCATTTTCCCATCGCGCACAATAGGTTGTTTGCTGAACAGGAGAATCCACATACAGAGGTGAGCCGGTACCAACCATCACACCATCAACATACCAGACCAGGGTTTCACCGCTACCACCTGTTGCATTCAATTCTATCTGAGCAGGATCATCAATACAAACCTCACTTGCAGAAGCGATTACTGCTGCCGGTGGTTCTGGCAGCGGGATAACAGAAACATCCACTTCCACACAATTGCTTATGCCACAACTATTCTCCCATTGAGCGCAATAGGTTGTAAACACCTCCGGAGAATCAACCAACAGCGGATTTTCCGAACCGATAAATAATCCATTGGCAAACCATTTTAAAATATCACCACTACCACCTGTTGCAGTAAGGGTTATCTGATCCGGATCATTGATACACACTTCATCATCAGACACATCGACCTCAGAGGGCTGTTCAGGCAAAGGTAGCACCGATACGGTACATGAAACACATTCTGAAACGCCACAGGAATTTTCCCAACGGGCACAATAGGTTGTTGTTACCTCGGGAGTCTCTACTTCCAGGATTTCACCGGTACCAATCTCAACACCATTTGCAAACCACCTGATTACATCACCGCTGCCACCGACAGAAGAGAGGGTCATGGTATTTGGGTCATTAATACATACATCACTCACGGAAGCAAACACAAGGTCGGGGGCCACTGCCAGAGGCAGAACCGTAACTGTTACAGGAGTACATTCAGAAACGCCACATAAGTTTTCCCAGCGGGCACAATAAGTTGATGTTTCTTCCGGTGATAATATCACAGTTGGCGTTCCGGTTGCAAAATAAGCATCATTATGAAACCACTTTAGTTCATCGCCTGACCCGCCTTCAGCAGAAAGAACAATAACACCTGTATCATCAGCACAAACCTCAGAAGGAGTTGTTGCCATAATCTCAGGGGCTTCCGGCAGAGGCAGTATTGATACTACCAGACTAACATCAGAACTTGTACCACATGAATTCTCCCAATGCGCGCTGTATATAGTTTGTACAACGGGGCTTTCAACTTCAAGTGCAGGACCTGAGCCAATAAAGCTGCCGTTAGCATACCAGTTCAATACATCACCGCTTCCTCCGGTATAATCCAGTGTAATAGTTCCCGGGTCATTAATACACACCATATCACTTGATGAGACAACTGATTCAGGGGGTTCAGGAAGAGGCAGAACATTAACAACACCTTCTGTACATAAACTAACGCCACAATCATTTTCCCAGCGGGCACAGTATGTTGTTGTTTCCTGAGGTGAATCTACGACCAACGGATTTCCTGTTCCCAGTTCGGTAGTACCGGAGAACCAGCGCAGAATATCACCGCTACCACCAACTGCCGTTATGGAGATAGTTCCCGGGTCGTCGGCACAAAAGCCTGTTCTGTCGGAACCAATACTTTCCGGAGCAATTGGCTGCTGAAGTACTGTTACTGTAGCATTATCGGAGACATTGGAAAGGAATGTCGAAACATCACAACGGTATATTGTTGTTTCATTTGGAGAAACAATAATCTGTGTTTGGGTAGAGGAAAAACCCGGAGGTATTGAGGACCAGGAGAAGGAATATCTGCCTGAGCCACCATCTGGGCTGGCACTGAGAATCACATTTGATCCTGAGCACAATGTAGTTTCTTTTGGCCAAACCTCCACTTTCAGATCATCTGCATTTAGATTTAACACCTGACTTAAAGCATTTGTATGATATTTACCATCAAAAGTGTATGGGCTTACGGCATGATATCCTGCAATAGCCTCATAATCTGTGGATGAACTCTTATCATGAATCCGCCAGCGGAATATTTCATTCTCATAAAAACCATCTTTCTCAGGCGTTGAACCATCATTCCCAAAAGCTGTGATTGCTCCATTACCAGTCCATTCCACATATCCACCACAGCGCTCGGTCTGGGTTGTTTCATCCCAGTAAAAAACACCAATATAATCGCCTATTGATATCTGCCCTCCGTTTATGGAAGGATGTGAAAAATTCGGTATGGAAAGGTTATGCGATATATCTGTTGGAATCACGTTCCATCCCTGGGGTATAAATGTTAATATTCCGCTATAATTTTGATTGGAGAGAGATGAAGTCACCTCCGAATAGGATCTTGTCGCAGGTTCAAAAGAATACCCATCCATATCAGGATAAACAGTCCCTGACCACCCATAAGGCAGTTCCATAACATAATACCCTTCATAGTTCGTTGTATCGGTACCACCACCATTATTAAAGAAAACAATAACATCTTCAATGGGGTCACCCGTTTCACTATCAGTAATATAACCGGAAACAGAAACATTTTGCCCGGTAGCTGTATAATTTTCGGAAGTCAGGTTTAAAATCAAATTGGCATAGGTTTTATGATCCGGTTGAAAACTATATCCAAGGAGTGAAGGAGTTGCCACACCGGAATAGCCATAATCCAGACTCATAGTGTACTCACCGGAGATATCGGTTACAGTTGATCCACCACCGTTACTAAAAACCATATTCACACCCTGCACAGGCTGTCCTTCAGTATCTAGAATAGTCCCTGATATGGATAAAACTATAACTGCACCCTCAAAATCCTCATTCTGCTGAGCGGAGTTAATATTTACAAAATTCCTTATTCCCGGAACAAATGTATAACCGGGTTTCTGTGGTTGAATGGTTCCTGTCCAGCCATATTCTACCTCTGTTTCATAGAGTCCCTGAGCATCGGAATATACAGCACTCTGACCTGTGACTTGTAATTCAACATTTTGTATCGGGTTTCCGTTACCATCATGCACGAATCCTGAAATTTCATACATGGCCGTAGAAGCATAAAAATATTGATTGGTCTTATCAGAGGATAGAGGAGTATAAGAGCGTGATGCGGGGGAAAAGACCTTTCCTGCTTTATCGGGTGTTGATGTACCCAGCCAGCCATACGGCAGTGTATTGGTATAATTCCCTGCAGCATCTGTTAAAACGGTTCCTCCGCCATTGGAAAAGGTTACCGCCACACCTTCCAGCGGAGAGCCACCCTCTGTAATGGTTCCTGAGATTGAGAACGTCTGTAATGTTCCGGTGTAATCTTCATCTTCTGCAGGAGCAGTAACATCAGAGTATGTTCTTTGCAATGGAATAAAGGTATAACCTGCCA
>CAZQNY010000147.1:0-6107 GCA_964594665.1 uncultured Bacteroidales bacterium
GTACCCGGAGCCGGGATCGAACCGGCACGGGAACTACCCCATCGGTTTTTGAGACCGACGCGTCTACCAATTCCGCCACCCGGGCATTCAAGACCGCAAATATAACACTTTTTTTAATTCACTGAACCTTCATTAATTTTTCATCGATTTCAGCAACTGTCCCGGACGTTTTTCGCTTATAAACCCGAGTATTTGCAAACTATACTTTGTGTTTAACCCGAGTATTTACAAACTATACTTTGCTTTTAGTGCGAGTATTTTTAAGGTGGACTTGTAAATGTATTGTGTTTTCTATACTTTTGTTGAAAATAAAATGCTGTGATTAAAAGATTTAACCATAAAAAGATCGTTGCAAGTCTCAAAAAAAGAGAGATAACAATTCTGATAGGCGCGCGTCAGGTTGGTAAAACGACCATGCTGAAGAAGATTCAACAGGATCTGATAAAGGATAATAAAAGAGTTTTGTACCTGAATATGGATGTTGAAAGAGATGCTGCCTTTTTTGAATCACAGCAAAGGCTTCTGAGCAAAATTCGCTTGGAGTTTGGCGACAATGTGGGATATGTTTTTGTCGATGAGATACAGCAAAAAGAGGATGCCGGAAGATTTCTGAAAGGACTGTACGACATGGATTTGCCTTATAAATTTGTGGTAACAGGATCTGGTAGTCTTGAATTAAAAGAGAAGGTCGGAGAGGCGTTAACAGGCAGAAAGCACACGCTTTTAATGAATGCCGTGAGTTTTGAAGAATTTGTTGATTACAGAACAAACTATAAATATAGCGATCGATTATCTCTTTTTTTTGAAACTGATACGACCGGCACAGCTCTGTATCTTGGGGAGTATCTTAACTTTGGTGGCTATCCTAAGGTTGTATCAACACCGGCTATTCAAGAGCGTATTGACATTATGAATGAAATATTTTCCTCTTATGTGATGAAAGATATTTCCATTCTACTTGGTGTTAGATCTTCTGACAAATTCGTTAAGATGATCTCTTTGCTCGCAGTTCAGTGTGGAGAAATACTTAACTATTCGCAGTTGGCTAATGATGTAGGTGTCTCAACGGAAACTATTAAAAACTATTTATGGTATGCGCAACAGACCTTCATGATAAGGTTGGCTAAGCCATTTTTTACCAATAGAAAGAAAGAGTTGACAAAATCACCTGTAGTCTATTTTAATGATGTCGGGATGCTCAACTTCGCAAGAGGTCGTTATGATGCTGGTTCCAATCAGGGCTTTGTTTTTCAGAATTTTGTGTTCAATATTTTATATGAAAAGTATGCTTCCGTCTTTACTCCGGTTAATCATTGGCGGACTAAAGACAAGGCAGAGGTGGATTTTGTAATTCATAAAGAGGGGAAAACAATTCCTGTTGAAGTAAAATATTCTCATTTGAAAAATGATAATCTAAGTCGTTCATTTCGTAGTTTCCTTTCTGATTATCAACCTGAAGAGGCCTGTATTGTGAATCTCTCACTGGATACTGTTAAGTTTATTGATAACACAAAAGTGATGTTTATTCCTTACTGGAAATTATTTGATTTGTAACCGTTTTCCCTTTCTTACCCTTTTTATCTCAAAAACTTGGGATACAAAAAATTAATCTGTACTTTTGCGCCCGTAAAACACAGGGTATCTAATAAATAAAAACAATCGCTTCATGTCAACCCAGGTAAAAATCTTTGCCGGCCGCTCCGTAAAAGGTATGGCTGCAGAAATAGCCAAAAGCTTTGGCGTTTCTTTGGGAAATGTAATCTTTAACGACTTTGCCGACGGTGAATTCCAGCCTTCCTTCGAAGAGAATATTCGTGGAAGTCACGTATTTATCGTTCAGTCTACTTTTCCACCTGCTGACAACCTTTTGGAACTGTTAATGATGGTTGACGCCGCTCAGCGGGCCTCTGCCAAACAGATTATCGCTGTGATTCCATATTTCGGCTATGCGCGCCAGGATCGTAAAGATAAGCCCAGAGTATCAATCGCCTCCAAGCTTGTCGCCGACCTGCTTGTTACTGCCGGTGTACACCGTATTATCACCATGGACCTTCACGCTGATCAGATTCAGGGCTTCTTTAATATGCCTGTGGACCACCTGTATGCTTCGTCCATCTTTATTCCGGTACTCAAGGATCTGGATCTGCCCGGCCTGACATTTGCCTCTCCTGATACAGGAGGTACCCGTCGCGCTGCAGCCTATGCCAAAGCCCTGCACCGCGACTTTGTGATTTGCTATAAGCAACGGGCACGCCCCAATGAGATTGCAAAAATGGCGCTTATCGGTGACGTCCAGAACCGCGATATTATCCTTGTGGATGATATTATTGATACCGCAGGAACAATTACCAAAGCAGCTCAGCTGATGGTTGATAATGGTGCCCGGTCTGTAAGAGCTTTTGTTACGCATGCTGTGTTCTCAGGGCCCGCGTACGATCGAATAGATAATTCTGTCTTCGACGAGGTTTATGTTACCGACTCCATCCCGTTGAAACAACAATCCGATAAAATTAAAGTCGTCTCCGCGGCTAATCTCTTTGCTGAGGTTATCCGCCGCGTGGTCGACTGCGAATCTATAAGTACATTATTTGAATTTTAATTAAAACAAAAAATCATGAAAGTAGTATCATTGAGCGGCTCTCTCCGTGAGGGCGTAGGGAAAAAAGATGCTAAGAAGGTCAGAAAAGAAGGCCTTGTACCCTGTGTACTGTATGGTGGTGAAAAACAAATTCACTTTACAGTTAATTATATCCAATTTGATAAACTCCTCTTTACTCCTGAGGTTAGCCTCGTGGATATTGATATCGACGGACAGGTTTATCGCGCTATCATTCAGGATGTTCAGTATCATCCGGTATCCGACAGGACATTACACGTAGATTTTCTCCGGATTTTGGAAAACAAGCCTGTTAAAATTGCTGTACCTGTAAAAATTAAAGGTACTTCTCCTGGTGTAATGAAAGGTGGTAAATTGCATAAAAAAATGCGCCGTGTTATGATTCAGGCATTGGAAAACGTACTCCCCGACTTTGTTGAGGTTGATATCTCCAAACTTGATATAGGTATGTCGGCTCGCATTGAAGACCTGCAGATGGAAGGTGTTACTTTCCTTGATGCTGCCCGCGCAGTTGTTGTTACTGTTAAAACAGCTCGTGGTGCTGGTGCTGACGAAGGAGACGACGAGGACGAAGAAGGCGAAGAATCTGCCGAAGCTGCAGAATAATTATTCTTTATATATTTTGAGCCATCTGTTTTACACAGATGGCTTTTTTTTTCTTAAAACAACTACTTTTGTGCCATGAAATATCTTATTACCGGCCTGGGAAATCCTGGTATTGAATACGACTCAACACGCCATAATATCGGGTGGATGGTACTCGATTTTCTTGCTCATGAGGCTGGCGTCTCTTTCAAGAGCGAACGATATGGGTTTGTAGCACGAATTAAATACCGTGGCAGAATACTTGTGCTGCTAAAACCTACTACTTTCATGAATCTTAGTGGCAAAGCAGTGAAGTACTGGCTCGATAAAGAAAATATACCCCTTGAGAAATTCCTTGTGGTTAGCGACGACCTGGATCTGGAACCCGGAATGCTTCGTATGAAAGCAAAAGGATCCGGTGGCACACATAACGGACTAAATAATATTATCGAAGTTTTACACACCAGCCAGTTCCCAAGATTGCGATTTGGTATTGGACACGACTTTCCGCAAGGTTACCAGGTGGATTATGTGCTTGGGAAATTTACTTCCGGCGAGCTTAAAGCTTATGAACCAAGGGTTGAAAAAGCTGCGGAAATGGTCAAAAGCTTTGCTGCCATTGGTGTGGCCGGAACAATGTCGGCTTTTAACAATAAATAGGTTCAGATAACAAATAGTGTATTGCGCTTTTTATGGCGTGCACTCCTTGATCCGCGGAAGAGAAGATCTACACCGGCGAGCATAACCAATACTGCCAGTCCCACACCCATAATATTGGGAATAGTAATAGATTCAGAAATGCCAAATAAAGAGTAGAAAAGGTGTGTCATGGCAGGTAATATTGTCGTGAGCTCATGGATGCCTCCATTGGAAGTAAGATTAAAAAATCCTGGTACTACGATCATAACCACCACAATGATGGATGCTGCAGCACCAAGTAAAAGGACGCTTAACAACTGCCGCGAAGAAAAACCCTGACGTTTCGGGGCAGGTGCTGTCTCCACTGCACGCATAACCTGAAAAACAAAATCATCCGGCGCACGTTCTGTGTCGGTCTTTTGTATCATTCCCTTAAGGAACGGATCCATATACTGCATTTTTTCGTCCATAATACAAATTTTATATTCTTACCGGTTCCCTTTTTATCATTTTCTCCATTTCTCCGTATAGTTTCTTACGTATCCGGTGTAATTTTACCTTTACATTGGACGTCGTAAGCCCGGTAATTGTTGTAATCTCATCAATACTTTTTTCACGCAGATAAAACAGCTCCACCAATGCACGATCTAATTCATTGAGCGTATCAAGAGCTTTTGCAATTATGGCTTGCTGCTCATTGGGATTCAGACCCATGACGCCTTCCTGAACATCATTTTCAGCGTAGTTGTTCATTACGTTGTCGTCGATGGGTGCCAGCTCCAGCTTGTTTTTGCGAACCCATGAGATGCCTGCATTGTACGCTATTCGGTACAACCAGGTGCTGAACTGTGCTTTGCGCTGAAACGATGGCAACGACTGGTAGGCCTTCACAAACACATCCTGCGATATCTCCTCCGCAATATGTGATTTATGCACAATACGAATGATTATGGAAAATACCATATCCTTGTAGCGCTCTACCAGCGGTGCATACGCTGCACTGTTACCTGCAACTACCTGATCGATATAAAAATAATCACCCTTGCGTGTCATTGCTGTGCTTTGACGGTTAGTAAATGATGAAGTTACAAAAAAATTCGTATTTCACTGTTACAGACGAATTATTGCTGTAACCGTTGCACCACGAAACCGTCTTAATGATATTGTAACCTAAAAAATTATTATATGGAATGGCTTGTAGGAATTAGTTTTTTTGCCCTGGTATACGGAATTGTCTATCTGGGAATACGTAAGAGTGAACGTATGGCGCTGCTGGAAGCAGGAAAGGACGCCACAATATTTGAAAATGGTAAAAAAATAAAAAACCTGTCCCTGAAATGGGGCCTTCTTCTTATTGGTATCGGTCTTGGTCTTGTATTGGCCAATATTCTTATAAAACTCAATTTAATGGATGATGAAGCAGCCTACTTTGGTATGAGTTTTCTCTTTGGAGGTATCGGGCTTGTGATAAGTTATTTTATTGATCTTACAGAATATAAGAATTCCAGAGACCGTCAGGATTCTTAACAGAGCTTTGTGTTTTTTGGTTTAATTGTTTCTTCGGGCGTATCAGCATCCCAACGTTGATACGCCTTTTATTGTATATTCTGCCCCCTGTGGTGCTAGCTTGCTTTCAAAAAGCACCAGCTCATCAACGTTTTGGGTGTAAAATGTAACTCCTGCTGTTTTTTCCATGATGGTTTGAAGCCTTTTTTTGTCAGGTTTTTTTCTGACCCTCCCCACTGTAAGGTGAGGCACAAAATTCTGACGGTCGGGCTTATAGCCCACCTCCTGCAATGCATTGGAAAGAGCATTGTGTATTTCTGTAAGCAATGCCACAGGCTGTACTCCGGCCCAGATAACCTTCGGGTCGTAGCTGCTGCCAAAAATGCCCGTATCTTCAACCGTTAGCATAAATGGATCGAAGTCGTATGCCACGGCATCCATGATATCCATGATTTGTGGAATAAGGTTTTCAGGTGTTTCGCCAAGGAAAATAAGCGTTTGGTGCAGGTTTTCTGGTTTCGACCATGAGATGCTTTCCCTGGGAAGAGCCTTTTGAAAGCGCGGAATAAGGTCTGATTTAATACCAGCCAGATGTAGCGGAATAGCAATAAATAGTCGCATATGGAGAATTTAATTTTGTGTAAAAATAAATAAATGTTGTATATTTGCCACTCGCAAAAGCGATGGGGCATTAGCTCAGTTGGCTAGAGCGTTTGACTGGCAGTCAAGAGGTCAACGGTTCGATTCCGTTATGCTCCAC
>CAZQNY010000148.1:0-5898 GCA_964594665.1 uncultured Bacteroidales bacterium
CACCACGGTGCTTTCGACCTTGCCTACTTCAGGGCAATACCCAATATGATTGTTGCTGCTCCAATGGACGAAATTGAGCTGCGCAATATGATGTACACTGCCCAGCTGCGTAACCACGGGCCCTTCTCAATACGATACCCAAGAGGACGTGGTGTTCACACCAACTGGCGTACTTCTTTCCGTGAAATAATCGTGGGAACAGGGCGAAAACTTGCTTCCGGTGATAATATTGCCATCGTTTCCATTGGCCATCCCGGAAATTTTGCCGCTGCAGCAGTACAAAAGCTCGAAAATGAAGGTATCCGGATATCCCACTATGACATAAGGTTCCTCAAGCCCCTTGACAATGAGCTACTGCATGATGTATTTAAAAATCATGACACCGTAATTACCATTGAGGACGGAACCGTTGTCGGTGGGCTGGGGAGCGCGGTGCAGGAATTTATGAGCGACAACAAATACAAAGCCGCAATACATAAACTTGGCATCCCCGATCGCTTTATCGAGCATGGTGCACCTGAAGAACTTTATAAAGAGTGTGGCTTTGACGAAGACGCTGTTTTTGAGCTTGCAAAAAAAGTAAGTTCAACACATCGTATAAAAACATACACTGCATCCTGAGGATTTCACGCGAAGATTTTTTACTTTTACAGGCATCCATTCATAACATCAAAAACCTGACACATGAAAAAGCGTGCCTTACGAATTCCGTTGTATATTATCGCCGCCCTGGTAATAGCCTATTTCTGCCTGCCCCAATATGCCCGTACAGCTCTTATATACTGGTATGTTGGTATCGATGACTACCCGATTTTCCATAACCGTACTGTGGAAGCTTCCGATCCTGCTCCCTGGAACCTTCACCAGAACTATAACACCACAAAAATCCCCGAAACACTCCTCGACAGTATGATGGCTTATAAGCCTATCGCTTTCGTTATTGCCAAAGACTCCATGCTGCTTCACGAAGAATATTGGGACGGATATGGAAAACAAAGCCTTACAAATCCTTTTTCGGCAAGCAAAAGTATTGTTGGTATCCTTACCGGAATAGCCATCGATAAAGGTTTTATTAAAAATGAAAACGATAAGGTTATTGATTATCTTCCGGATTTTAATCACCATAACAACGCAGAGGTAACCATCAGGGATTTACTCGTTATGGCAAGTGGCTCCAGTTGGAACGAAGAATATGCAGGCCTCTTTACACCCACAACAGCAGCCTATTATGGCAAAGACATTGAGAAGCTGATGATGAAGCAAACCATCGACGACCAGCCGGGGGTGAAATTCAGATACCAGAGCGGGAACACCCAGCTGCTGGCATTAATCATCACCCGCGCAAGTGGTATGAGCCTGAGCGAATTTGCCTCCCGCTACTTCTGGGGACCCGTGCAGGCTGAAAATGATGCACTCTGGTGCCTGGATCATAAAAATGGTGTTGAAAAAGCCTATTGCTGCTTTAATACCAATGCCACCGACCTGGCGCGCCTCGGGCAACTTGTCCTTAACAATGGCAAATGGAACAACTATCAGGTCATATCCGAAGAATGGCTGCAAAAATCCCTCTCCCCGGCAACCTATCTCACCGACAAAAATGACAAACCTGTTGATTTTTATGGGTACCAGTGGTGGATGCTTAACCACAGAGGACATGATATAAAATATGCAAGAGGGATTCTCGGCCAGTATGTTTTTGTTATCAAAGATCTTAACGCTGTTGTCGTTCGCATGGGCCATATCAGAAGCAAAAATTATATCGGGCACCACCCCTCTGATGTCTACCTTTACCTTGATGCAGCACTTGATATGCTCGAACCTTTTAACGCTGTTCCTTCTATTCAAGAAACCGAATAACACCTGTTTTTTATGATAAATAAATTCTTCAGGAGTATCGCATTTCTGGTATTACTTCTTTCAGGATTTACTGCTCAGTGTAAAGATATTATTATCACACCGGCCGACAGTAATATTACCAGCCGGCAGATTCATCTTATCAAACCATACATTGTGGTGCAGGGGATCAAAACCCACCAAAAAATACAGCTTACAAGCCAGGAAAATAAAAATATTCTGCTTTATATTCATGATGGAGAAAACCGGATAACCGTTACAACAGATGAATCCGGCGAAGCAGAATATCCCTATATTCCGGATAAAAAAAACACAATCTATTTTTCTGATAAAGATGATACTTCGCTGCTTTCATTAAACGGAATCCCTCAGTGGATGTCGGTATTACCCCCATTAATAGCGATATTCATTGCGCTGCTTTTTAAAGAAGTCTTTAGTGCCCTGTTTTTGGGAATTTTCAGTGGAACATTTATTATCAGCCTTTATGGGGGCGATGGCTTTTTCACATCCATTCTGCACGCCATACAACGCATCGTAGACACCTACATTCTTCAATCGCTCAATGACAGCGGGCATTTATCGATAATCGTTTTTAGCATGTTAATCGGAGCGATGGTAAATCTTATCACCCGCAACGGCGGCATGCAGGGTATTGTGAAGCATTTGTCAAAGTATGCCTCGTCGCCACGTTCGGGGCAGTTTATCACCTGGCTTCTGGGCGTGGTTATTTTCTTCGATGACTATGCCAACACCCTTGTGGTAGGAAACACAATGCGACCCGTTGCCGACAAGCTGAAAATCTCCAGAGAAAAGCTAAGCTATATCGTCGACAGCACAGCAGCACCTATTGCAGCAATCGCCTTTGTCACTACCTGGATTGGCGCTGAGCTGAGTTATATACAGGATGGCATCAATACGCTGGGGTTATCCGAGACGCCCTACAATGTTTTTCTGCATTCACTCAAATATGCCTTCTACCCTATTCTGGCACTGCTTTTTATTGTGATGCTTATCTGGCGAAACCGCGACTATGGCTCAATGTATCACGCAGAGAAAAAGGCACGCCTGCGAGGCAATGATATCAGCGACGACGACGAGGCTACCTTCAGCAATAAACTCAATGATCTGGATCCGGAAAAAGGCATTAAAATTCGTGCATACAATGCATTAATCCCTGTTTTGGTGGTTGTTTTGGGAACCATCACCGGGCTTGTTGTCACAGGACTGGAAAGTAACCCTTGGGACAGCGCACAGGGTTTCGCCCGCAACCTCTCGGATGTTATTGGCGCCAGTGATTCCTACCGCGCGCTGCTTTGGTCTTCCATGGGCGGAGTGCTTACCGCCGTTGTCCTTACCGTTGGCGGGCGTATTCTAACCATGAAAAAGGCTGTCGACAGCCTTATCAACGGCTTCCGAACCATGTTGACAGCCATTCTGATTCTTATCATGGCCTGGTCTATTGCCCTTATCACAAAACATATGCATACTGCTGACTTTATCAGCCGCATAATTATCGAGGTCAGTCTGCCGCCGGTGCTTGTACCCGCATTAACCTTTATCCTTGCGGCACTTGTGGCCTTCAGCACCGGTACTTCGTGGGGCACCATGGCAATACTCTACCCATTGGTGCTGCCTGCCAGCTGGCTAATCACCAAAGAGGCAGGCATGGAGTATCAACAGGCAATGAACATCTTCCATATCGTTGTTTCAACGGTCCTGGCAGGTTCGGTGCTGGGCGACCACTGCTCACCCATCAGTGACACCACAATCCTTAGTTCGCTGGCAAGCTCCTGTAACCATATACAGCATGTAAGAACACAGCTGCCCTACGCGCTTACCGTTGGCGGTGTGGCGGTATTTATCGGTATCATCCCTGCAGCAATGGGGGTGCCCGTATGGATTCTTTTTATACTTTCGCTGATCGTTTTATTTCTGATTATTCAACTATTTGGAAAAAAACATGATTATTCATCGTAATACGGAATTATGACCATCCTGGAGATAATCGTTTTGGTGACTGCCGGAATCATGGTGGGATTTATTAATACCCTTGCCGGAGGAGGAAGTATTATAAGCTTATCATTGCTGATGTTTCTCGGGCTTCCGCCAAATATTGCCAATGCCACCAACCGTTTGGGAGTAATCATGCAGAATATTGTTGCTGTTGGTAATTTCAGCCAGAAAAAGGTTCTCGACTTTCGCAAAGGTGTGTGGCTTGCACTGCCGGCGGTTGCAGGTTCTGTGGCGGGAGCACTTATCGCAGTGGACCTTAACAAACAGGCTTTCGAAATAGCCATCGGTATTATTATGCTTATTATGATGGGATTTATTCTGGTAAACCCCTCCCGGTGGCTTAAAGGCAATGAAAAACTTATCCGGGCAAAAGTTACCTGGAAGCAGGTGATTATTTTCTTCCTTATCGGGCTCTATGGAGGTTTTATCCAGATGGGCGTGGGCTATTTTCTGCTTGCCGGACTGGTGCTTAGTGCAGGTTATGACCTTGTAAAATCCAATGCCTTAAAGGTTTTCATTATCCTGCTCTACACGCCTGTTGCAATCCTTATATTTCAGATTAACGGACAAATAAACTGGCAATATGGATTAACCCTGGGTGCGGGAACCATGCTGGGAGGTTTTATCGGCTCGCGCCTGGCCGTAAAAAAAGGCGCCGGCTTTGTTCGCTGGATACTTATCGTGGTAATCCTGCTCACGGCGGCACGATCATTCGGGATCATCAACATCGACAACCTCTTTTCAGCAATTCTTGGCTAATAAAACCACCATTACGGATTACTGATTATCATACTTAAGAACCTCATCTTCAAAGTAATGAAGTTCAATACCTGCTTCACGAAACATGGCTTCACTTTCCGCACCGGCATGATACTTCATTTCGCAAACCACGCGTTCGATGCCGCAGTTGATAATAAGCATGGCGCAGGTTCGGCACGGCGTCATGCGGCAATAAAGTGTTGATCCCTGCAGTGCAATACCACGTTTTGCAGCCTGACAAATGGCATTTTGCTCTGCATGAACAGTCCTGACACAATGGTTACTCTCATGGCCATCCTCGTGAACCACTTTTTTCATCAGGTGCCCAACATCGTCGCAGTGTGGTAAGCCTGTGGGGGAGCCAACATAGCCGGTAACAAGAATCTGTCGGTCGCGCACAATAACGCAGCCCGAACGACCACGGTCGCAGGTGGCACGTGTGGCTACGGTATCGGCAATCTGCATAAAATAACGATCCCAGCTCGGACGAATATACTTCTTCTCTTCCATGATATCTGTTCTGGTAATTTTGTGCCAAAGGTAAAAAATATTCCTCCAAATCAAGGAAATACAATTCAATACATATCTCCAAAATCCTCATACTTCACCTGCTGCTTGGCGATGATAAAGAAATGATTATTTTTGTCGCGAAATAAATCACAAAACAATGGAAAACAAGCGTTATACATTAAATGCGCAGTTGGCGCAAATGCTTAAGGGCGGGGTAATTATGGATGTTACCAACCCGGAACAGGCAAAGATTGCTGAAGAAGCAGGTGCTGTGGCAGTAATGGCTCTAGAAAGAGTACCTGCTGATATCAGAGTGGAAGGTGGCGTGGCAAGAATGTCGGATCCGGAAATGATTGCGGAAATCCAGAAAGCCGTTTCCATCCCTGTAATGGCAAAAGCCCGGATAGGCCATTTTGTGGAAGCACAGGTGCTCGAAGCGTTGAAAATAGATTATATTGACGAAAGTGAAGTACTGACTCCTGCTGATGAAGATAATCATATCGACAAATCGAAGTTCTCTGTACCTTTCGTATGTGGTGCCAGAAACGTAGGTGAAGCAGCACGTCGTATTGCCGAAGGTGCAGCCATGATCCGCACCAAAGGTGAAGCCGGAACCGGTGATGTGGTGGAAGCCGTTCGCCATATGCGTACCATGAACAAAGATATCCGTATGCTGTGCGCGCTGGATAATGAAGAGGTTGTTCCTTTCTGTAAAGAAAACGGTGTTCCACTGGATGTGGCAATGGCCATTCGCGAACACAA
>CAZQNY010000149.1:0-5842 GCA_964594665.1 uncultured Bacteroidales bacterium
GAGATTCTTGGGCTTATCTCTCAATTCCCTGAATTAAAGTATGCGTACAATCTTTCATTTACTGATGATGGGACTCTTTACTTTTTAGGTTATGCCGAAGGATTGGGGTCAATGAATGATTTTGGAATATTTAGGTCTGTTTTGATGGAAGGTATTTATCAAAAACCGGAGTTACTTCCTGAACCTGTTAACATTGGCGATGGAACTTTGAACTGGACTCCGTTTATCGCACCTGATGAAAGTTATCTGCTGTTTTCCTCTTCCCGGCAAACTTCAGAAAGAGATATGGGGGATATCTTTATCTGTTTTCGTAAAAGCGACGGCAGCTGGAGTAAAGCCTATAATCTTGGGAAAGAGATTAACTCTGAAAGACAAGAGCGATTCCCTGCCGTCTCACCCGATGGTAAGTATCTGTTTTTTACCCGCTGGACTGAAAGAGGCAATGAGGATGTAATGTGGGTTAAATCAACGGTGATTGATGAACTTGGAAAAGAAGAGGCACTGGCCTCTGCAAAGATCCGGCAAGTGCCATTTACGCCGATTAATGAAAAGATTAAATCACTTTACCAAGAACTAGAGGAGGTTGCAAAGATAGATAGCGCCAGGTATGTCGGCATGTGCAATGATGCATTGCAGGAGTTTGACGATGATCACCTGAGATATAACCTGCTGTTTTGGGAGTTGTCTTTTCATTATGCCGGCATGGGAGAATATCAACGTTGTCTTGATATTCTTGGAAAAGGACATGAGGAAGGGTTATTTTATTTATTGAGAACAGATTCCCGGATATTCCCGCCATATTTAAATGAACTTAAAACTTTAGATGGCTTTGAATCTTTTTTATCGAAAAATAAGGAATTAAAAGAGAAGGCAAATGAGCAAACCATGGTTGAGTATATGGTTCAGCTGCCTTCAAACTATTCTGAAAAGAAAAAATATCCGATGCTGCTGCTTATGCATGGGGGTATTGGAACTATTTCTGCGTTGCAGCATAATTATGATATTGATAAGCTGAGAAATGAGTTCATTGTAGTGTATACACAGGGCGATAATTTATTGGGATCCTATTCCCGTTCCTACAATTATACCAATTGGAAGAATGAGATCTATGCTGTTTATCATCAGATAGTATCCAATTACGCAGTGGACACTTCGGAAGTACTTCTGGGCGGTCCTTCGGCAGGAGGTTATCGTACCCTGATCGCCGGATTGGAAGATATTATTCCCACGAAAGGGCTTATATTATCCTTTCCTGTTTATCCCAGAGATTCTGATAGTGCCTTGTTTGTGGAAGCAGCGAAAAAAGGAATCAGAGTTTCGCTGATTTGCGGTGAGAATGACTGGGCCATAAAACAACAAAAGAAGCTGGGATATATTCTGGACCAACATGATATCAGTAATCGATTTGTTGTACTCCCGGATGAAGGTCATGGTTTTCCTGAAAACTGGTCTCATTATCTTGATACTTCCATTGAATATATTTTTCGGGAAGATTGATAGCATTTATCGGATACCAACTGAATCTGGTTAACTGTTCAGGATAACCGTAAACGTTGTAAATCCGTTCTCTTCGGTGGTCAGGGTAATATCGCCGTTCATTTTAAGCATAATTTGTTTGCTTAAACTTAATCCTACTCCTGATCCCTCTTCTTTTGTTGTATAGAACGGAATGAAAATCTGCTCCCTGATTTCGGCAGGGATATAGGGACCGTTGTTACTTATTTCAAGACGGATATCATTATCGGATTCCAGAAGCGTAATTTTAATAATTGGAAATTCAATATTGCCTGTCTGCAGCGCTTCACAAGCATTTTTTAGCAGGTTAATAATGACTTGTGATAATAATTTTTCATCGGTAGAAATTGTACAGCCTGATGGTAATATTTTTTCAAGGTGAATCCTGTCAAATCCACAATATGTACTGGCTGCCAGGATGTTGCTTTCAATAATCTGGCACAGATCGGTATCACTGTATTTTGGAGCAGGAAGTTTGGTGAATTTACGGTAATTATTTACAAAACTCATGAGCCCAACACTGCGTTCTTCAATCACTTTTAAGCCTTTTACTGTATTTAAAACCGTTGTCTGTTCCACTTCACCGGCATCAATGGTTTTATTCTCCCTGGTATAATAACTTGAAATTACCTGCGAAATGGTAGTGATAGGTGCAATATTATTCATGATTTCATGAGATAATGTGCGGGCAAGTTTTATCCATGCTTCCACTTCACCATTATCCAGCTCTTTGGTGATGTCACTGACTGCCACAAGCTGTGTGAGTTCTCCCTGAGTTTTTATTTCTGACAAGCTGAATAGTAGTTTTTGACCGTATTTATTTTCAAATATGGCTGATTTTGTTTTCCCTTGTGTTTGTTTTTGCAATAAAAAATCCGGGAGTGCTTTGTCAATATCTGAAAGGATATTGATGTGATAGTATTCCTGTAAACCAGTGAGTTTCGTCGCAGCGGGATTGATGTTATTTACTCTTCCCTTTCCATTAATGGAGAATAGTCCGGTAGCCGATTTATTTAGCACTGTTTTGAAATACTCCTCTTTGGAGTTTATACTTGCTTTTGTTTGTTGAAAAAGATCATTAAGGCGGTTTATGCCGAAATAAATATCATCAATGGCTCTGTTTCCACTTTTATTGGATGGCACTTTTAAAGAAGTATCTTCATTTTCTATTCCCAGCAGGAAAAATGCAATCCATTGGTTAATCTTATTGAAATATCTGAATATGTTATAAATCACATATAACAATAAAGAGGATGCAAAAACAACGTATATGGGGTCGGACTTTACGAATAATAGATATGAAATAACCATTGAAAGGGAAATGATTATCAATAGTCGTAATAGAATCGCTCTGTTAAAGTTTTTATAGGTCATATTTTTTAAGCTTATTGTACAATGTCTGCCTTGTGATGCCCAGTTTTTTTGCCACATTGCTCAGATTACCATTTTCATTTTTCAGGCTTGCCTGAATCATCATCTTTTCCACCTCTTCAATGGTGCTGTTATGAAGTGTAATATTTTCTTCCGGGATTTCATTAATAAGATTAAACGAAGATTCTGAGAGGTTTTTTGTATCAGCAAGAATTACCGCTTTTTCGATACTGTGCTTTAGCTCACGTATATTTCCGGGCCAGGCGTAATTAAGAAGTTTTTTTGAGGCCTTAGGGTCGATTTTCAGGCCCTGTTTCCCATATTTTTCTGCAAATTTTCTCAGATAAAACTCTGCAAGTAAAAGGATGTCATATTCTCTTTCCCTCAATGGCGGAAGCTCAATGGTAATCGTGTTAATCCGATACAGGAGATCTTCCCGGAAGTCTCCTTCCTTCACCATCTCAATCAGGTTTTTATTGGTCGCTGAGATGAGCCTGATATCTATATCCACCGGAGTGTTACTTCCCAGCTTTGTAATACTTCTGTTTTGTATAACGCTGAGTATCTTGGCCTGCATGGCAAGAGACAGATTTCCGATTTCATCAAGAAAAATAGTTCCTTTATTTGCAGCTTCAAATTTTCCGGTTCGCTCCTCTTTGGCATCAGTAAAAGATCCTTTGGTGTGACCAAAAAGTTCACTCTCAAAAAGGGTTTCACTTATTGACCCCATATCCACCGTAAGCATGAGTTCATTATTTCTTTTGGAATGATAATGAATTTCTCTGGCAATTAATTCTTTTCCGGTACCGTTCTCTCCGGTAATAAAGATATTCGCATCTGTGACAGCTACCTTTTTCACCATCTCCATCACCTGTTTCATCGCCACTGATTGCCCGATGATTGCCTGGTGTGTTCTTTTAAGTTCCTGCTCAAGCAAAGTGGTTTTTTTCTGCAGGCTTATGTTTTCTATCTGGCTTTTTCTGAGTTTCATAGCAGCCTGAAGCGTGGTAATAAGCTTATTGTTATCCCATGGCTTTAATACAAAATCGAAAGCACCCATTTTTACTGCTTTTACCGCAAGTTCAATGTCGCCAAATGCAGTAATCATTATCACATTTATCGAAGTATCATACTTTTGAATCTCATTAAGCCAGAAGATACCTTCATTTCCGGTGTTTATTCCTGATTGGAAATTCATATCCAAAAGCACCAAATCAAATTTTCCCTGACTAAGAGTGGTAAGTAATGTCCCCGGATTACTAATGCTTTGTACCACCTCAAACTCTCTTTGAAGTAACATCTCCAATGCAGTTCGCACACTTCTGTTGTCATCAACGATCAGAACTTTCCCCTTCATGCGTATATATTAATTAGTTGAAAATACGAAGTTAACCTTTTGTAAAAGAATTGGCTACGTAGTGTCAAAAAAATTGACAATAAATATTATTCTACAGGATTTCTGTATTATCGGTATGGTGTCCCGCTGTATTATCATTCGTTTTATATCTTTAGCGGAATGGTTTGGTTTGCTAACTCCCGACTGCCCATCTTTGTAAATAAAGCTGACATGGATTGTATGATTTCTTTACGAATTATGGCCTGTTTATGAAGTGTATAATTTGTGTAAGTTGCATAAATAGAGATGTTTATGTCTTGCGGCACAGACATTGAATATAAACTGACTGAATATTTCTAATTGTTGAAATCTATATTTGTAATGGACATACCAATAAAAAAGAAAAAAGGGATTAAAAAGAGACATGTTATCTGGGCAACCGGACTTATCTTAGTATGTGCTGCGAGCTTTATGGCTTTTTTTAAAACAAATGTATCCACACTTAAAGTGGATTATGAAAAGTTGACTATTGCGGAGGTAACAGAAGATATTTTTCATGACTATATTACAGTTACCGGCTATGTGGAGCCCATTGCAACGATTTACCTTGATGCTCGTGAAGGTGGCCGTGTAGAGGAAAAAGTAGTTGAAGAGGGAGAGATTGTGTCAAAGGGCGATATTATTTTGCGTTTGAGTAATCCTGATTTAAGTTTAAGTATTTTGAATAGTGAAGCTCAGCTGGCGGAGAAAAGCAATTTCCTTCGTAATACTATGGTGATAATGGAGCAGGAGAAACTGCAAATCAAACGTGAACTGCTGAATATCGAGCAGGATATCATTAGAAAAAAACGAAAATATGAACATAATAAATCCTTCTTTGCAGATGGTCTTATTTCCGAAGACGACTATCTTCATTCTGAAGAGGATTATAACTTTGCCATAAGGAGTTATGATCTCTATCTTGAACGTCAAAAGCAGGATTCATTATATCGATCCATACAGATAAAGCAGATGGAAGAGAACTTAAGAAATATGAATTTGAATCTACAGCTGGTACGTCAACGACAGGAAAATCTGAATATTGAATCACCAATTGATGGTCAACTTACAATTCTGGATGCCGAAGTAGGGCAGCTTATACCCAAAGGAGGTAGAATAGGACAGATTCATAAGCTCACATCATTTAAAGTCGTTGCTCAAATTGATGAGCACTATATTGATAAGGTGAAAGTTGGTCTGACAGCGATTCTTGAGCGCCAGGAGCAGGAGTATCAGTTGAAAATCAGAAGGGTGCTTCCTGATGTACGTGACGGCAGGTTTTCCGTAGAGATGGTGTTTGTGGGAGAAATGCCTGATAATATGCGCACCGGACAAACATATTACAACCGTTTACAGCTCTCAAGCCCTCAGGTATCATTGCTGCTTCAACGTGGAAACTTCTATCAGAAAACCGGAGGACAATGGATCTTTGTCGTGTCTCCGGATGGGAATTCAGCAGAGAAGCGTTATATTAAATTAGGAAGGCAAAACCCGAAATACTACGAGGTAATTAGCGGACTTGAGCCAGGTGAAAAAGTGGTGGTTTCCGGTTATGATAATTTTGGGGAAAATGAAAAATTA
>CAZQNY010000150.1:0-5804 GCA_964594665.1 uncultured Bacteroidales bacterium
TTGCCTGTTTTTTGGTAGCGACAAAAAGGATTTTCTTTCCTGATTTGGCAATTTGTTTCACTGCGTTGGCAGCCTCATCAATTTTCGCTTGTGTTTTATATAAGTCGATGATGTGAATACCATTACGCTCCATAAAGATGTAAGGAGCCATATTAGGATTCCACTTTCTTTTAAGGTGACCGAAGTGAACACCTGCATCTAATAATTCTTCAAAACTTACTCTGGACATGTTATTTTTTTTAAGTTAGTTTACTTTCTGTTATTCACAATCACCGGGTAGTTTGTCCTTGGGAGAAAGTCCCGGCAATTTAGATACTAAACGTAACTGGAATATCAGTTTAAAATTAAATTAACGTTTACTGAACTGGAATTTCTTACGAGCTTTAGGCTGACCGGGTTTCTTACGTTCAACCATACGTGGATCACGACGCATAAGGCCCTGGGCTTTGAGTGCGGGGCGATATTCTTCGTTGATTTCAACCAGAGCGCGGCTGACAGCCAAACGAAGGGCTTCTGCCTGTCCGTTAAATCCACCACCATCGAGGTTCACTTTAACATCATACTTACCTTCAGTTTCAGTAATAATGAAAGGCTGACGTACGACATACTGCAAAGTAGCGATGGGGAAATACTCTTTATAATCTTTTTTATTTACGGTAATCTGACCGGTACCTTCAGTAAGATAGATACGGGCGATGGCTTTTTTTCTTCTGCCAATTTTGTTAATTACTTCCATCGATCTTTATTTAATTGTGTTAAGATTAAGAACTTTGGGGTTTTGACCTTCGTGAGGATGTTCTGTACCGGCATATACCTTAAGGTTACGGAAAAGCTCAGAGCCAAGACGGTTCTTAGGCAGCATACCTTTAACAGCTTTCTCAATGATAGCTTCAGGTTTTTTTGCCAGCATTTCACGTACAGAAGTAATACGCTGCCCGCCCGGATAACCGGTATGGCGCATATATTCTTTCTGATCCCATTTAAGGCCGGTAAGACGAATCTTCTCGGCGTTGATAACGATAACGTTATCGCCACAATCCACGTGTGGTGTGAATGAAGGCTTATGTTTTCCTCTGAGTACAAGAGCTACTTTGGCAGCCAGACGGCCCAGCACCTCGTTTTCAGCGTCAACAATCACCCATTCTTTCTTAACAGTTTCCTTATTCGCGGAAACAGTCTTGTAACTAAGCGTGTTCATGTTGTTTTTCTTTTGTCGCTATAATAAAATTATACTACTCCTAAAAAGGGGTGCAAAAATAGAAGTATATTTTATAAAACACAAATTATTAGATTACTAAATAAAAAAAATCACTGAAAGAGAGCTCTTTCGCCATTCACCTGCCAAAAAACGTCATTCACCGATTTGTACTTTTACACTCCTTCACCCTACCCTACTTTTGCATTAAAACAATTAAAAATCATTTGCTATGAACGATCAAAATCAAAACAATCGCAACAACAAATGGGGCGAACATCACAAAAACTGTAACCAAAACCGCCCCAGAGGGGTGTTTTCCATCGCATTTATTCTTATTGCCGTAGGGCTTGTTCTGTTATTGAATTCCTTAAACATCATTCCCAACAGCGTAGAGCATGTGCTTATTTCCTGGCCCATGTTGCTGGTAGTAATAGGTATAGGAGGCTTTTTCAAAGACCATAACAATATGGGCAACTGGATTGTCTTATCAGTGGGTGCCTTTTTTCTTATCCCCAGAATATGGGATATCCCTGACTACACCGGCACTTTCTGGCCACTGATTCTTATTCTTATCGGAATATTACTTTTAACCCGTTCGGGGGAGCTGCGACGACGCGTCAGAGAGGCCTCAGTGACGGCAAACAAAGGTACCGACGAGTATATTGATGATGTAAATATCTTTGGCGGGGGACAACGCATCTACACCTCACAGAACTTTCGCGGAGGAAAAGTAACTTCCATCTTTGGCGGATCTGAGATCGATCTTACCAAAGCAAAACTCGCCCCCGGAACAAATATCATTGAAGTAGCTTATGTTTTTGGCGGTTCGACAATTATTGTTCCTTCATCATGGACCCTCCGAATCGAAACAACTGCTATTTTCGGCAGCATCACCGACAAAAGAATGATTACTCCCAACCCAGATGCGGAGAATGACGCCATTCTTGTTATAAAAGGTTCAGCCATTTTCGGTGGCGGAGAAATAAAAAGTTACTAATTTTGATTGCGATGCTAAATCCAATTACAAATAACCGAAAAAACATACTTTTATATTCACTTGTGTGGGTTGTAATTCTTGCAGCCCACTACTTTCTTTTCTCCCTGGGAAATAATTTATCTCACGGAATTATTATTGCTGATTCCTTGATACAGATCAGCTTTCTATATGCCCTTGGCATAGGCATTTGGCATATCACGGTGGCACAAAAAACCGACAATGCCTTTGCCCCGGAGCGTTGGGTCGGGATTTTCATCACAGGAATCGTTATCGTGATCCTCTGGCAAATTTTTGCAGGAGGCATCACCTGGCTGATAAGCAGCAAATCAGAAGAATATATTACAGCTTTTAAAACTGCTCTCCCCTACCGCCTGATGTTTGGCCTGTTTACCTACCTTACACTAACCATTGTTTATCATAACATCATTGTGTTTCAGGAATTTACCGAACGAAAACTCCGGGAGGAGAAGCTACGAAGCAGTATTGCAGAGCAGGAGCTCAATATGTTACATTCACAAATCAACCCGCATTTTCTGTTTAACAGTCTGAATTCCATCAGTGCCCTTACCATGTCGGATCCATTTAAAGCCTACGACATGACCATAAAACTTTCGGATTTCCTGCGTTTCTCCATAAAAACCCGCGATAAACAAATCCACTCGCTGAAGGAAGAGCTAAATGTTTGTAACCGATATATGGACATTGAGAAGGTACGCTTCGGGGAAAAGATCCATTACCGCCAGACCCTGCCTGCGGAATGCGAGGATGCGCAGGTTCCAAGGTTAATTATCCAGCCCCTGCTCGAAAACGCGCTAAAACACGGAGCTTATGAAACAACAGGGTCGTGCGATATTGAAGTGCTGTGTTCAACATTGGGTTCCGACTTGTTAATTAAGGTAAAAAACAGCTATGACGCCGGGGCGGTGCAGCCTAAAAAAGGAAGAGGTGTAGGGCTTTCCAATATCCGCAAGCGTCTGGAGCTTATGTACGACCGCCATGCAGGAATGCAAATCAATAAAACCGATCAGCTCTTTGAAGTAAACATTCATATACCTTTATCCGCAAATCATGACACAGAAAAACATTAAAGCAATTATCATTGATGATGAAGCACTGGCCCGACAGATAATCAGTAGGTTTCTGGAAAACTGGCCTCAGGTGCAAATTGTGGACGAATGCAATGATGGCTTCGAAGCGTTTAAATCTATCCAGGAGCATAAGCCTGATTTAATATTTCTGGATATTCAGATGCCCCGGGTAAATGGTTTTGAATTGCTGGAGATTCTTGATGACCCGCCACGTATTATTTTCAGTACGGCACATGATGAATATGCTCTCAAGGCCTTTGAAAAAAATGCTGTCGACTATCTTTTAAAACCATACACTACATCACGTTTCGGGCAGGCCATGGAAAAAGTACTGGAAAAGATTGAAGGGGGCATACCGCAGCAAACCATTGCTGTAGAAGAGAATCAACAGGCACAGGAATTCCTCAACCGCATCGTAGTAAAAGACGGATCGCATGTTGAAATCATTCCCGTCAATGACATCCTTTTTCTGGAAGCTGCGGACGATTATGTTATGATAAACACGCATAAAGAGCGGTTTATAAAACAGTCAACGTTAAAATTTTACGAAAACAACCTTTCCCCGGAACAATTTGTGCGCGTCCATCGATCGTTCATTATTGCCCTTGAAGCGATTAATCGCATTGAGCCGTATTCAAAAGACAATTTTCAGGTAATTTTAAAGAATGGTAATACGGTTCCTGCCAGCCGCTCAGGGTACAAAAAACTTCGTGAGCTGTTAAAGTTCTGACAGGGTAAACGGATTTTCGTACTTTTGCCCCAATAAAAAAAAGCGGTTATCATGTCAATATCGGTAAAAGGAATATCAAAATTATACGGAGCACAGAAAGCACTGGATAACATATCATTGGAAATCATTCCCGGAGAAGTGGTAGGCTTGTTGGGCCCTAACGGAGCCGGAAAATCTACACTGATGAAGATTATCACCTGCTATCTGCCACCATCTTCCGGCGATGTTACTGTTTATGGTGAGAGCATCCATGAAAATCCGCTTGCCATAAAGGAGCGCATAGGGTATCTTCCTGAGCAGAATCCGCTGTATTACGACATGTATGTGAGAGAGTACCTGGAATTTATTGCCGGGTTACACCGGATAAGAAACAAGAAGCAAAGGATCGGCGAAATCATCGAGCTGACAGGTCTGGGCCCTGAGAGTCACAAAAAGATCGGGATGCTTTCCAAGGGCTACAAGCAGCGCGTAGGGCTTGGCCAGGCACTTATTCACGACCCGGAAGTGCTTATCCTCGACGAGCCCACCGGTGGGCTGGATCCCAACCAGCTGGCAGAAATAAGAGCGCTGATTTCCAATGTGGGCAAAGAAAAAACCGTAATCCTTTCAACCCATATCATGCAGGAGGTAGAAGCCATGTGCCAGCGGGTGGTAATTATCAACAAAGGAAAAATTATTACCGATAAACCCATTGGAGAAATCTCCGGCGACAATCCCGATCAGGTTCATATTAAGGTAGAATTTGGAAAATCCATCCCTGTAAATAAAATCAGAGCTCTTGATGGTGTTATCGAGGTAACAAAAACTGAAAAGGAAAATATTTACCTGATCACCTCCGGGATAAAGAGCGATATACGGGCAAAAATATTTCACTTTGCCGTTGAAGAAGGTACCGAAGTACTCTCCATGCAAAAAGAGACCGGCAAGCTGGAAGATATCTTCAGGAACCTCACAAAATAAGGGGTATTTATTGTAATATTCTATTTTTTTGTACTTTTGCAACATGTGGAAAGATTTGTCTGATTGCAACCACGGTAAAATAATGCTAAAACGAGTTTTTATTCGGAATTTTTACCTTTATACAATCGCCCAAACCTTCCCCTTTTAATAACAGGTTACTTTATTGAGGGTCAATTATTTATGCCCTGTTTCAAGTAGCCCGGACAATTTGTTTAACCCTTAAATTGTTTTAAAATGGGATATTTATTTACATCAGAATCCGTAAGTGAAGGCCATCCTGATAAAGTGGCCGATCAGATTAGTGATGCCTTACTGGATGAATTTCTAAAACACGACCCCAACTCAAAAGTGGCCTGCGAAACACTGACAACCACCGGAATGGTAGTATGCAGCGGTGAAGTACGCACAGAAGGTTATGTTGAGTTGCAACACATTGTAAGAGATACCATTCGTGAGATTGGTTACACAAAAGCATCGTATCGTTTTGATGCTGATTCATGTGGTGTTATCTCTGCTATCCACGAACAGTCGAACGATATCCACCAGGGTGTTGAGCGCCAGAGCGAAGAAGAACAAGGCGCCGGCGACCAGGGAATTATGTTCGGTTATGCGTGCCGTGAGATGGATAACCTTATGCCACTGCCCGTGGAATTGTCACACATTATTCTGCAAAAGCTCGCCGAGATTCGTAAGGATGGCGAACATATGACCTACCTGGCACCGGATTCCAAGTCGCAGGTTACAGTAGAGTATGATGATAACGGAGAGCCGGCACGTATCGATACCATAGTTATCTCTACGCAGCATGATGAGTTCCGTAAACCGGCTGAT
>CAZQNY010000151.1:0-5740 GCA_964594665.1 uncultured Bacteroidales bacterium
ATACTAAAAGTTGAAATCGTATTAATTTGCTGATTACAACTTACATCAATTTCATTGATATTACACTTTCCAATACTACCTCCAATACATACCATCATAAGAGATTTTTTTGGAATTAAGCGACCTTTAGATAAGCCTAACTTACTTAATCCTTCGTCTGGATAATTCATCCTATTATTTGATATATGGCCTGGTCCAAGGAAAGGTATAAATGTACCGTAATTGTTAGGATCTTTTTTTGGTGGTGTACTTCCTGTTTGTGTAAAACCTGTGACTCCCAACCTACACCATTCCCACCCCTCCGGCACTTCAAACGGAATCTCCTCTTTCGTGATCTCCGGCAGCGGCTTCTCCTTCTTGATCTTCTTCTCCTTCACCAACTGCGCTTTCTCTGCTTTGATCTTTTCCAATAAAACGGAGGCGGGTTCGATGTCGGGATGCTCCTCACGCCACTTCTGTGTCAGCTTGCCCTGTATGGCCAGCTGCAGGATCATGCCGCGCAATTTGGCGGCGTTATTTGGGTGAAGGGTGATATCTTTAAAATGTTCTAATAGTTGCATATGTGTGGTTACCGTAATGCGTCTGTTAATACGTTGATGATCTTCTCCTGGATGGTGTCGATGTGCTGCTCGGTGGCGCGGTACTGCTCCAAAATCTCTTCGGGGGATGCGAGGTCGTCGCTCTCCTGCCACGGGTTCTTCACATCCAGGTTATAATTCCGTGCCTCGATCTCCTGTGCAGTTACTTTCCAGGCGTATTTCGTATATTCCTCGTTCTCACGGTCGTTCCACCATGCTTTTTCAAGGTCAAACTCCATAATGTTGATGGGTTTGCCTTTGTTGTAGCTCTTCACTCCCTTGGGGTATGGGTGCGCGAAGTACCAGATATCTTTTGTGGGTGTGCCTTTTTCAAAAAACAGCAGGTTGGTCTTGATGCCGGTATAGGGGTTAAACACGCCATTGGGCAGCCGCACGATGGTGTGCAGGTTACAGCGTTTCAACAACTCTTCTTTGATGCGCGTTTTTACGCCTTCGCCAAAGAGGGTGCCATCGGGTAGCACTACGGCGCAGCGTCCGCCATCTTTCAACAGCCTGATGATAAGGGCGAGGAAGAGGTCGGCGGTCTCTTTGGTGCGGAACTTTTGCGGGAAGTTGGTCTCGGTGCCATCCTCTTCAATGCCGCCAAAGGGCGGGTTGGTAAGTACGATGTCAATCTTGTCGCCGGCGCCCCAGTCGCTGTAAGGTTTACTCAGCAGATTATCGCGTTTCACGGCAGGAAGGTCAAAACCATGCAGCATCAAATTGGTGGTACAGAGAAGATGGGGCAATGGTTTTTTCTCTACACCATTGATGGAGTTTTGAAATACTTCCCGCTGCCCGGGAGTGTTTACCTGTTCGCGCAAGTGCCCGATGCTGCAGGTCAAAAACCCACCGGTACCACACGCCGGGTCAAGGATGGTCTCTCCCAGCTGTGGGTTAGTGATATCAACCATAAATTGTGTCACTGCCCTAGGGGTGTAATACTCACCCGAAGAACCTGCCGATTGCAGCTCCTTAAGGATTGTTTCGTAGATATCGTTGAACAGGTGTCGCTCTTCGGTGTTGTTAAAATCGATTTTATTGATCTCATTAATCACCTGGCGGAAGAGCGTACCGTTTTTCATGTAGTTGTAGGTATCTTCAAATACAGAACGGATAATTTTTGCCTGAGGGCTAAGGGTAATATCCAGCTCTTTTAATGCCGGGAAAAGCTCGTTGTTGATAAAATCCATCAGCTGATCACCGGTGAGACCTTCATCATTGGCGGCCCAGGCACTCCATTTAAAATGGTTGGGCAGTGGGCTCTCATAGTTGTCGATGGTAATCTCCCACTCTTCTTCTTTATCGGAGAATATTTTCAGAAACAGCATCCACACCATTTGGGAAATACGCTGCGCATCGCCGTCAACGCCGGTATCTTTCCGCATAATATCGCGGATGGCTTTTATATTTGTTGTAATTGTCATTTACGAATAGTTCTATTTTATATTTTCTTTATTGTCTAACTGCTGTAGTTCTTTTTCGAGTTCTTCAATATTTGGTAAGCTGGATTGTAGTTTTGTTGGTATGGATTGACTCAACTGATAATCAGATACTCCAATAGGGTTGTTGTATCCTTTGAGAGCGTACTCTGCAACCACTTTGTCTTTCCCTTTGCATAGCAGAATACCGATAGTTTCATTGTCATATTCTGTTTTTAAGGTGTCGTTTAATACATTTATATAAAAATTGAGTTGAGCAGGATCCCCAGGCTTAAATTCTCTGGCTTTTAACTCTACCACGACATAACAGTGTAATTTTGTGTGATAAAAGAGCAGGTCAATGTAGTAATCGTTGGAGCCAACATTTATATGGTATTGTTTACCTACAAAAGCAAAACCCTGTCCTAATTCCAATAAGAATTTTGTAATGTGATCAACCAGTTGTTTTTCAATGTCCCTCTCGTCAGCTTTTTCTTTTGCCTGAACAAAATCAAAGATATATGGGTCTTTTAACAAGTAGTTGGCAAAGTCAGATTGAGGTTCTGGTAATTGTGATTTAAAGTTGCTGATTTTTTGTTGGTTTATTTGTCGTTCAAATAGTCCTGACTCCAATTGCATCAACAAAATATTCCTGCTTACTCCATGTTCAATGGTATTAAGCATATACCAAAATCGTGTGGTTAGCTTCTTGCATTTATCAAGTAAAACAATATGATGCGACCATGAAATGTGGGCTATAACAGAGTTTAAAAAATCTTCTTCTGACAATTGCGCAACCGCTTGTTGCGTAAATTCAGTTTCGGCATTTTCAAAAAGCGCAGCAAGTGGTTGCGTATTTGACTTTACTTGTTCCCACAGTTCTGTTAAGCTTTGAATAATAGATATGGGGTAATTTTCAGCAAACTGGCGCATATATAATAAATTTCTTGCTGAAAAGCCTTTATGTCCGGGTAGTTGCTTTTTGATATCACTGGCTAATACTTCAATAGTTTTCGCACCCCATCCGTTTTCAATGGTTTGCTGGTGCAGTACCACACCAATTTTCCAGTAAGCCCATAATAACTGTTTATTGGCTGCAATGGCGGTTTTAACCTTCGAAGTTTCAATGGTAGTGATTATAATCTGTAAGCTATCTGTATATCCTTTCTCTATCTTTTTCATTTATGCGATGCCGTATAATTGGTTTTCCAGTTCTTTAATGGCATTTTCGAAGTCATGCTTGTTGCCAAAGGCTCTGACAAGTTCCACCGGGCCACCAAGTTCATTGATAGGCCTGACCTTAAGTACTGAACCGGCTTCGATGGAAGTGATGCCATCGCTTTCATATTTGTCGAGCAGCCTGTTAATAACCTGCTGAGCCAGTTCGCTGTATTTGCCAAAATAATTCCGTTTTCTAACGTTATTGGCGCGTTCCATACGCGTAAGTGGCGGCTGGTCGAAAGCCACATGGCAAATTAAGTCAAAAGCATCGTAATCCTTGCCGGATTCTTCTTTTAATGCTTCAATAAGCACGCCCTGTTCTGCCAACTCAGCGAACAGTTCCTGCTTTTTACCGGATTCTTTCCATTTTTGAATAAAATTATCCAGTGAGCTGTATGCTTTGGTGAGATTATTCCGGGTGTAATCTTTCAGTGATTCAGTGATAAGTTTTCCATCTGCACCATAATATTGTACCCGTTCATGTGTCACGGTAACCTCAATGTTTTGGACATGATATTTCCTTGGTCTGTCTGATCCTTCGTCATCAATATCGATATCAGGATGTGAAATAATTTCAGAATCTTCTGGCCAACCATCTGGAGTTTCTTCTTCTGGGTTCTCGTCTTCTGGTGGAATTGGTGTCTCACCAGTATCGGGTTCGTATATTTGTACCGGATCACCATCGAAGTCGGGGTCGGCAAACAGATTTGTAGCTTTACGGAAATCCATGATGGTAAAATAAACCTTCCCGTCAGCTTCCCGGATGCGTGTACCGCGCCCGATAATCTGCTTAAACTCTGTCATGGAACCAATATTGGCTTCCAGTACTACGACTTTAACCATTTTTGTATCAATACCGGTTGTAAGCATCTTTGAGGTAGTTGCGATGACGGGAAATCGTTCTTCCACATCGGTAAAATTATCCAGTTCCCGTTTTCCGATTTCATCATCGCCAGTTATTTTTACACAATAGTATGGGTGCTTCGCCACCAGATCGGCATTGGCATTGATAAGCGCCTGTCGCATACGGTGGGCATGGTCAATATCCACACAAAAGACTATGGTTTTTGCAAACCGGTCAGTAGCTTTGAGGTATTGGGTGATTTTTTCAGCTACTACCTGAGTTCTGTTGTCGATTACAAGCGTTCTATCGTAATCCCTGATATTGTATATACGGTCTTCAATTTCATAGCCATATTTGTCGCGTAGTCCTTTTGTGGGTCTCCACTCATCATCTAAGTTTGTTGCAATTCTAACCACCTTATACGGAGCAAGGAATCCATCGTCAATACCCTGTTTTAGGGAATAGGTATAAACTGGTTCTCCGAAATAGGCCATGTTGGAAACATCTCTGGTCTCTTTTGGTGTGGCGGTGAGACCAACTTGTGTTGCGGCACTGAAATAATCCAGCACTTCCCGCCATGCGGATGCTTCAGATGCAGAGCCGCGATGGCACTCATCAATGATAATCAGGTCGAAGAATTCGCGCGAAAACTCCTTGTATGCATTCTGCGCATCTTCGTTTCCTGTTAATCCCTGATAAAGTGCAAAATAGATCTGATAGGACTTATCAATCTTCCGGTTTTTGATAATGTGCATAATGTCATTACCAAAGGGTGAGAAGTCACCGGTTTTCGTTTGCGATAAAAGGGCATTGCGGTCGGCTAAAAAGAGGATACGTTTTTTTACACCCGCCTTCCAAAGACGCCAGATAATGTGAAAGGCCGTAAATGTTTTCCCTGTTCCTGTTGCCATCACCAATAAAACGCGGTTTTGTCCTTTTGCAACCGCTTCAATGGTTCTGTTGATGGCATTCTGCTGGTAATATCGTGGCGGATAAACGTCATCGCTTATGAAATAGTCCTGCTCAACAATCTCTTTTTCTTTCGGCTCTTTAAAGTCTTTGAAGTCAAGATATTTTTGCCATAAAGTTTCAGGAGAAGGGAAATCTTCTAAAGCTATTTCTGTTTCTATAGTCCCTTTGGTTATAGTTTTATCATGGAAGACAAAAGAGTCGCCGTTGGAGGTAAAAACAAATGGGATATGCAATATTTCTGCGTATTCCAGGGCCTGTTGCATTCCGGCACCAACGGGTTTATCGTTGCGTTTTGCTTCGATGATAGCGATGGGCTGATTGGGTTTGTAATATAGGATGTAGTCGGCTCGCTTTCGTTTTCCGCGTGTGTGAAGTTTTCCCTGCACGATAATTCTCCCGTCGGTAAATGGTACTTCTTCACGCACCTGACGTTTCATGTTCCATCCAGCCTTTTTAATAGCCGGATTAATAAATTTGGTGCAAATATCTCTTTCCGAGAGTTGTTTCTTGTTCATTTCCGAGCTAGATAATTCAGGCACTAATCTATAAAAAAATAATTAAATATTATGGATTTTGTTGAATAGAATTTATTTTGATTTGGAAACAATGGCTGTAAATGATTTTTTATTCTGGTATTCCAACTATCCGGATTTCTGCTTGATCTCCTCCCAGGCGACAAAGGTTGTTTCGCCGTTTTCAATCCT
>CAZQNY010000152.1:0-5706 GCA_964594665.1 uncultured Bacteroidales bacterium
AGGGAGGCGGCTTTCCTCAATATTCATCCCTCGTAATTCGTATATCAATATTCAAGAAACTACCGATAACGAAAAACGATTTACGAAGAAGGAGGAAGGTCGAATGAGGGAGGTGGCCCGTTAGGCGGGTTAGAGAGCCGCACGGCGGTGCGGCTTTACAGGTGAATTCCTTTCCTGCAGAAAAGCGGATATCTCACTATAATTAATCCTGTAGGGATTACGTCTCAATAGCACATGAAGTTCCGCAAGACCCCAAAACCCAGTATGGGTTTCGTCTTTCCCCTTAATATTCAATATTCTACATTTTTCCTGACTTCCGCGCTGCATTTTTTAAGAAGAACGGTAAGTGCCTTATATTTAGCTGGTTTTTAAATTTATGCTTCTATTTTAGGTGTCCCGGCACGAAAAACAGGAGTAGTTTTTTAACAAATTTATTTCGCAGAGAACCTCAAAGGAGACACAAAGGGCCGCAAAGAAAAATTCTCTGCGGCCCTTTGTGCCTTCTTTGCGGATCTTTGTGTAACAGCTAAAATCCTACATTTCAAAAAACTGTCTTGCAATCATAACTGGCAGTTTTGAGTTCTTCCTGGCTTCCGACCTGTTTTTATTAAAAAATTACTAAATATTTTATTTTAAATCACATGGAGCCCGGCAAGACCTCATATTATCCCGATGTCATCCAAGATACCGCGCCACAATCGGCATCCTTCTTCCCATGCCAAAGGCCTTGCCGGTAACACGCAGGATAGGCGGAGTTTGATAACGCTTATATTCATTGAGATTTACCATCCTCAGGATGCGCTTTACCAACGCTTCATCAAAGCCCATATCGATGATCTCATCCGGTCCTTTTCGGTTCTCAATGTACTGAAACAGCACCTCATCGAGGATATCGTAATCCGGTAGCGAGTCAGAGTCGAACTGGTCGGGGCGCAGCTCTGCCGAAGGAGGCTTGGTGATTGTATTCCATGGTATCACCTCTCTGTCACGGTTCATATATCGCGCCAGATCAAAGACTTTCGTCTTATACACATCACCTAATACGGACATTCCGCCACACATATCGCCATAAAGTGTTCCATAGCCTACGGCTGCCTCGCTTTTATTGCTGGTATTCAACAGGATATGTCCAAACTTATTGGACATAGCCATGAGCAGTACAGCCCGTGAACGCGCCTGAATATTCTCTTCCGCAATATTAAATGGAAGTCCGTTGAAATGGGGTTTAAGCTGGTGCTCAAATGCGCTGTATATCTCTTTTATGGGAATAATCTTATAGGGACTACCCAGGTTCTCTGCAAGTCCCCGTGCATCATCCACCGAGTGGCCGCTACTAAACTGTGATGGCAGAAGAACGCCCAGCACATTCTCCGGACCCAGAGCTTTCGCTGCAATAACCATTGTTACAGCCGAGTCGATGCCGCCGGAGAGTCCAAGGATCGCTTTTTTGAAACCGAGCTTCTCAAAGTAGTTTCTAACTCCCATCACCAGTGCATCGTGGATCACTGCATCTTCGCTAAAATCACGTTCACGGGCAGTGTATTCCACATCTGCGAAAGCACCCTTTTCATCCAAATCAAAAACAGCAAAATCCTCATCAAAACAGGCCAGTGCTTTGGAGTTGCCATCTTTATCTATCACCATGGAGTTACCATCGAAAAGCAATTCTGTCTGCGCTCCCACATGGTTCACATACACCAACGGCATTCCGTAATGCTCCACATTTCTTGAAAGCACCTGTTGCCTGCGTTCAATCTGCGGATAGCTAAACGGACTTGCCGCCACATTGACGATCAGGTCGGGATTTTGCTCAGAAAGATGGTTCATGGGGCCTTCAGAATAGAGTCTGTCATCATCCAGATCCCACAGGTCTTCACATATGGTTAATGCAATCTTTTTACCCTTTATGTTTACTGTTGAAAAGTTATTATTGGGTTCAAAATAACGGTATTCATCAAAAATATCATAGGTTGGCAGGAGTGATTTATTTCTGTAACCTGCGACAGCACCATTTTGAAGGATTGCTGCGGCATTGAAAAGCTTTTTCCCTTTTGAAGCGGTATTCTTCACCGGCGTGCCAACAATAGCGGTGATATCGGTACATTGTGCAGCAATTTCATGGATGGCAGCATCACATTTATTGATAAAATCATCAAACTCCAGAAAATCACGGGGCGGATAGCCGGAAACAGCCAGTTCTGATAAGACAATGAGGTCGCTGTTAAGATCTTTGGCTTTTTTTATGGCATCGATGATCTTAACAGTATTCTGCTCAAAGTTGCCTATATGGTAGTTTATCTGAGCCAGAGCAATACGCATAATAAGAAAGTTTTAGAATATCACACCAATACAAAGCTGTACGGTAAATGGTGTTGCTTTTTCTTCAAAAGTGCTGGCGGCATTCACATTGTTCATTCCGGTAAGCAGATCAGCAAAGCCACTTCTAAAAACCAGACTTGTAGAGATAGCCGTTGATTTGTCAATATAGTATTCCGTTCCGGCACCAAAAACAAGGCTTGCCTGCAGAAGACCGGTTTCATCTTTTATATCAACCTCTTCATTAACATAACTTGTTCCGGAACTAAAATCATCTTTACCTTTTGCAGAGATATTAAAAGCCGGAGCAAGCCCGATCTGACCATAGTATTTAAATGAGCCAAACTGGTTGGTTTTCATCTTCAATGTTAACGGAATCTCCAGAAATTTATAATTATACCTTCTGGTAGTGGTTCCAATAGTTTCAACACCATCAATTTCTTTCATATCCGGAAAGGAAATTTTCCCGGTGTTGGCCAGTAAATTAAATCCCGTAGAGACAAAATAATTATCCGTAAGGGCAAAATCACTGATAAAACCCCATGAGAAACCAAAAGCAGCGCCATCGGAACTATATCCGGGACTCGCATCCGGACGCATCCATCCCAACCCGGGAGCAATCTGCAGCCCAAGTTTAAAAGGCTTTTGCTGCGCCTGAGCACCAATTGTAAAAACAAATAACAGAATAAATAATGTTAGCCACGTGGTTCGTTTCATAGTTATAATGTATTAATTCCCGAATAAAACACCATTTAGGTAAAATTGTTTCAGTTATGCTGCAAAGGTAATAAAACCACCTTTCCATCGATGTAATAACGCATGAGAATTGTTTTTATGCTTGAATGACCCTACTTTTGCATCATAAAAGACAGTTTTATGATGCGCAGTTTCATCCTGACATTTTTCATAATATGCTCTGTTGCAGTCTCCGGGATAAAAGCCCAGGGTATTTTCGATGCCGGACTTAAAGCAGGATACACTTCCAACCGTATTGCTACTTCCATACCCGCCATCGAAGAAGAGCTTACCGACAGTTTTCATGCAGGAGTATTTACCCGGTTCAATATCAAAAGAGTTTTCATTCAACCGGAAGCCTACTTTATCAATAAAGGAGGTATTCTTATTGAAGATCCACTGGGCGATGGCAATGTCATCACCAATGAGCTCAATTTTGAAACCCTTGATATTCCCCTGCTTTTTGGATTAAAAATAATTAATGGCGAAAAAATAAACCTTCGGATTATGGCTGGCCCCTGTACCAGCTTTGTACTTAATAAAGATTTTACCTTATCAGAAACCTTTGCTGAAGTCAGCAGATACCATTTTGAAGATGCACTGTTTTCTCTGCAGGCAGGTGTAGGTCTTGATATCTTTATGTTCACCCTTGACCTGCGTACCGAAGCAGGCCTTTCCGACCTCTCTCCGTCTTCAAGTTTCGATATGCATCACAAAACCATCAACCTCAGCCTTGGATTTAAATTCATTTAATCGTGCCCCTATGAAATCACTGCGGTTTATCAGTACTCTTTTTGCAGTTGTTATGCTGCTCTCTGCCTGCAGCAATAAAAGCAATACAAACATCCCTTCAGCACGGATCATCCGCTACGAACAGGATCTTTTTAATATAGATAAAAACAACCTCAAAGAAGGTCTGCTGGAGCTTCAGGAATCGTATCCTGTATTTTTAAGCGGCGACCTCAACGACACCCTAAACCTTATCCAGCTTTCCGAATACCTCTCCGATCCGATGATCATTGAGTTTTACAACGACTGTAATGAGAAATATCCTGATCTCACATTTCTGGAAAAAGAGCTTGGTATACTGAAATACAATTATACCAACGCCTTCCCCGAAGCAGATACGTTTTCAATATATACCTATGTCAGCGGTCTTGATTTCACACATCCGGTTGTATTCCTCGATTCCATGATGCTTATTGCTCTGGATATGTACCTCGGACCGGAATATGAGCATTACGACAAGCTTGGCATTCCACGCTATATCAGCAACCGGTTTACGTCTGATCATATCGCCCGCGACGCAGCACATGCTGTGGCAGGACGCAATATTTCACAAAACAAAGACAACACGCTGTTGGCAAAAATGGTTGCAGATGGGAAAGTCCTGTTTGCCATCGAACAGCTTTTACCTGAACTTCACAAAAACATTATTATCAACTACACTGAGGAGCAATATAAATGGAGCACGAGGCATGAGAAAGAACTTTGGGCTTTTTTCCTGAAAAATGACATTCTCTTCAGCTCAGATCCGAAGTTCAGCCATGAATACTTGCTTGAGGCACCCTCGTCACCGGAATTTGGCGAAAAAGCTCCGGCACGTCTGGGCCAGTTTATCGGATGGCAGATCCTTCGCAGCTACAAAAAAAATAACCCCGAAAAGTCATTAGCGCAAATCATTGATTTACAAGACGCAAACGACATTCTGCAAGCGTCCGGCTACAAGCCCTGATAATTTTTTTTCATTTCTCTTGGGTATGTTTTCTCTGTTTTGGTATTAACATCAAAAACAGAGTTATGCTTGTTAAAACATATGGAAGCGCCATCATGGGCGTTTCGGCACGTACCATTACCGTAGAAACCAGTGTGGAGCCGGGAGTCAATATCTTTATGGTAGGGTTACCTGATAATGCCGTAAAAGAGAGCCATCACAGAATAGACACCGCTTTAAAGAGTGTTGGCTATAAAATCCCCGGCAAAAGAATCGTTATCAATATGGCTCCTGCCGACATCCGCAAAGAAGGTGCCGCCTATGACCTCACCCTCGCTACGGGAATACTGGGAGCTTCAGGACAAATCCGTCATGAGGAAGTTCATAAATATATCATCATGGGCGAATTAAGCCTCGACGGATCCATTCATCCCATAAAAGGCATCCTTCCTATTGCTATACAGGCAAAAAAAGAAAAGTTTAAAGGCCTGATCATTCCGGAACACAATGCCCGTGAAGCGGCAATTGTTGATGGTGTTGAAGTATATGGTGTGAAAAATATCCTGGAAGTAATAAACTTTTTCAACGGAAAAAAAGAGCTCAAAAGGGTCATTGTCAACACCCGGGATGAGTTTTTCGACCAGCTGAATAATTACGAGTTCGACTTCACGGACGTGAAAGGTCAGGAAAACATTAAAAGGGCGCTGGAGATTGCAGCTGCCGGTTCGCATAACGTAATTTTGATCGGTCCTCCGGGGTCGGGAAAAACCATGCTTGCCAAGCGGATGCCGTCGATTCTACCACCCCTGACGCTCCACGAGGCACTGGAAACCACCAAGATACACAGCGTTGCCGGTAAGCTGGGTCGGCATACATCGCTGGTATCGGTAAGGCCATTCCGTTCGCCACACCATACCATCAGCGATGCAGGACTTGTAGGT
>CAZQNY010000153.1:0-5663 GCA_964594665.1 uncultured Bacteroidales bacterium
GCATCGCTGCATTTTCTTGGAACGCAGAGTAACGCGGTGTTATCTGCAGAGTTCCACTGAGTTTTTTTGGTGTTCGCAATATTCGCATGTGGGTATTGACCGGGGCGCGGTTCATGATGGCTACTTGTCGCGGGGCTGTCACCCCGGGTAATGCCTGTATGTCACCTTGAAAGTTGTAGCCTTTGCGCCTTTTTTCTCCGCGGTGAAAAAAAGTTGCAATCCATAGGATAACGAAATGCCATTATACCGGACAACGCCCCATTGGAAATTCTTAAATGGTTTAATCCTTAATGGTTCCTGAAAGATGGGATTGCTTCATCCTTATTTAATTCCCTACTCTGGCAACATTCAGGACACCATTAATTTTTTTCAAATTATCCATAAGCATTTCAAGATGGCCGGTATTGCGGACGTAAACCTGTACTTCGCCTTTGAAAACACCACTATTACTATTGAATTTTACTCCACTCATTTGCATTTGAAATTCCGTAGTAATTATATGTGTAATCTTGTTCACGATACCTAATTCATCAGATCCGGAAATATGTAATGTTGCCATAAAGGCATTTGTTTTTTCCTGCCTGTTCCAGGTTGCTTTCACCAGTCGGTATGGATAACGCGACTTCATGTCCTTTGCATTTGGGCAGTTATTTCTGTGTATCTTAATACCTTTGTTGATGGTGATAAAGCCAAAGATCTTATCGCCATACACCGGATTACAGCATTTGGCCATGGAATAGATAACGTTGGTAACATTTTCATCAATAACCAGTGTGTCACCTGCAAAGCTTTGCTCTTTTTCTTCAAAAATGGATTTTTCAGCCTCACCCGGCTCAGTTTTTCCACTGCTCTCTTCTTTCTCTGTTAGAACGGCTTTTACACGCAAAGGATCCAGTTTTCCTGTGGAGATATCGTAGTATAGATCTTTGCCGTATTTATATCCCAACGCCTTTACCATGAGATTGATGTTCTCATTACTGAAGTCAAGTTTCCAGTTTTTCAACTTACGCTTGATAATCTCTTTTCCGTTTTCAGCCTCTCTGGTAATCTCCTCATTCAGTGTAGCTCTGATTTTCAACCTGGCCCGTGGTGAGACCACAAAGTTGAGCCAATCGGAGTTGGGGCGTTGGTTTTTGGATGTTTCTATATTAATCCGGTCGCCGCTACGGAGTCGTTGGCGTATTCCCACCTTTTTACCGTTGATAGTACCACCTACACAATGGTCGCCCACCTCAGAGTGGATATTGTAAGCAAAGTCGAGAAGAGTGGAGCCTTTGCGGAGACGTTTCAGATCGCCGGCGGGAGTAAATACGAACACCTCATCTTCCACGCTCTCGGTCTGGAGGCTGTCGAGCACATCGACAATGGATAGCGTATCACTTTCCAGGATGTTGCGGATATCGGTGAGCCACTGTTCCATGGCGCCGGTATCTGCACCGCCCTTGTACTTCCAGTGCGCTGCGAGGCCTTTTTCTGCCACCTCATCCATACGCTCGGTCCGGATCTGCACCTCTATCCAGTGGTTTCCGGGGCCCAGCACAGTGGTGTGCAGTGATTCATATCCGGACGACTTGGGTACAGATATCCAGTCGCGCAGACGCTCGGTGTTGGGAGGATACTCGCCGGTAATCAGGCTGTACACCTGCCAGCAATGGGCCTTCTCTTTTTCCAATGGCGAATCCAGAATTACGCGGATGGCAAAGAGGTCGTACACCTCATCAAAACTTACTCCCTTGTTGTAGATTTTGTTCCAGATGCTATAGATTGCTTTGGTGCGGCCCTTGATCTTGTATTTGAACCCCTCCTGATCCAGCACCTTCTTCAGCGGTCGGATGAAGTCGTCGATGTAGGTGTCCCGGATATCTTTGGTAGCTTCAAGTTGCTCCTGAATTTCATGATAGGCTTTTGCTTCCAGGTATTTTACCATCAGGGTGTTGAGCTCGGAGTTGATATTATAGAGCCCGAGGCGGTGCGCCAACGGAGCGTATAGGTGCTTGGTTTCAAGGCTGAATTTACGGACTACTTTTGGTGATACATTCTCCAGCTTGCGCATGATGTCGAGCTGGTCGGCGATTTTTATGAGCACCACACGCAGGTCGCCGGCGAGACTTATCACCAGATTGCGAAAACTGTCGGCGTTGACAGATACGGTTTGTGTATCCATCTCGATGATCTTCTTTAGTCCTTTTATGAGGTTGAAGATATCGGAGCCAAAGGACTCTTGTATCACCTTCTCCGCTGCTTCGCCATGCTCGGGCAGGATGTTGTGGAGCAATGCTGCAGCAACGGAATCTGCGTCGAGGTTGAGGTCGCGGGCGGTGATGGTAGCCACGGCGATGGCATGGTCGAAGGCTGACTCGCCGGCACCGCTTTTATAGCCTTCCGACAGTTTATAAGCCATATCTATGGCCTTCTTTATCAGGGTCAGTGAATCTCCGCCGTACTTTTCTTCTATCAGGGCGATAAACGCCTTTGTGTTGATGTTTGTATATGGTGACATTGTTGTATTCTTTAAAAATGAGGGGTAAAGATAAGCTATTACACGAAGAACCTCAATGGAGACATTAAGAACCAAAGAGATGAAAGAATATTGAGGCCGATTTTATTTAAACCTATACCTAGCGGTGTTTTTATCTCCGAACTTCTCAATTATGCCATTATCCACAGCAAATTTTAAATCACGACTCGCGGTGGCTGATGAGATCTCCCTAAAATTCTGCAAGTATGCTTTTCGTGTAAAAAAGTCCTCCTTTACCACTGACTTATAGAGATTGATGCGGTCAATGTTCGTTAAGCTTACATTTTGAATACTAAGCAGCTCATTTAATGACTCAAGAATTATCTCCAGCATAAATACAATAAACACCGTCGACTCGCCGGTTTTATCAGACCTGCCAAGCGATTCATAGTACTGTTCTTGTCGCTCTTTTATCAATGATTCTATTGGCAGGTATTCAAAAACAGGATAGGTCTCTTTTAAAATCAAGGTCTGCCACAACCGTCCCATTCTCCCGTTGCCATCCATGAATGGATGAATAAACTCCATTTCATAATGAAAGACACAGCTCTTTATCAATACAAGATCCTCGTCATTTTTCAGATAATCAAACAGATCATTCATTAAGGGTTTCAGCATCTCTCCTGATGGGGCAATATGAGTAACGTCATCGCCTTTTGCAATACCAACCGATTTACTTCTCAGTCGACCAGCAGAATCTATAAGTCCATTCATTAGAATGCCGTGAGCTTTACAAAAAGAGTCGAAACTATATGGATTCAACTGATCGAGGTTGTCGTAAACAATAATAGCATTCTTTACCTCCAGAATATCATTTTTAGGACCAACAACACGCCTGTTTTCAACTATTGCAGTAATTTGCTCTATTGATAGTGTATTCCCTTCAATTTCAAGCGAGGAATGAATCGTTTTGATTCTGTTTTTCTTTCTTAACTCTGTTGGGGGTTTGCTTAAATGGGCAGCATTCACTTCTCCGATTTTCTCTGAAACAGAAGCCACCAGCTTTAGTATTTTACCTGTAATTTGATATGGAGGTTTCATTATTTTTATATTTCAATAGTATCATTTGATAGTATCAAAGATAGGAAAAATATTAATCTCATATCGAGCAGTTATTGTTATTGAAGGTTTTATCCACAGGTTGCACGGATTTTCACAGATGTGATTCCACAGGAATCAAAAAAACTCAATGGAACTCTGTGCTAACCCTGTGAAACCCCGCGTTCCTTATTATTTATAATTCCAGAGCCTCACGGCGGTGTGGCTTTACCAGCAAAGTATTATCCTTCATTAAACCCACCTATCCATGCAATAATTTTCCCCAAAAAACATTAAAATATTACAAGCGGATGAAACATGTTATACATTGTGCATCCACAACATTAATAAATCAAAATACCCACATAACACCTGTATAGATGAGAGTTAATCATACTATTAGCATTATACTATTTCTACTGATGCTACTTATCACCTCCTGCCGGCAAGAGGTAGACATTGACTATCCTGACTTTGAGCCTATGCCAGTCATTAACAGCTTTATCGTTGCCGGAGAGCCTGTTACCGCACATATCTCCATTGCTGTTGGCTATGAAGGCCCGCAGCTTTCCGGTTGTGATGATGCTACGGTTTCTCTGTATATTGATGATGAATTTTCAGGGAATATGATTTTGCAAAGTGATGGTTTATATACCTCTGACTCTATTGCCCGGGGAGATGCAAAATACACCCTGTCCGTTGAGGTGCCGGGCTACAAAACAGCGTCAGCATCTACTGTAATACCTTCACCATCTTCGTTACTCGAATTTACTTTCAACGAGTTTGAGGGACTGGATGAGGAGGGTTTTGATTACTCATCAGTAGTCTTCACTTTTCAAAATGAACCATTCGAAACCCGATATTACGATTCAAGGGTTATTCTTATGACAAGTGAAGGAGAATTTATCCGTGATCCTTACATTATTACCGACTCGGTTTTGATTAATGAAGGACTGCCCCTGAATCTCTTCAGCAACGAAATAATTAAAGGAATCCCGGAATATACCATGAAGACAAATTATTATGTGTCACACCATAAGTTTATTTTTCAGTTCCGCTCAGTAAGTGAAGAGTATTACCATTATGTCAGACAACACTACTTGTATGAAACAGGCCGCTTCCCGGAGTTTGGCATCAGTAGCAATGCAGCCTATCCGCTCTACTCCAATGTAGATAATGGCTACGGCATTGTGGCCGGCTATTCCTATTTCGCAACTGACACCATAAGACCCAATAATTAAAATGAAAATGAATAGTAAGATATTAATTATCCTTTCAATATTGTTATTGAGTGGCTCACTCTGCTTCTCACAAATCAAGGTCTCCGGTTTTGTTTCGGATTCTCTTACCGGTGAGAAGCTGATTGGCGCCAACATCTATATTCCACAACAGCAAAAAGGAGTTGTGACAGATAATGATGGTTATTTTACCATGATCATTCAGGAAAATGCAGCTATAAACGGCTCTTTTACAGGATACAATTCAAAAAGCATTAAGATCAACGAATCTGAGAACAACCAGATTCATATTCAGCTGGCACCGGGAAAAGAGCTGGAAGGTGTGGTGATACGCGGCAAAAGAAAAGCAGCTCCAAATGTGAACAGGATGACCATGAAGGAAGTACTCGCCATACCATCCCTCACCGGAAAACCCGATGTGTTGAAATCACTGCATATGTTCCCCGGAATTCAAACACAAAGCGAAGCCTCAGCCTTGCTGTTGGTGCGTGGCGGTAGTCCCGGAGAGAACCTCTACCTTTTTGATAATGTACCGGTGATCTATGTAAATCATCTCGGTGGTTTTATGTCGGTTTTTAATCCGGAAATCATAAACAATATTGAGCTGTATAAAGGAGGATTTCCAGCAAAATATGGCGGAAAACTTAGCTCCGTTGTGGATATCACTCAAAAGGAGGGAACGCGTGAAAAGCACCAGGGATCCTTCAGCATTGGAGTTACCGATGCCTCCCTCCTTCTCGAAGGACCCATTGGAAATGATGCTACTTATATCTTTACAGCCAGAAAGACACTTTTCGACTTCTTGTTGATGGGGGCTTCTGCTCTGGGAGATGGAAACAATTCTATGTTCAGCTATGGATTCCATGATT
>CAZQNY010000154.1:0-2163 GCA_964594665.1 uncultured Bacteroidales bacterium
CAATAATGAGAAAGTCCTGTTAAATGAGATTATTTTTATCGACAAGTCGTTTCTGGATTATTTCTCTGTTGACGTTATTTCCGGTGATGCAAATTCAATTAATGACCCAAATACCATGATGATAACGCCTTCATTGGCGGGAAAGCTATTTCCGGATACAGATCCTTTGGGTCAAACATTACAGTTACGCTCTTTTACGCGAAATCAGGATAGCCTAATCACTTATACAGTAACAGGTATTGTTGAACCATTGCCTGAATCTTCCCACTTGAAATATGAAGCCTTATTATCAGTAAAAGGACATTTTTCTCCTACTGTTGAGACTTTGAAATCAAGGAAATTATTTGGTGCTTTGGTGTACCTCAAATTGTTCGAAAACGCTGATGTTCTGGATTTGCAAACAAGCCTTCAGACCATATTGGAACCGGTTCTGGGCTCCGTTCATGGACCGCCTTTGGATGCAATAAACCATAAAATTCAACCTGTTAGTGAAATCCATTTTACCCCGGGATTATCAAATGAGCAATCTCCGGTGATCCGACGATCTTCATTGAATATTATGCTTTTAACGGGCTTTATGATTTTTATTATTGCCATAATGAATTTTGTTATTATGCATATTGCCCACAGTACTTCGTATGCAAAAGCAAAATTGATTATCCGTTGTCTCGGAGGAAAAAAGCGAGACCTTTTTGCCCAAACATTACTTGAGATATCAATATCTGCCGGAATTGCCTTTTTTATTGCTGTCATTATGTTGACTTTGCTTTCATCCGTTTTGGGAAATTATTTTTTTAACAATTGGATAATTCCTTTCCATAGCATTGAATTCTGGTTTATAACTCTTTGTATGTTTATTATTGTGGTATTTGTAGTCTCAATATTGAGTTCATTGAATTTATTCAAAACATCTACAGTAATTGCAGAAAACTCGCAACCCCGTGGAATAAAGGCAGCTATCCCGTTGGTTATTTTTCAATTTATTATGGTCGTTTCCCTTTCAGGTTTTGCCATGCAGGTAAACAGGCAAATGAACTATATTGATAATAAGGATCAGGGGTTTTCTAATAAAAACATTATAACCATTCGAATATCTCAGGTTAACGATAAGATAAATACTTTACGGCAGGAGTTAATCGGTGCAGCCGGGATTGAAAGCGTGGCAACAGGAAATCATTTGCCCGGAGGAAAGTTTCAGGATATGACTTTCACAAGCGGCGATGACTCTTTCCCGTTTGTTTTCGGTTTTGCGGATAAATATCTGATTAATACACTTGATATAAAGCCAATTAAATACTTTTCTGACCAAAAGGAGGATGCCACTGATGGGTGGATTATTAATGAAACATTTTATAAAAAATTACGCACTAAATATAGTGATGAGAAAATTGCTTCCGGTGATTTTTCTGATTTAAATGACAGCTCAGATGAGAATAGTTTAACTGATTTCGTTATTCTTGGTGTAGTAGAAGATTTTCACTATGCCTCACTTCATTCTGAAATTGAGAGTTTTGCTTACTTCATAAGAGGATCGGAAGCCCGGAATAACAGATATGTTGTTATTCGGTATAATCAGCATCAGCTGCCAGGTGTTCTCAATGCAATTAATACTAAGATGGAATCCATATACCCCGGTCATACGGTAAAGTACGCTTTTCTTAATGATCAGATTGAAAGCCGTTATGCATCGGAGAAATTGTTGCTAAACCTTATAAATATTTTCTCCATCCTGGCTATTTTTGTTGCCTGCCTTGGTTTGATGGGGCTGTCAATATTCATCTCAGAAAAGCGTTCTAAGGAGATTGGAATTCGAAAAGTAAATGGTGCTAAGGTATCTGAGATTTTAATACTACTTGTCAGAGACATTCTTAAGTGGGTTTTTATTGCGATTTTCATTGCGACTCCACTAAGCTGGTATTTTTCACGCCGCTGGCTGGAAGGGTTTGCATATCGTACTGAAAATACCTGGTGGATTTATGTGCTTGCCGGATTACTTGCTTTAGCAGTAGCATTAATTACCGTAAGCTGGCAAACCTTTAAATCGGCACGGAAGAATCCTGTTGAGTCGTTGAGGTTTGAGTAAAGAATTCTGCCACCTCCATAATAGTCACGTTGCGCTCAGGAAGCGGCATTACTATCCAGTCGTGAACCAGCTTATGTTTT
>CAZQNY010000154.1:2263-5554 GCA_964594665.1 uncultured Bacteroidales bacterium
CTTATGTTTTGCCGCTGATTTTCCATATATAACACAAAATGTGAGGTCTATTTTTCCTCAACCTCTCTGAATACACGCATAAAATTTCCGCCCCAGATCTTACGTATATCCTCCTCTGAATACCCTCTTTTTACCAGCTCCAGGGTGATATTGCCAAGCTCTGAAGCGTCATAACAGTCTTTCAGTCCGCCACCGCCGTCGAAGTCGGTGCCAATACCCACATGGTCAATGCCGGCTATTTTCACAATATGGTCGATGTGGTCAACTGCGTCTGCTACAGTGGCGAGGTTTGCGGGATAGTCCACATCAAGTTGATACCAGTCTTTCATACCTTGTTTGCGTTCCTCATCAGTGTAGTTAGCCCAGTTGGAGTGCTTTTTCCTGAATTCCTGCTGCGCTTTTATTCGTTCCGGATTTTGTTCCAGCTCTTTCACATAATCACTCAGGATACACATCTGTATTACACCGCCATTTTCAGCCAATGCTTTGAGCATATCATCTGTGAGGTTTCGCGGATTGTCGCAAAGTGCACGTGCACAGGAATGGGAAGCAATGACCGGTTTTGTACTTAGCGCCAGCACATCATAAAACGCAGAATCTGAGGCATGCGAAACATCGATTATCATTCCAATCTCATTCATTCTTTTCACAACGGCTTCACCAAATTCTGACAAACCGTTATATTCCGGACCTACCTTGTCGGTCGATGAGTCGGCGATGTCATTGTTATGAGAATGAACAAGAGTGATATATCTTGCTCCGCGGTTATAGAAATGGTTGATGTTGTCTAAGTCATGACCAATGGGGTATCCGTTTTCAATTCCCAGGTAAATAGCTCTCTTGTCTTGTTTTTCAAGATGGTAACCCTGCTCCGGAGAGGTAGCGATTTCTGCCTTATCCTGATTTTTTTCCACAGTCTCATATACGGCATCGAATATCTGCTCTGCCTTTACGTAAGCCTTTTTGTGTCCTGCGCTATCACGGTTTCCCTGTCCGATAAAAACAGCAAAAAACACTGCATCAAGGCCGCCCTCTTCCATACGGGGAATGTCTATTTTCCCCTGACCTTTATGACCATCATGCTTTTCGCCAATATCAAAATCTGATTTATAGAATTTTAGCGGTGTGTCGGTATGAGAATCAAGAGTAAATACTTTATTGTGGATTTCAGCAGCTTTTTGCTCAATGTTCTGAGAACGGGCTGAAAAAGTTGCCAGTAGTAACAGAAGAGAAAATATTTTGTACATGGGGTGATTTTTTATCCACACAAATGTAGTGAAAAATCAGAACCACTTCTTTCTGCGGAAGTACATCATCATCAGGATAAAAATAGCCACCATGACACCCCAGATGCCGAAATAGCCGTATTTCCATTGCAATTCCGGCATATTGGTAAAGTTCATACCATAGATTCCGGCAACAAAGGTTAGTGGGATAAAGATGGTCGCAACAACTGTCAGGGTCTTCATTACCTGATTCATGCGGTGACCCTGCAAGGAAAAAAACAAATTTGTATTACTCTCCAGCATCACTTCTATTTGCGCACATTCATCAATGAGAGACAGACATAAGTCGCGCAATTCGTAAAAATATTTGACCTGTTTTTCATGAATAAAGCTGAATTTTTCGCGTTCAATTCGCAATACAAAATCCTTGATAGGGATAATGGTGGTTTTTATCTGATGCACCTGACGTTTATAGCGTTCAATAGCCTGAACAATGGTAGGAGAGGGGTCGCTTTCAAATTCCACAATATCTATTTCCTCCAGCTTGTTTCCTATATCTGCAATGGTCCTGAAATAGTTATCCAAAATTGCCTCCAAAAGCAGATAAAGCAGATAGTCCACTCCCCGTTCTCTTACAATTCCCATGTTTTTTCTCAGCCGTTCACGGATATGCTCGAAATAGTCTGCCTTGCGTTCCTGAAATGAAATCAGGTAGTTGCTGCCAAGGATAAAGCTGAGTTGCTCCAGTGCCAGCGACTCATCCTGTGAAGGGATTACAGATTTTAAGGTGAAGAACCAGTATGTGCTGTATTCCTGAAATTTAGGCCTTTGGTTTACATCCAGAAGATCCTGAATGGCAAGGTCATGAATATTCAGTTTGCTGCAAAAATCCTTAATTTTTTTTACTTCATGAATACCGTGAATATTCAGCCAGTAAAAGTTCCCCTGATCCTGAAACCCTTTGAAGCTCTCAATGGAATAGTTTTCGTCTTCCGTATATTGCTTTTCATTATAGCTGAATAGCTGAACACTCATCTGGTCTTCCAGCCGAATGCCGGTAAAAATTGCCTCTGAAGGATTTATCTTTTTCCTGTTTAGCAGCTTATTTTGTATCATGGAGATCTTTTTTATACACAATGGTCCGGTAAGGGAACGGAATCTCAATACCTTCCTTATCGAAACGCTCTTTTACTGATTTCAGAATATCGCATTTTAAAAGAAATGCGTCATCATTGCCTTTGGTCCAGATGTATGCTTTCAATTCAATAGAGAAATCCATGAGGCCTGTAACACGAACAACAACCATCGGAGTTTCGTTTTCTTTGTCTTTCTCACTACGGTTATCAATAATCAATGGATGTTTCAAAGCCTCATCGCGGATGATGTCAATGGCTTTATCAATATTTGAATCGTAGCTGATATTAAATATAACATGCTTTCTGATCTTTTCATCCTGGATACTGCTGTTAATAATGGTATCTTCACTAATGATGCTGTTAGGAATAATTATACGCCGGTTTTCATAATCTTTTATCACCGTATGGCGCAGTGTGATTTCCTCTACAGTGCCCTTTTGCCCATCTTTAAATTCAATAATATCAGAAATTTTAAATGGCTTAAACATCAGGATAAATATTCCACTGATGATATTTGCGAATGCCTTTTGTGATGCAAGACCAACAATTACGGCCACAATACCCGCACCGGCGAATAACGCTGTTCCCAGTGCTTTCAAATAGGGTATCTTGACGAAGATAAAAATAATGGCAGCAGTGTAGATAAGAAAGCCGACAGAGTTTTTGATAAATGAAAAATTCGTCGGGTCTGTTTTAAGCCTTCCTGCATATTTTTTAATAAAGATGTTTAATGATTTTCTTATTATAGTTGCAATAATTACTGCTGATGCCAGGGTAATGCCAATAAGAAGCAGGTAGTGCAAAGTTTCTTCTTTCATTATTTTAGCTGTTAAATACAATTCAAAATTACGATAAAAATGGATTGAATAAGTATATACGCAGCATAATTTTGATTATTTCTTAACTCTTTTGATTTCATAAATATCCTT
>CAZQNY010000155.1:0-5074 GCA_964594665.1 uncultured Bacteroidales bacterium
ACCGTGAAAAACGCCATGCCATTTACCTCTGGTAGCAAATGGATAATCTATAATGCACAGGGACAGGCCGTGAGAGATGGCATAACAACTGGCGATCAGAAACAATTCAATACTAATGTATCAGGATTGGATTCCGGCATATATATTATTCATATTGAAGATATTGAAAACCGAGGGGCAGTGGGAAAATTTATTATAAACGCGATATAAAAAACATGAAACACATTATTCTTTCGCTAACAATTATTTTATCCTGCTTCAGCACCATTGCGCAAATTGGCGTATGGACTACACCGGGACTAATATCTCCGGAAGGGGAAGATTGCTTTAATGGTCATGTATATGAATTAAAACCATCACAATCACTTGAGAAAGACTTCTATCTCATTTATGACAAAACCATTAATGACACCACTGTTGGGATCTTTTGTCGTTCCGTCAACACAATTGATGAAGAGATAGAAATATATGTTCAGGAAGGAAAAATCTGTTCTTTTAATGGTTTCATGGGATCCTATAACAATGCCTATATCTTCTACACTCAAAACTCACCAGGAGGTCAAAGGGACATTTATTTTCGTCGAATTCATAATGGATCTTTTACCAGTCCGATGCCATTTGCAACAAATGCTACTGATGAGTTCCACTTTAGATGTACAAAAGGAGCAAACAGAGCCGTATGGCAATGTGGGGATACTATCAAAACCAAGTCAATGCAAAGTGGAGAGAATAATGAAATCATTTTCACTGATGATGAATTGGTTATCGAAGCCGGAGGATGCTCATCTCCTATCATAAACAGATACAATCCCACAATCCGATATATTAAAGATTACTTGAATAGTCAGCTGGTGCGTGAAACATCATTTTCTGATGATGGAGACTTTAACATCACTACTCGTTTCCAGGGGCATCAAATTAAAAACCTTAAGGCTATCCCTAGTATTTTTGATTATGAAAACACAGCATGTAGTTGGGAAAGATTGGAGGATCAACACAAAATTTTCATATGTGACTGGACAACATTGTGGCAAGGTACAAATGAACTGGACAGCCTACCCTGGACTTTACAGAATCAATTTAATCCTTCGTTTTTTCATTATGATATTATGTGTGATAATTTCCCGGATATTGGATGTTTGGCTCTTGAACTTAACAACAACTTATCCCAGGTTATTTATGCCAATGATGGATGGTTCTCTTCTAATATTGGAAACCTGGTCAGAATCTCACAACTTTCAAATCCATCACAAAACCCCTCCCTTTTTCAGGGATACACAACACTGGGAGGAGGCTATTTTGAGATCATCCTGGTGTACGAGGAGGTGTTAGATGGGAAAAGACACCTTATGTCTTGCCGCAGAAATGAAGGCTATGGAGGTACTGATGAAAACGATGTGCTAAAAAACGTCCACATCTCCCCAAACCCCATAACCTCCAACTTTTCCATTACCATCAACAACCCTGAAACCAGCGAAATGCAGTTTACCCTTTATTCCCTTAACGGGATGAAATCAAAAACGCTTTCGCGGATTGTGAACGCCGGGTCTGTTAATGAAATTCAGCTTTCGGTGGAGGATTTTGGTAATGAAGTGGCGCCGGGGCCGTATGTTTTGGAGTGTCGGGATGGGGAATCAAAGGAGGTCATTAAAATTATGATTATGTAATTTCGGGATACCCTCTCCGTGTATATACGCACGGACGTGCGTATCAACAGGTCCTCATACTTCAGAGCCGCACCGACATCCGTATCTGAAACGTATATACTTCAGAGCCGCACGGCCGTGCGGCTCTACCAGGACAACATCTCCCGGTAGATACACACCGACGTGTCTATCTCAATCAGTTGAACCAGTGCATATCTCAACGCCATAAATGCAATACGACAGATAAATCCTCCGTGTGACTCCGTGCATCACTCTGAGTAACTCTGTGTTCCTTCTACTCCTAAATCGATAAAGCAATTCCTTTGCCACCTCCCCCCACTTCTGTATCTTTGCCCAAAAGTGCCCAATGAAAGTCCTTACATTCTATACCCGTGAGTTTTGTTATACTCCAACAGTGAAAACGCTCGACTCAGCCCCGGAAGCAACAAAAGGCGACACCATAACCGATGCCGTTCTCGCAATGATTCAGGTAGAAGAATCCGATGAAGAGAAAGATCTTACCAGCCGTGAGAAGAAACTCACCAACCACCTGAAGTGGGTAGCACGAAAAAACAAGGCAGAAAAAATTGTCCTACATTCTTTTGCGCATCTCGGCGAATCAAAAGCCTCACAGGAATTCTCCAAAGAGATCCTCGATGCCGCTGAGGTACGTCTCCAAAATGGAGGTTATACCACCTTTCAAACACCCTACGGATACTTCCTGGACCTAAAAATTGACGCACCCGGATTTTCACTTGCACGCGTTTGGCAATCACTTTAAAAAACAGACAACAATGATACAATTCAACTCCATAGTAGAGCAGAAATTCCATGAGAGGTCACCATGGCAGGCCATCTCCACCAATATACCGTATGTTACCGTAAATAACTTCCCGGAGCTGGGACTGCTCACTTCCTTCCGCTTCATCGAGTGGGCCAACGAAAATCCCACCGGCCTCATAAGTCTACCAACAGGAAAGACACCGGAGTATTTTATAAAATACACACAATTCCTGATGGAGAACTGGAATGCACAAAAGAGTGTTGACCTGCGTGCAAAGTGGGAGCTCAATCACCTGCAACGTCCCGACCTCAGCAAACTGGAGTTTGTACAGATTGATGAGTTCTATCCCATCAGCCCGGCGCAGCACAACAGCTTCTACAACTATGTGATGAACTTCTACGTCAAAGGCTTTGGCCTGGATCCAAAGAATTGTCTGCTTATCAACAGCGATGAGATACCGCTCTACAATGGCATGAAATACAGCGAGGTTTTCCCGAATTCAGAGATCGATCTCAGTTTGCGATACCGCGATGCCAAAAGCCGTATGGAGGAGATTCAGCAGCAGTCGGTATTTATGATCGACAACTGGTGCAGCGAATATGAAGCCGCCATCCGTGAAAAGGGTGGTATCGGTTTCTTCCTTGGCGGGATAGGCCCTGATGGCCACATCGCCTTCAACACCCGCGGCTCTGATCACTACTCCACCACTCGCCTCACACCCACCAACTTCGAGACTCAGGCCGTTGCTGCCGGCGACCTTGGAGGTATCGAAGTGGCAAAAAAACGCCTTGTAATTACCATCGGCCTCGACACCATCACCAGCAAAAAAGATGCTGTCTCTATCATCTTTGCTGCCGGAGAAGCGAAAGCCGATATCGTAAAGGACTCTCTGGAGAACAAACCTGATGTGAAGTATCCGGCCACCGTGCTGCAACGCCAGCCCAACAGCCGCTTCTACCTCACCACAGGTGCAGCATGCAAACTTAGCGACGCAGTGGAGCATGCATACCTCTCCACTCCATGGAACCACCGCAAAACAGAACGCGCCGTCATCGACCTTTGCATAAGGATTAATAAATACGCTCATCATATAACCCTCGACGACCTTAAGAACGACCACTGGTGTTCGAAAATCCCCAATCTCTCAGAACAGACGGGACCGTCTGCCATTAAAAGCGTAAAAGAGAAGATCGACCGTGGAATGAGAAAAGATAAGAACCAACGTATCTACCATACCGGTCCTCATCATGACGACATTATGCTTGGGATGATGCCACACACCACACGCCAGGTAAGGGAAGCATCCAATGAAGTGCACTTCTCCGTGCTTACCTCGGGATTTACCGCTGTGACAAACAGCTTCATTATCGGGATTCTGGAAGCATCGCTGGAGCTGCTGAAAATCGGTCATATTGAGATGATTAAATACCAGGATTTCTTCGAAGTGGGTTTCAGTAAAAAGTGGGATAAGGACGTATACCATTTCCTCAACAATGTGGCGAAACGTAACGAAGACGGAAAGATCCGTGGTATATGCCACCGTGCCATACGCAGCATTGTGAAAATCTGGGAAGTGGAAAACTCAGAAGTGCTGCATCAAACCATAAACGAAATAATAAATACACTGCATGAGAGTTACGCAGGCAGCAAAAACCCGGAAAAGATCCAGAAGCTCAAAGGGATGATTCGAGAGTTTGAAGAGGAGCTGGTATGGGCACATTACGGTGTGCCGGTGCGTAACATCCACCACCTGCGGCTGGGATTCTATAAAGGAGATATCTTTACTGAACAACCAGATAAAAACCGTGATATCCTTCCGGTACTTGAAGAACTGAGAAGCCACCAGCCCACCATCCTCAGCCTTGCCATGGATCCCGAAGGCTCCGGCCCTGACACGCACTACAAAGTGCTCCAGGTAATCGCTGGCGCTGTGAAAGAGTGGCAGAAAGAGAAAGACCTCTCAGACCTGAGAATTCTCGGATACCGTAACGTATGGTTTAAGTACCACCCTGCAGAAGCCGACATCATGGTTCCCGTTTCACTCAACGCCATGGATGTGCTGCAAAACTCCTTCAGCGACAGCTACCTCAGCCAGGTGAACGCCTCGTTCCCAAGTTATGAGTACGATGGTAAATTCTCCGAGCTGACACAGAAGATCTGGGTAAACCAGCTCAACCAGGTGCAGTATGTACTTGGAAAGAACTATTTCTATGAAAATGATCTTCCAATGATGCGCTCCACCCATGGTTTTGTTTATCTCAAGGAACTCAATGTAGAGGAGTTTGTTACGATGGCTGAAGAGCTTGAGAAGGCCATGGAGGCAAAACCCTTTTAACCGGCAGCGCTATGGAGAAGATAAAGACAATAACAGATCATTTCCCGGAAGTGGGAGCACCATCCTCGGTAAAATGCTGGGGCTCCGGTCATATTAACGATACATACAAAGTAGAAAGTGACAATGGCACATTCATTTTGCAGCGCATCAACCATCATATCTTTAAAGATGTCGAGGGGATGAACCGCAATATTGTAATGGCCATGGAGCACCTCAATAAGAGCCAAAAAGAGAGTGGTGAGAACCGTTTTACTGAGATCCGTTTGTATCCCACAAAAGAGAACAGCTACCACCATGTGGATGAAGAGG
>CAZQNY010000156.1:0-5066 GCA_964594665.1 uncultured Bacteroidales bacterium
GGTCCCATAGTTCAATGGATAGAATATCAGATTCCGGTTCTGACGATCTGGGTTCGAATCCCGGTGGGATCACAAAAATGACAGCGCAGACCTGACAGGTTTCAAAAACCTGTCAGGTCTTTGTCTTTCTTATCCTCAACTATTGCGACACGCCGTAATAATTCTCAGCTATGGATCTGTATCAGCGATTTCAGTATAAAATAATAAGGGTAAAGGCTATAAGGTGTAATGATACATCTGGTCTTTCCCGGTAAATCTATTGTTGGGCTCTATAAATTTAAGGTTTTCAACTAATCAATAGATGATGTTGGTGCATAAACGATGAAATAGTATTGGCATCCCTATAATCCACAGTTTAATCCACAGTTTAATCCACAGTATTTATTTTCCAGAAACCTGTTTTTTTGGATCCAATGCGAGAAATCAGTCCTTTGTTTTTTAAATTATCGATATTCCACTCCACTCCACGTCTTGATAAACCAATCCCCTTCCGGGGCTCCGCACAGGTGTGCGGTTTTCGTATCTGTTTTGTCGTACTGCCGAATGTCCCTGTTTGCCCCTTTTGCCCCTTGTTACGGGTTATAAAGCTTGAAAATATCCATTATCTTTGTATGGCAGGGGTTTGGCATATTTGTTGCCACCTCAGCTTCGCAACAATCAAATTCCGGGGTAATGAAAAAAATATACACTCTCGTCGGCGTTCTGTTATTGTGTCTGTTTTCAACAGCTCAAAGCACGTCATACATAAGTTCCAGTCCTTTTAAAATCACCGCGCAGTCGGATGAAAATATCCTGTTACAGTTTACTCTACCTGAGTGGTCATTGAAAAACACCGATGCCAAAGGATTAAAGAATGCTGCCATTGTTGATGTTGCCAACAGTGGTGTTACGCTTGAAGAAGGACACCCGGAATTACCTCTCTATAGTGCATCCCTGAGCGCGAATCTTACTGAACCGATAGTCACCATTATTAATAAGGAGTATACAGATTTTAATGATGTGGTTATTGCACCTTCTCCGGGAATGGGTGAGCGCGACAAGGACAACCGTAAGCGTAAGGCTTTTGATGAGGTCTATGAGATGGATGCTTTTTATCCAAAGGATATATTATCGTCGGTGCAGTCGTTTTCATTTCGTTCTGCGTCCGGCATTTCACTGGCAGTGGTTCCTTTTCAATATAATCCGGTTAAAAAGATCCTGCGTGTATATCATTCCCTGGAAGTGAAGGTGGAAGGCGAGCAGAGCATAAAAAGCACTGTTGCCAATTCCGGAAGAGATTTTGAAAGGCTTTATAATCGTCTGGTGTTGAATCCTGAGCCTGTGGAAGCAAAGGGATATACAGCTCCACAAATGCTGGTTCTTTCACCGGAAGGTTTTCATGATGCCCTGAAGCCTTATTTATCTTGGAAAAATCAAAAAGGAATTAATGCTGTCTGGGCGAATTCGGATAAATTCGGATCAACAGAAGAGATATATAATTATGTGAAATCGCAGTATTTTGATAATGGTTTGATGTTTTTGGTTTTGGTTGGTGATGCGGATATTATTCCCACATTTACAGTAGAAAATGGTTATTCTGATATGATGTATGGATACGTGGAAGGGGATGACCATTTTCCGGATGTATTTGTGGGAAGGATATCTGCTGATAATGCTACGGATGTGCGTTTTCAGGTGGAACGTTTTCTGGCCTATGAAAAGACGCCCTATACCGGAAAAGACTGGTTTTCGAGAGCTGTTGGCATAGCTTCCAAGGGTGGCCCCGGCCATAACGATGAAATGGATTACGACCATATTCGAAACCTTCAGTCCAGGCTCAGTGAATACACTTATCGTGAAACACCGGAGTACTTTGATGGTTCCCAGGGTGGATCGGATGCCTCAGGAGATGTGCTTACGGAAGATATTATTGATGCCATTAATACGGGTGCCGGAGCAGTGTTCTATGCCGGTCACGCCGATGAACAACGGTGGTTTACCTCTGCTTTCGGAACTGAATATGTAGAAGAATTGAATAATACAGGTATGTTGCCTCTTGTATTCTCTGTGGCATGTCATGCAGGTAATTTTGTGGATAACGATTGCTTTGCCGAGGCCTTGCTAACGGGTCGTAATTACGATGAAAATGTTGGTGCTGCGGGCGCATTTATGTCAACGGGATCCATTTCCTGGGTGGCGCCTATGCATGCGCAGGATGCCATGGCGGATATTATTGCCTCAGGAGCCGAATCCATGAGCTTTGGAGCCATTGCCGCCGGAGGATGCATGGCCATGAATGAGATCTATTTCTGGGCCGGCGATAAGGTTACCGACACCTGGGTGCTTTTCGGCGATCCATCGCTGGAATTTCGTTCTACTTATCCGGCAGCACTGGAGGTAGAGCATCCTGATCAAATTGCATCTATGGCACAATATATTCCCGTAAAAGCTATTGCCGACTATGCACTGGCCACACTTTCCGATGAAGGTAAACTTATCGCCTCTGTAGAGCTTAACGGTGAGCAGGGTTATATCCCTGTGAACGGAACCTTGAAGAAGAATCATACCTACGACCTGGTGGTTACCGGTTCCAACAGGATGCCATACATCGCTACAATATCCACTTCTGATGCTGCAGGGCAGGCAACAACACCTTCTCCTTCTGATCATGCAAATATGATTTCCGTATTGCCTCAACTACAGTGGGCCTGCAACGGAAGTTGTGAGAATGTACAATGGAATATTTATGTGGGTACAAATAATCCACCGTCAAATATTGTTAACGGTGTTACGGTAGATGAATTAAAACACGTTGTATCATCGGTATTGCAGCAAAATACAACCTATTACTGGCGGGTAGATGCTCTCTATAATAATGAAGTCTCAGAAGGTGAGGTGTGGAGCTTTACAACTCTTGCTGAGCCGGATGAGGATTTTGAGCATTTTTATGATAAGTCAGCACCTTTGCTGGGAGGAAATCCTGCATGGTCTGTAGAGAAGGGAAATCCTTTCAGGGGTGAATACAGTGCTCATACAACAGCAGTTGAGCCCGGGCAGAGTTGTATAATGGAACTTAACTGCACATTGGAAAGTGATGACTTTGTGGGATTTTGGCTGAAGATGAGCGATGAACCCGGCGATGGGATTCTGGAGTTTCTTGTGAATGACGAAAAGGTGCTTTCCTGGGATGCTGAAGAGCCATGGCAGTGGGTAGAGCATCCGCTGGCATCAGGTACCTGCAATTTGAAGTGGAAATATTCCCGCGTCTCCGGTTCTCGCGGTATTATGGAGGGTGCCTGGATTGATGATGTATTTATTCCCGGCAACAGGGCGGTGTATGCTTTTGCCGGTTATGATATTACGGTGTGCCTCGATGACAAGCCTGTTATAGAAGCCGCAGCAGAAGCCTGGACACGCCTCTACTGGCAAACAGATGGTGATGGAGGCTTCGATGATAATACCCTTGTTAATCCCCGTTATTACCCCGGCCCCCTGGATCTCTCCCGTGGCTCAGTGACTCTGAATTTAACAGTCCTTAATGATAAGACGGCAACCGAAATGCGTGATCAGGTGATCATCTATTTCTCCCGTCCTCCGGAAGTGAAAATTAAGGTTTCTACTCAATAACCTTCATTTGGTGGTGTTCGTTGTAACAGCTGTGCGGTTTTCGCACAGCTGTGTTTTTTTATGGCCCGATATAGCGGATTTTCGCATATCTTAATGGATCCTGATAATTTTTTTAATATTGTTAAGATACTGATAGACAGCTTATTATAGTTATGTTTTTTCTTATTGTGTGCTATTGTGCGGCTTTGGAATATGCCTTGCCTATCCCATTCCGAACAACAACAAACAGCGTATTTACACACTATGAAAAAAATCACTACGATAATCACTATGTTAGCTTTCTTACTTCCGGCTATCGCTTTTGCCGGAAGTAATAACGCTGACGAAGCTGCTGATTATGTAGTAACCTCAGGTGAACAAATTACGCTCGACGCCACAACTCAAAATGTAGAATCCTACTTCTGGATGCATTCCGGTGAAACAACTCCTTCTGTATCGATAAGTACGGAAGGTCTTAATCCTGGTTTTTACTCTTACTCAGTATTGGTTACCAACGAATTTGGTTGCGAAACTGAAGCTCAGGTAACGGTTAAAGTGACTGCAGTAAGTGAAACGGAAGAGGGCTTTAGCTCGATCGTATATCCAAATCCCACTTCCGGTACAATTAATTATGACCTTGTTTCTCTTCCTGATCATAATTATTCAGTGACACTTTTTAATGCAAACGGAGAGCTGGTTTATTCTCAGGATGAGTATTCTTCAGCTGATTTTTCTACTGGCTCACTTGATCTCACTTCTTGCAATCCAGGTGTTTATTTCGTACACTTCTCCGGTACTGATTTTCAATCTGTTCAAAAAGTTGTCCTCCAGTAATCATTAAATTTATCCTCCGGTTTTTACGTATAGATTATTCATAAACACGATATTACGTATTAGTACGTATTTGTTGTTTTTTTTGTTAAAGCTCAATAAGACAGTGTTTTATGATGAATTTATAAATATTCCAATTTGTATATATATGTAAATTTTAGTATTTTTATCCATTGTGTTAAGCATTGAATACACCTATTTTTGAAGTTAGAGAAAATAGACGTTTGTAAGATGGCACGGATAAGAATATATAGCGTAATAATTGCATTGCTGGGAATATCGTTCTCCTGCTTTGCGACACCCCCCATGGCCGGAATGTATGATGATGCATCTGCTGCCCGTGATAGTATGAATACCGTAATTGAGCAACAGCTGAAATTATCGGTTTCACGGTTACTTTCACCCAATGGCGACGGAGTGAATGATTTTTGGCGAATAACAGGCATTGATAAGTATCCTGATAACAGGGTGATTATTTATAACCGTTGGGGTGATAAGGTTCGGGTAATAAGTCATTACGATAATGGCTCCAACCGCTGGGACGGTAACGATGAAAATAATCAACCTGTTCCCGACGGCACCTATTACTATATTTTAGAGATACGAAAAGAACATAAAACCTTGAATGGGTGGGTTTACCTTATTCAATA
>CAZQNY010000157.1:0-5050 GCA_964594665.1 uncultured Bacteroidales bacterium
CTCTGGGCCTGGATTGTAAGTGCTGTATTTGTGGTGTTTGTTTTTATCGGCTTATTTAAAGGTAAGCGCAATTAGTTTCGCAATACAGTTATAAAACCGTATTTTTACATCTGTTTCATTTTAATTCTAATGAATAAACGAGTAAAGTACACGCTATCAATAGTTGTTTTTGTGTCCGTTGTAACGTTTTGCCTGCGATGTATACTTTTTAACTATGATCGAAATCCTGTTGACCAGGAGTGTTTTATGATGTTGGTTGGCAAGGGGGCAAGCGCAGACGGGTCGGTGCTACTTGCTCATAATAATGATTTGTCAGGGAAAGAGGCCTCGGTGTTGAGAAAATATCCGGCCCAGGATTATGAAAGTAACGATTCTGTTGCGTTTCCTTCGGGTAGGATTATCCCTCAGTTTGAGCATACATATGGTTGGATGGCACTGCAGTTGGCTGCCGGGTTTGCCGAAGGCGATGCTGTGGCCATAAACGAACAGGGCGTATGTATTGCCGGTGGTGTTGCGTTGAAAGCCGACCGGAATTCAAGAGCAGTTGAAGCCGACCCTCTTATGCCATCAGGCCTTAACGGAGGTGTGCGATATATTGCATTGCAAAGAAGCATAACAGCACGGGAATGTGTAAAAACGCTGGGCGACCTTTACACTACTTACGGTGTTACCTATCCCGGTGGTGTGGGTATCGCTGATTCATCGGAAATATGGTACATTGAATCAGGTGGTGGGCACACATGGGCAGCAATACGAATACCTGATACCTGTTACTGGGTGCAGGCAAACGGATATAGAATAGAAAATGTTGACCCTTCCGATACCATGAACTTTTACTGCTCACCGGAATTATTATCTTTTTGTTGTGAACACAACCTTTGGAATCCCCGTGAGGGTGAATTTTCTTTTGCCAAAGCTTTTGGCGGAGGGCGCCAGGAACAAAACCTTAAACCCTGCTACGATTCGCGAAGAATATGGCAGGCAATAGAGATTTTGTCTCCTTCCCTGAAAATGGATGCGAATCAGCATGAATTTCCATTGTTTTTGGTTCCCGACGTTAAAATTGATCTGCAAAAATGCTTTAGCATACTACGGAACCGCTATGAAGGAACACCTTTTGAAAATAGAATTGATGACAAGGGAATAGATGGTGAGCGTGCTATTGCATCGTGGAACACTGTCCATACAAGTGTTATTCAAATTCAGCCCGGAAAACCCGTCGGTATCGGCGCGGTTCTCTGGTCGGGGTTCGGCCCGCCTCAAACATGCTTTTATGTCCCTGTTTGTTTTGGAATCGATAGTATCCCTGAAAATTATACCGAAACCGCTCTTTTTAACAACTCTCTGTCAGTGTTCCGGACGCATCATGATCTTTCTCTGAAAGCAGAAACTTCACCAGAATTACTTGAATTAATACGGTTGGATCAAATTGAACTGGAAGGGGAGTGGCTGAAAAACTTTGATGCAGGATCAAATGAATTTCAATATAATGCAATGAAAAAAGCCCATTTTACCGCATTACAATACCTTGACGAAAATTATCCTGAGGATTAATTGATAAGATTACCGGGTTTCCAGAAAATCACAGAGCTTCCTGAATGCTCTCCCGCGGTGACTGATACTGTTTTTCAGATCAGCATCCATTTCCGCAAAAGTCTCAGCATATCCGTCAGGGATAAAAACAGGATCATAACCAAAGCCTTCAGTTCCTTTTCGGATGTCAATGATTGTCCCATTTACGATTCCTTCAAACTGATGCTCTTTTCCTTCAAGAATAAGAGATATGACGGTTCTGAATCGTGCCTTACGATTCTTTTTGCCCTCCATCAGTGACATTAGTTTCTGCAGATTGGCTTCAAAATCATGGCCGTCGGTGGCAAAGCGGGCAGAATGTATTCCAGGAGCTCCGTTCAGAGCTTCTACCTCAAGACCCGTGTCATCGGCAAAACAATCGCAGTGATACCTGTTAAAGATCGTCTGGCTTTTTATGGTAGCATTGCCTTCCAGTGTAGCGGCATTTTCCTCTATTTCATCCGTAAACCCCAGATCATCGAGGCTCCGGAGTAAAAATCCTGAAGGAAGCATCTGCGATACCTCCTTCAGCTTGTGTTTGTTGTGTGTTACAAAAACCAGTTCCATCTGTTAATTGACAATGGAAATAAGTTCAACTTCAAAAATAAGTGTTGTGCCTCCCGGGATAGGTCCTATTCCGGCTTCACCGTAACCCAGCGATGAAGGAACATAAAGGATGTATTTGGCGCCCGGCTGCATAAGCTGCAGGCCTTCTGTCCAGCCTTTGATAACTCCGTTGAGCGGAAACTCAATGGATTCGCCGCGGTCGTAGGATGAATCAAAAACTTCACCACTGATAAAGGTTCCGCGGTAATGAACCCTAACGGTACTTGTTGCCGTGGGATACTCTCCTTCACCCTCACGGATGACCTTGTACTGCAGTCCGCTTTCGGTTTGTTTTACTCCTGGCTTGTTTCTGTTCTCTGTAAGAAACTGGAGCCCTTCCTGTTTGTTTTTCATGATTTCTGTATTTTTTGCCTTAAGTTCTTTTTTCTCCATATCTTCCTGCAGCAGGTTGAGGTAGGTCATTACCTGTTCATCTGTCATTAGTGTGTCAGATAAATAGGTCTCCCGCATAATGGCCAGCGCCATGATTTCAGGGCTGAAGTCCACGTTGCGCATATCCAGCGTTCGGATAATATCCATTCCAAGGGCATAGGATGCCGAGTCCCTTTGTGTTAGTAATACTTTTTCGGGTTTTACTTTAAGAAGCTTTTTCGCTTGTTTCTGTGCCATGGTTACGCCAGGAAGAACGAGCATAGATATCAGCAGTGCTGACAGAATACTTTTTTTCATCTTTCTAATATTTATTTTCGCAAAGGTAATCATCCTGTTGATATTTTAAGGACACTATCCGATTTCAATTATCTTGTTGTAAATCTTATCTTAGCAGCATGAAGCAATACCGGTATTTTTTGTATGGTGCTTTTTTATTGTGCCAGGCAGTGTGTTTTTCATCCTGTACAAGAACTCCTTTGGAAACAGCTCCTGAAATTACATGTTTTGAGGTTCATAATATGGAGTCATTGTCAGCTATGGATACGCTCTGGTTTTCATTATGTGCTTCGCATCAATCAATAATAACATCTGTTAGACTCACCTTCTCTGATAGTAATGGCTCTGTGCTTTTATCACAATCATGGAATCCGGAGACTGAGGTTGTTTTGTTTGAAGAAGCATATTTTCTGCTCAACAGAAAAGATCTCCCGACGGCAGATTATACATTGAGGGCAACAGTTTCATCGTCCGGAATGGCAGCGAATACTTCACTTCCTGTAACCATTAATGCATTGGAGTTAGAGGTGGTGAATTATTTTTTGATCTCTGAAAAGAATGCAAACAATGTGACTGCTGAAATCCTTCATGATGATCTTTCTGTTTCTGATTTTGCCATTTTTGCAGGTGATTTTCTTGATGCTGCAATCGACTCTGATGATAATTTTATGTTTTTAAGCGGGGAAAAGACGGGAGATATGATTTGTTACAGCCTCGATGATAAGGAAACTATCTGGGAGAAAGTGTGTACGCCCAATCCTCCTTTTCCCTGTTTTACTTCTATGGAATATGCCTCTGATTTAATTTATATTGCTGAGTATAATAGCTACATCTATGGTTTTGACCGTTTTGGTATAGAAAAATATCGTGCTTTTCCTGTTGGTAGTATGGTCCCCAATGAATTGATGCTGGCTGATGATTATCTTGTTGCCTCGGTTAAAGATCCGGCAACCGGCAATGAAATTCTTGTTTCCTGGTACCTGGCCAGTGGTGTTCATCACACAACATTGGATTTTGGATATGAGGATCTGTTATTGATTGGTGCTGAGCAAAACATCGTTTATTTTTCCTGTGCTCAGCAGGGCAATGTTTCAATAATAAAATATGATCTTTTATGGGATGAAAAAGTACCTGTTGCCGGCGTTCAGCGTGCATTTCATTGTTCCTGCGGGGGCGGTGGCGTGTACTATCTTGCTGATGAGTGGGGTATATACCGGTTTTCTGCTGGTTCCGGGCTGGTTGCACTGTTCGAAATGAGTAATGTTTCTTTTATGACCAGGGATGCCGTGGAAGAATCTTTATGGATTATTTCCGGTAACGGACTTTTTAAGTATCGTATTGAGGACGATGTTATGGAAAAATCCAATACCTTTGACGTTCCACCGGCATCGCTGGTGATTCAATATAACAGAAACCGTTTTTTATCAGACTAATAACCCATGAAAGCAGAAAAACCTACTATTATTGTTACCGAAGACGGATCCAAAACCCTGTATTTACCGGGCATGGATGAGCATTATCATAGTACACACGGAGCAGTGTCAGAATCGAAGCATATTTTTATTGATGCCGGATTTAAGGAAATGTATGATAAGGCATGCAGCCTGACAATTTTGGAAATGGGCTTTGGAACCGGCTTAAATGCCCTGCTTACCTTTTTGGAAGCTCGTCAAATCAATAAAAAAGGCAAAATTCATTATGTCGCTGCAGAGGCTTTCCCTGTGGAAAAGAATGTTTGGACACAGCTGGAGTATCCGGTGCAATTTGAGGATAAGGATGCCGGTGATGTATTTGTGAAAATGCATCAGTGCCCTTGGGATCTACCCTATTTTATCAATGATAACTTTGTATTGAATAAGCTAAAAGCCAACTTTGAAGATCTCGAATTTAAGGACGAGAGCTTTGATTTGGTTTATTTTGATGCTTTTGCTCCTGATCTGCAGCCGGAATTATGGACAGAAGAGGTGTTTAAAAGGGTCTTCAGGGCGATGCGACCGGGAGGAATGCTATTGACCTATAGTGCAAAAGGATCGGTGAAAAGAGCGATGCAGATGGCGGGCTTTGTTGTTGAGGCGCTCCCCGGCCCAAAAGGAAAGCGAGAAATCACCCGCGCTGTGCGGCCCAGGGCAGTGTAGCTGATGGAATGCGTATATTTTTCATGATTTTTTTTCATGAACCTCTTGTGCGAATAAAATTTTTTATA
>CAZQNY010000158.1:0-5030 GCA_964594665.1 uncultured Bacteroidales bacterium
AAAACTGCTTCATATACCTCAATCCTCTATTCACGTATGATGGGTCGTAGGTCTTGGGCGGGCCGACTTTAGGGTAGGGATGGCCGGTGTTATGGATATGAAAGGCGTCGCGGTATTTTCCTTTTCGCAGGTAGTTACCGTAATTTTCATCGATCCATTTGACGCCATAATAAACAGCTTTCTCGCCCCGGAGATCACCCAGTTTAATATTCATATGAATACATTTATATCCCATAATCTGAAATGGTCCCCAGGAGGTGGCGAGGTTTCTCAGGGCATCATCGGTAGCATCGTGAAGATCGGCTTTGGTGATATTCTCGAACGATTTGCGGTGTCCGGAGCGCACCTGTCGCAGTTTCTGGTATACATGCTTTTCAAAACGTTTGCCTGCAGGTTTTTTGCCGCTACATTCCAGAATCATCAATGATTGTAAGTAGGCAGGGTTGATATTTACCTCTGCGGCATATTTTTTTACCTGGGCTCCATAATTGGTTTTTACTCTGGCGACAACGTCTTTTGAGCTGCTGTGTGTTGCTGGTTTATGCGTTGGCACATACGATTTGAACATTCCCGGAGAGTAGCTGTCCATAAGGTAGAAAAGTGCGAAAATAGCCAGAAGGTACAGGATTACCTTTGGGTTAAAACCATTTTTTTTCTTTTTACGCTGTTTTTTTTTCGCCATTTTGCAGTGGTTTTCGCGGAACTGCTACAAAAATATGTAAATTTGCGACATAATTGCCTCCTTAGCTCAGTTGGTAGAGCAGTTCACTCGTAATGATCAGGTCGCCGGTTCGAGTCCGGTGGGAGGCTCTTTTAATAAATCCCTTTTTTCCTGCCATAGTATGTTTATTTTTGCAGCTATGATGAAAACAAACTTCCATACCCATTCATTGTTTTGTGACGGAAAAGCTCCCCTGGAGGATTTTGTAAGAACTGCTGTTGATAATGATTTCCAACGCCTTGGTTTTTCCGGGCACGCACCGGTTCCTTTTGAAAATGGTTTTGCTATCAAGAAGAGTGATCTGCAGGAATACTGCTCCGGCGTTCTTGAACTCAAAGAACGATATAAGGATCAGATTGAGCTGTTTCTGGGGCTGGAAGCGGATTATATCCCCGGTAGAACTACTTCATTTAAAACGTTTAGGGAACCATGTAACCTGGATTATGTTATTGGTTCGGTGCATCTGGTCTCCAATGGCATTTCGGATGAGCTGTGGTTTATCGACGGACCAAAATCGGAGATTTATGATTTTGGATTGGAGCAATTATTTGATAATGATATCCATGTTGCGGTAGAAGCGTATTTTATGCAGGTTATTCAGATGATAAAGCTGGAGAAACCGGAGATAATCGGGCATATCGATAAGATTAAGATGCACAATAACGAGCGTTTTTTCAGCACCAATGATCCATGGTACCGTAAGCTGATGATTGAGGCACTGGAAGCGGCACAATCCATCAATGCTGTTGTGGAGATCAATCCCCGGGGTCTCTATAAAGGTCGTTGCGATGACCTCTTCCCCGGAAAAGAGTGGCTGCCAATAATGAAGGAGATGGGGCTCAGGGTAATGCTCAACTCCGACGCCCATCATCCTGACGATTTGATGAAGGAGTATGATACCTGTCTGAATGCTGTTAAGGAAGCGGGGTATGAGCGAATGGCTGTTTGGGGTGAGAATGGTGTAGAGGAGGTTGGAATATAATTTTTTTTGAACGCAATGTCCCGCAGTGTTTGCGCAGTGTTCCACAGAGAAGTTTATTGTATCCTTCTTTTAGGATTATTCATTTTGACAGGGTCTTGCCTACAATCAAAAACATCAGTAATTATAATATCTTCATCTTTTATTCGGTAAATGATCTTATAATTACCTTCAACAATATATCTGTGACCTTGATTGAGTTTAATTAATGTAAGTTCTTCTTGTCCCAGCTGAGGTTGTCGGGGTAATACTTTTGTAGCAGCAAAAATTCTGGATTTAATCTCATTTGCAATTTTCCTGCTCGCTTTTTTAGAGTAATAATTGAATATCTCCTGAAGAGTAGATGAGGCAAAATCGGTCCAAACAATTTTCATATTACCAGGTTTCAGATTCTTTTTCCAGCTGTTCCTGAGTTTTGATTTTACCATTATTATAATCCTGATTGGATTTATTTGCTCTATCAATTAATTGATCCTGGGTAAATGGCATAAATTCTTTCTTAGAATCTTCGGTAGACTGATTTTCAAAAATCAATGATTCTATCTTTTTAAATAGATGCTCATCTTTTAATGAGATGAGATATTCTATCATATTTAATTTTCTACTCTGTAAATCCATTCTAAAGTGTTTTTAACAAAGATAGTAATATTATGATTACAATCCTTTTACACTAATTCCAACATAAATTGTCCCCGGCAATGCCGGACCATAGATGTAATTACTGTCGCGGTTGCGCCAGTTGTCGAAATCATCCTGATAAACATTCATGAGGTTCTTGACGCCGGCGAATACTTCCATACCTGAATCCACGGAATGGAACTCGAAGGTGATAATGCTTAATAGCATCACGGTAATAATTATAATAGTTTTGATTTTCTATGCAGTTGAGATACGGAACACGGAGTTCCTGTGAGTTATGCACGGAGTTACACGGAGTTTTTTTTGATTTTGTTTTTTGAATATGATTTGTAAACTGCGAATTTGGGTGGTTTGTTCATTTTAGAAAAGGAATCCGGTTTTTTATTGAGTATCGCACAGAGTTCCAAAGGGAGAGCCTCCAAACAACAGACAAAAAAAGGCCATCCAAAAGGACAGCCTCGTTGTATTTTATTATTTATTATTTATTTCCATAGGATCATACGCCCACTTAAGGTAAAGTGCTCCCCATGTGAAGCCGGCACCGAATGTGGTGAGGATGATGTTGTCGCCCTTATGGAGTTGCGACTCCCAGTCGTGGAGACAGAGAGGAAGTGTAGCAGCAGTGGTGTTACCATACTTCTCGATGTTGATCATCACCTGTTCTTTTTTGATACCCATACGACGTGCTACGGCTTCGATGATACGAAGGTTGGCCTGGTGAGGAACGAGCCATGTAAGGTCGTCAGGTTCGATTCCGTTATTTTTCATCATTTCCACCGACACATCAGCCATGCGTGAAACGGCCCATTTGAACACAGGCTGTCCTTCCTGGTAGATGAAATGCTCGCGGGCATCAACAGTTTCGTGTGAAGCCGGCTTTTGTGAGCCACCTGCCACCTGATGGAGATGTACGCGTCCTACGCCGTCACTCTGGAGCTTATGGTCAATAATGCCAAATTCGCCTTCTGTAGGCTCAAGCATCACTGCGCCGGCACCATCGCCGAAGATACAGCATGTGGCGCGGTCGGTGTAATCTACGATGGAAGACATTTTTTCGGCTCCCACGACGACAACTTTTTTGTATTTCCCTGTTTCTACGTACTGGCTGGCAGTAGTGAGAGCGTAGAGGAAACCGGAGCACCCTGCGTTGAGGTCAAAACTAAAAGCATTTTTTATTCCCACTTTATCGGAAATAATATTTGCCGTAGCAGGGAATTGCATATCCGGTGTTACGGTAGCACAAATGAGCAGATCAACCTCAGAGGGGTCTGTATTTGTTTTTTTCAGCAAATCATGAACGGCTTTTTCACCAACAAAAGAGGAGCCTTCATTTTCTTCTTTAATAATGTGGCGTTCTTTAATGCCAATGCGTGTCATAATCCACTCATCCGTAGTATCAACCATTGTTGAGAGTTCGGCATTGGTAAGAATGTATTCAGGAACATATGCTCCTACGCCTGTTATTGCAGCTTTGATAGATGTCATAAGCAAAAAGTTTGCCTGCGAAAATACAATTTATGATTAATTTACGGGTAAAAAAGGTGCAGAAAGTTACACACAAGGGGATAAAAGACCTGGGTACAAGAAAACCAGAGCACCATAAAATACTGATGTTCTGGTTTTTGTACTGATTGATATATAAATTTTCAGCTTCTTAAAGAAGTCAGGAAAAACCTAAAGATCTTCAGAGCCTTCAATCACAATCTGTCCTTTGTAATACATGTTACCATCCACCCAATAGGCTCTGTGGTACTCATGTACTTCACCGGTAGTAGGGCATGTAGCGAGCTGTGGAGCTTCTGCTTTGTAATGTGTCCGTCTTTTATCTCTGCGTGTTTTCGAGATCTTACGTTTTGGATGTGCCATTGTAAGCTTAATTTAATATGTTAATACTCTTTATTCGTCGTCAAATTTTAAATTCTTCAAAGCATCCCATCGGGGATCGTTGCGATTTGAAGCGTTCAATGTGTCGATACGTTCAATTTGCTTTCTATCGCAGGTACTGTTTCCGTTTTCATCATTGGGATGAACTTTACGGTAGGGTACCTGCAGGCTGATATATTCATAGATGTAGTGCCATAGATTGAGTTTGTATTCGGTATCAGCGATAACGATCACCTCCTCACTCTCTTCCTTAGGCTCAGGCCCGGTTTTAATGATGAGAATCTCATCACAATGAACGGGCATGTTAAAAAGTTCCAGACAGCGATCGCAGGTAAGCGTGACATAACCGGAAATGGTAAAATGCAGCTGCATCATTCCGGCTTGTCTGTCGAGCGTTACCTCTGCCGACAGGAGGCCTTTTTTCACCTCTGAATAGTCAATAGCTTCAAAGAACGTATCATCGATGGTGTATGAAAATTCATGAACACCTTCGGCTAACCCTTTAAAAGGGATTTCAAATTTATTTAGAACATTCACTTCATGCACTTTTTACAAAAAGGGGTGCAAAGGTACGTGGTACTATTGTGAAAAACAAATAATTGGATGAAATAAATGATCATCTATTTAAATGCACTTTCCAACAGGCCGTCACCGCCAACTTTAAGCCGGTCGAAATACTCTGGCGTTGTGTCACCACAGTACTGATCCACATACATTTTTGCCAGGTACTGCCCTAACATAAAGCCGTGTCCGCGAAGCCCGATAAAGAGGCCCTTGTCGGTGTCGATATACATGCGTGGCTCCACA
>CAZQNY010000159.1:0-1212 GCA_964594665.1 uncultured Bacteroidales bacterium
GAGGCTGCTACATTTTCCAGACGACTGATAAGAGTATTGGCCTCTACTCCCGGGAATGAAAGGCTCAGGGTGTTTGGCAGGCGTAACTCTTCGTGGCCGTTGAGTTTTACTTCCGGAAGTGCATCTTTAATTTGCTGATGCAGGTAATCGCGCATCTTTTTGTAGTGATCTGCATGCTTTTGAAGGTCTCTTTTTGCTATCTCAGCAGCTTTGCCCAAACCGGTGATTTCCAACACGTTTTCTGTTCCGGCACGGAGATTTTGCTCATGATCAGCACCATGAATAAGCTTCTCAAGTTTAACACCGCTGCGAATGTATAGTGCACCGATACCTTTTGGTGCATATAGTTTGTGGCCTGCAATACTGAGTAAATCCAAATTCATGGCATTTACATCTGCCGGAATCTTCCCTAATGATTGTGCTGCATCTGTATGAAACAGGATTTCACGCTCTTTTGCAATCTTTCCAATCTCTTCAACGGGTTGAATGGCACCTGTTTCATTATTTGCATGCATTATCGTGATAAGGATCGTCTCATCCTTTATAGCGTCAAGCAAATCATTCACAGCCACAATACCATACTCATCAACTGGCAGGTAAGTGATTTCAAAACCCTGTTTTTCGAGGTATTTACACACCTCAAAGATGGCAGGATGCTCGATGGAGGAGGTGATAATGTGATTCCCCTTATGCTTATTGGCAAATGCAGCGCCTTTTACCGCGTAGTTGTTCGACTCCGTTCCACCGCTGGTGAAGATCACCTCAGAAGGTTGAGCATTAATTAGATCCGCAACCTGCTTTCTTGCCTTTTCCACTGCATTTTTGGTTGTAGCTCCATAAGCGTGCGAGCTGGAGGGATTTCCAAAGTACGTTTCCAGGTACGGGCGCATTGCCTCTGCCACCTCCGGATCAATCGGGGTTGTGGCGTTATAATCAAGATATATAGGGTTCATCGCATTAGTTTTTTATGCGGCAAAGGTAATGAATCTGTATAGATAAGGGGCCGGTTGTGGCGTTTTAGTGCCGCTCCTACAGAGCGGTTTAACGCCGTTGGCGTTACCTGGCCCCGCGCTGCGCACGGGGTTATGCCTGTCGTCGCTCCTGACGGAGCTTATCGTATGACTGCCATGATACCTCAGGGATAGCACAGAATACTATGAGGTGGCTGAGTGTAGCTCCCGGCGCTGCGCACGTTGTTATGCCTGTCGTTGC
>CAZQNY010000159.1:1312-4901 GCA_964594665.1 uncultured Bacteroidales bacterium
TGCGCACGTTGTTATGCCTGTCGTTGCTCCTGACGGAGCTTATCGTATGACTGCCTTATGATACCTCAGGGATAGCACAGAATACTGTGAGGTGGCTGAGTGTAGCTCCCGGCGCTGCGCACGTTGTTATGCCTGTCGTTGCTCCTGACGGAGCTTATCGTATGACTGCCTTATGATACCTCAGGGATAGCACAGAATACTGTGAGGTGTCTGTGTGTAGCTTCCGACGCTGTAGGCGCCACACAGGCATAACCCCGGGTGCAACCCGGGGTAGAGCAGCAGCGCTGCTCACACAGCGCTGTAGGCGCTGCACTACAAAGCAACTAATCCTTCGTCCAGATCCTCGTGTTCAGGTTCAGCTCGTTGATGATAAGTGCATTTGTAGCGAATAGCTTATACATCTTCTCAATGTCTTCAAAGTTTACGCCTGATTTCATGATACGTGGCTCAAAGAGGTTCTTATTGAAGTACATAGCGCAATAAACCCTCTCTTCGATAAAAGAAAAATATACAAATGTATCAAGCTCTTTTTTGATGGCTGTCATGGCTTGCATAATAGCGGGAGTAAGGATATATCTCGATTCTATCTGATCAGTGGAGTATACTTCGTATATTTTTTCAAATTCAGGATCTTCAAGTTTTACGCGGTCTCCGCGTTGCGCCATACCTCCAACAGAGGAGAATACTTTCAATCCACCGCGTACTTCAGGAACAACATAGGTGCGACCCTGGAAGTTCTTGTTGAAGTCGGCATGAAAGAAGAGCCCTTTGAAGATCGTGTGCCACTCCTCTTTTCTTTTTCCGTCGTCATCGGTAGTGTAGGTTTTGTATTCTGAATGGATTTCAGAGCAGCGGAAATCGGTTTTATCTATTGTTCCGCTGATAAGGTCATCTCCGGTATAGCGATCAACGCTCTGCCTGAAAAGGTCACTGGCACGGTACTCATGTTCTCCAATTCTTCCATCCGGTTGGTAGTTCCAGCTGTCATCCACCATTTTAACGATTTCAGCAACTACCTTAGACTTGTATTCTGCACGATATTCTCGTTTTTTCCTTCTGGTAAGAAAGATTAAAACAACACCGCCAACAACAAATAATATAGCCCCAAACATGGCCAGATTAGCTGTTGAACCTTCACTGCCGTTAGGGATAGCAAATAGCACTATAAAAGGCAGGAGGATCATACATACAGCCAGAATAGTTCTGTTACGTATGCTTTTTCTTAACGTTTCAAGTGATTTTAGTCGATCCACCAGTGTGGAGTGATAAAATTCCTGTACCTGTTCTATGGTTCTCATAATGGTTGTTTGTTTTTAGTTAAACAGTGATTTTACATCCACATTCTGACGTTCGGTTTCAGGAATTTCGAATACCTGCTTTCTGGTAAGCTTCATCTGGTTGGCGATGATGCTGCGCGGGAAGGTCTCAATGCCATTGTTGAAATCGGTAACGGCTGCGTTGTAGGCTCTTCTTGCAGCAGAGATCTGTGATTCTACCTCGTTGAGCGTACGCTGAAGGTTCATGAAGTTTTCATTGCTCTTCAGATCCGGGTAACTCTCTACTGATACCATGATAGACTTCAGTGCGCCTGAGATCTGGTTGTCGAGAGCAACCTTCTCATCGTTGGAAAGATTTCCGGAAGTGGCTTTTGCTCTAAGGGCAGTAACGTTTTCAAGCAGCTCTTTTTCATGGCTGGCATACTGTTTTACTGTTGATACCATGTTAGGAATCAGGTCGTAACGTTTTTTTAGCTGAGCATCCATGCCTCCAAAGGCATTTTCTACTTCATTTTTCCTTCTGATAAGGCCGTTGTACATGCCAACGATCATGAGGATCAATAGCACAACTGCTGCAATGATAATAATAGTTGTTGTCATTTGACGGGTTGTTGTTAGTTAACGTTTTCCAAAAAACAAATGTACAAAAAAAACAACATCGCTAAAGCTATGATGGATAAAGAAAAACCGGGAGTAGAATCCCGGTTTTATAAGGTGTTATTTTTTGCCTTGAATAATCTTAAGTTTTCTTAGAGCTTCTTCAAGTACCACTTTTGTTTTTTGGTCTTTTTCGTGTAGAAGAGCAGCCTCAAAATCAGGAATTGCATCAGTTCTTTCAATGTATACTGTCAGTTCTGCTGCCAGTTGGCGCACTTCCGGATCATTGTCACGGATCATTGGCGGAATCCATTTTTTTGCTGACCATGAGTTACGGTCAACTATGGTCTTCATTGCGTTTATCTTTTCCTCCTTTGTTCCTGTAAGATTGTAGTATGCTTCACGCTGGAGTTTTGCTTCCTCTTTTGTGAATAGCATTTCTTCCGTATGAATCTGAGGTCTTACAGCCAGTTCGGAATAGGATACAATTTCGTTATTTGTTACCACTCTTGCCAGACGAGGAATAATCCATCGCATACCCGGTGTGTTTTCCGGATGTCCTATGATAGATGCAGACATACCGTTCCCATTTTTAGTAACTATGATAAATGGTCTGTTGTTGGTCATATTTGCCGGCGTTCCTTCCACCAGATGAACGTCGCTGAGCATGGTTGCTAATTCAGTATATTGATAAGGTGAATCGGGTGCCTCAATTAATACAGGGCCTTCATAATACTGTGAGTAGCTTATTTCTCTATCTGCCAATTCCGGGAATATCTTTTTTCCTTCTTCTGTGAGCGAGAACTTGACCAGGCCATGTCCACGGTGATCATGCTCGATGTCAATGGCTTCAGCACCACTAAGTCCGAGGGAAGGATAGTCTGGTGTTTTTGTAAGGATGTATGCCCCGGCACAGATTCCTATTACGCCGATACCTTTCTCTGTGACCATATTGATAACTTCTTCCATGCCTTTTTCCCCAAGACTACCGGTTTCGCTTCTTCCGCCTCCACCGGGAAAAAGGATCAGATCCAGGTCATCAGCAGCTCCACTCATAATATCTGCCGCAGATACGATTCTTGCATCGATCTCACTATCAATCCTTAATGCTATGAGTGCATCGGTTATACAATACGGGCTATCACCATTTTTATCAAATACACCTGCTTTTATATGGGGTGAAGTCTTCTCTTTAACTACATGATTTCTGTATACATTCAGGTAAAATTCTTCGCCTTTCAGGTTCAGGAAGGTGTAAAAATCCTGAACATCCTGCTGCGTATAACCATCTTTGCTCCATTGGTCTCTTTTCTCTTCAGCGAGGGATAGAATCTCCTTTTCAAAGACCTCAATTTGTTGAATATACCCGTTTCCCTCTTTGTTGATCAGTTTACCGATTTTCAGGTATTTGTATCCTGAGCCCATTCCATTACGGGGATAACAATCATCTTGCAGTTCCATTGCTGCGCTATTCAACGGACTGTTCTCTGTTCCGGGAGCAGTGAGTAGTGGAAGTAGCTCTTTTCCTCCGGCACACCAAAGTGGCATAACACAGCTTGTGTTTGGAAAACCAATGGTTGTCCAGAGTGTGGTGAGCAATGGATCTTCATTTTTCTTCACACCCTGAATAACAATTCCCGATGAAGAGCCATACCGCGTGATAAGATCACCGCTTGTTACGAAGTCATCCCCGAAAGGGATATCTTCATACTCTT
>CAZQNY010000160.1:0-4777 GCA_964594665.1 uncultured Bacteroidales bacterium
TAATGCCTGATGAAGTCATTACATCCATTAATACTTCAGTTGAGCCTGCTGATATTATTTATTATGGAAGTAACAACGGGAAAATGTTCCGAATGGAAAATGCCTCAACTCCAAACCCTGTTGTGACTGAGATCACCGGATGCAATTTCCCCACTAATGGATTTATAGGATATATTGAGGTGGATCCAACCAATGCCAACAACATCTTCGTTGCCTTCTCCAACTATAATATCCAAAGCCTCTTTCATTCTGATGACGCCGGAGCTACCTGGACGAATATCAGTGGAAATCTGGAGGAAAATCAGGACGGATCAGGTGGTGGCCCTTCAGTTCGCTGTATCCGAATGCTGAATTATGAAGACGGCACAGGATATTTCGCAGCCACCAGTGCAGGACTCTTTTCCACATATGAGTTAAATGGGGATCAGACAATTTGGGTACAGGAAGGAGCCAATATTATTGGAAACACGATTATCGACCATATTGACTGCAGAGAGACAGATGGCTGGATGGTAATTGCTACTCAGGGGAGTGGGATTTATCAAACACATTTCGAACCTTCGGGAATCGATAATAATGATATTGTAACAAAATTTGAATTACAATGCCCTTACCCTAACCCATGTAAGGATAAGGCCACTGTTAAATTCTCAATTCAGGAACCATCCCAAATCCAGCTGGAGATATATGATATTAGTGGAAGGAAAATAAGTTCGGTAGAGGAAGGTTTCTACACCAGGGGAGAATATCAGACTGAGATTAACACCTCTGATCTTCAACCAGGCTCATATTTCCTTAAGCTGAGAGCGGGGGATCAACAAACAAACAGAAAAATTATCGTTATGTAGGAGTTTGTATGATGCGATTTCAATAAATCGTATCATATACTCATCTGGGTGCCAATATACTATTGCTTTACAAAAACCGGTCATGCACTTCTTTTTATGTGGCGCAAAGACATGGGGTGGGGTCCCTTGCACCTCTGCTCCTTAGTGGTTAAAATAATTCAAGTATTTTTGCATTAATGAAAAATTTCAATAAAAACGTAAGACGACAAAACCGACTTCCAGACATAGAAGGATCATCAGAAATCCTAAAAAACTGTGAATACGGATATATGTCGATATATTGCGAAGAGAACGGAAATCATACGACTTGGTATCAAAAAATCGTCGGGGAAGGCTAAAAAACAGAAATTTCAAAAGGAAACTACCATGACTATCGAAACCATATTATCATTTTTAAGTGCATCCATCATATTAACAATCATGCCGGGTCCGGACAACATATTTGTGCTGACCGAGAGCCTGACCAGCGGCAGAAGAACCGGTATTGCCATATCCCCTGGACTTGCCTCAGGTGTCTTGATTCATACCCTGGCAGCCGCAACAGGACTCTCCATTATCAAGTATATTGGCGCTGCCTATCTCTTCTTTCTTGCATTTTATAACTTAACACATACCTTTGTGCTGATGCGAGTTAGAACTAAACAAATTCTTTTGATGTTTTTTTTAACACCTTCTTTAATTCCATCACAAATAAATTTTTAATCATCAATTAGATTCAATATATTTAGGAATCTATCATTGATTAAGAACATGACAAAAGAGACTGCAATAAAGCTATTCCACGATCAAAAGGTACGTGTAGAGTGGGATAATGAAAAGGGGAAATGGTATTTCTCTGTTATTGATGTGATATCAGTTTTAACTGGAAATCAAAGGCCGCGTAAATATTGGTCGGATTTAAAAGCTAAACTCAAAGCACAGGGAAGTGAAGTGTCCGATAAAATCGGACAGTTGAAAATGAAATCACCAGACGGGAAAATGAGAGCAACAGATGTAGCTGATACTGAACAACTTCTACGTTTAATTCAGTCCATTCCCTCCCCAAAGGCCGAGCCATTCAAACTCTGGCTTGCAAAAGTTGGATATGAAAGAATTGAGGAAACTGAAGATCCTGAGAAGGCATTTGACAGAGCAATGGAGACCTATCTGAAGAAAGGTTATTCTGTAAACTGGATCAACCAAAGGCTCAAAAGTATTGAGGTCAGAAAAGAGCTTACAGATGAGTGGGATGCCAGAGGAGTAAAAAAAGGTATCGAGTATGCTATCCTTACTGATGAGATCACCAAAGCATGGGCAGGAATGACCACTCGTGACTACAAAGACTTCAAAGGACTTAAGAAGGAGAATTTACGTGATAACATGTCAAACCTGGAGCTAGTATTAAATATGCTGGCAGAGGCATCCACTACAGAAATTTCAAAAACAAAAAAACCATCTACTTTCCCTGAAAATGAACAAGTAGCTCAAGAGGGTGGTAAAGTTGCAGATGTCGCCAGAAAACAAATTGAAGATACTACCGGAAAAGATGTTATTTCTCCGAAGAATGCTGGAGAGCTTAGGGTGAATTTGGGAAAACAGAGAATAAAATAAAGGGGCCAATTCATGAAATGGTCATATCAGAGATCACTTAATATTGCATTTAGGGACGATGTCTAATGTAGGCATCGTCCCTAAATATCAGATCGAATGCCTCTCCGGAACCCTATCCAGCTCCAGGTCCGTCATATTCTCCATGGCGTAGTTGATACGATCTATGGAGCGCTGTCTGTCACGCGGCAGCTCCGCATCGAAGCTCACGGTGTTGATAATGTGGATACCCATGTAGTAGGTCTCCACGTCGATGAGTTCGATGGTTCTGATCTGGTCTTCTTTCGCGATGGAGAATTTCACCTCGCGGTACATGGTACAGAAAGTACATTTGTTGTGAGCACATCCTACTGTCACTTCCAGCAGCAGTGTATTTGCTTCGTAAGGCGGTCGGTAAACGGGGCCGGTATAGTTCATTTTTACTCTTTTTTATGATGGGGCAAAAATAGAGCAGCGAATGCGTGTAGATATTGTATAAAAAGTGGGGATTGTTGTACATATAAATGATGTGGGACACGGGATTCAGTAAATCGAATTATGTACGCCCTGAGTGCCATTGTACTTTTGCTTCATCAATCTACCGATGATGCATGTCTTGTTATTTGGATTAAAGATCACACCTGGGGTTTTGAAAGCAACAACAATAACCGCTTCAGGCACAATGACAGCGCTCCAGAGGAAGTGTCCTATGTGAGATGTATAAAGGATTGATTTTAAAAGGGACTTCCTTTGCGTCTTCGCGCCTTTGCGGTTTAAATTATTCATGTAATTTTGTCTAAAAGGTAATCATTATGACCCTCGAAACAATCATATCATTCTTAAGTGCATCCATCATATTAACCATCATGCCGGGCCCGGACAATATCTTTGTGCTGACCGAGAGCCTCACCAGCGGCAGAAAAGCCGGTATCGCCATCTCTCTTGGCCTGGCCTCCGGGGTTTTAATCCATACGCTTGCTGCAGCGACAGGACTATCTATCATCATTCGTCAATCTGCATTAGCCTTTTCTATCATCAAGTACATTGGAGCGGCATACCTTTTCTTCCTGGCTTATAAAGCGATTAGAGATAAACAGCGTTCTGTGGATTTAACAAGCAGCAAGACAGAAAAATCGGCCTCGTTCTTTCAACTGATGCGCAAAGGATTCTTTATGAATGTGCTGAACCCAAAGGTAGCACTGTTCTTTCTGGCCTTTTTACCTCAATTTGTAAATCAGGAAGGGATAAATGTAGTTTATCAGATGATGATCCTGGGGATTATATTCCTTATACAGACCATCATTATTTTCTGTACCATTGCCATCCTTACCGGACGTCTCGCTGTATACCTCAACAGTCCTCGTTTTTGGAAAATCACCAGGTGGAGCAAGGCGACGGTGCTGTCGGTTTTGGGGCTGACACTGGTACTTTCCAGCAAGTAGCAGAATAATCATACCGTCAAATTGTATACACATCCTGCCAGATTGTTTAAGTCATAACGCACTGGTATGCTGTTACTTTGCATCATGATAATTCATTAACTAAAAAGACAATATCATGAGCACAAACAATCCTTTCGGCCCACGTGGCTGGACACCAGACAGAATCAAATCACTTAAAGGAAAAACTTACCTAATCACAGGCGCTACCAGTGGTACCGGTTTCGAAGCTACAAAAATACTTGCCTCCAAAGGGGCTAAAGTGGTGATGCTAAACCGTAACCCTAAGAAATCACAGGATACCATCGCAGCAATTAAAAAAGAGCTTGGCAACAACATCGATCTATCGTATGTCACTGTTGACTTAGGAAAACAATCATCTGTTAAAAGAGCTTCTGAAGAGATCCTTAAAAATGTTTCCCGTATCGATGCGCTGATGTGTAACGGAGCTATCGCCCAGGTGCCAAAACGTGAATTAACCGTTGACGGATGGGAGAGCCAGATGGGCGTTAACTTCTTCGGTCACTTCCTCTTACAAGGAATGCTTTTCCCTCTTATTGAGGAATCAAACGGACGCATTATAACAGTTGGTAGTATGGGTTATAATATGGGACTTAAAACCATCAAATTCGACGACCTCAACTGGGATAATGATTACACACCAAATGACGCATACAGCCAAAGTAAACTGGCGCAGATTATGAGCATGTATGAGCTGCAGGACAGACTGAAAAAAGCAGGTAAGACAAACGTTAAGAGTTATGCCTGTCACCCCGGTTCTTCAAGAACTTCCCTTATAAAAACCAGTGGTAGCCTTATGATGCGAATCACCTTTGGTTTGATGAAACTCTCTCCTCTAACGCAATCAGCTGAAAAAGGGGCTTACCCTGAACTTATGTGTGCTACTGAGGCAAACCTGGATCA
>CAZQNY010000161.1:0-4704 GCA_964594665.1 uncultured Bacteroidales bacterium
CATAATAAAGATGCTTTTGTGCGTAACTACCAGGAGGGTGTCAGTGATCAGGATCTGCAGGCCGTGACCGATATTTTTCATGCCCGCCATATCGCAATTCTCGATTCGGTAATGCGTATTTACCGTCGCAGCTACCGTTTTAATGGTGCGGTAATGATTTCTGAGAAAGGGCACATGATTTATAATAAAACCTTTGGCTATGCTGATATTGGAGCTGATGAGAAGCTTACCACGACCCACAGTTTTCAGCTTGCCTCGGTGTCGAAACAGTTTACTGCTGCTGCTGTAATGATATTGCTTGAACGTGGTGATATTGCTGTCGACGAAAAAGTGGTTTCATTGTTTCCTGATTTTCCTTATCCGGAAGTAACAATCGAACACCTGTTGCATCATACCGGCGGCTTACCCAATTATATGTGGATGTACGAAAACCGTTGGGATTCGGCAACGATTATTCCCCGCAATGATACGCTGATGCAAATGCTGGCGGCGAACCGTCTGGGGCGATATTTCCGCGCCGGGCGCAAGCACGATTACAGCAATACAGGCTACGCTGTGCTGGCTTGTATCGTTGAAAAGGTATCGGGAAAAACGTTTTCTGCATTTCTTGATGATGAAATTTTTACGCCCCTTGGCATGAACCATAGCTTTGCCTATTCGCATGGTGATGGTGAGCCGCCCAATAAAACCATACCGGGTTATTTCCGCCGCGGGCGTCGTTTTTATCGCGTCCAGCCTACCTTACACGATGGGATCCTCGGTGATAAAGGCGTCTTTTCTACCGGTGAGGATATGTTTAAGTGGGATCAGGCGCTCTACAACGGAACGCTGATTTCCGATAGCATGCTGAATATTGCCTTTTCTCCCTTTAAGCTCCGCGGAAGGTGGGAAGTACCCTATGGCTACGGCTTCAGGGTAAAACACATCGACGGGAAAAAGGTGGTGTACCATAATGGCTTATGGCAGGGCTTTCGTCTTAACTTTTACCGCTATATTGAAGATCAGCGGACCGTATTCGTGATGGATCATACCAACCTTTCCGTAACCGGTGTTATAGCCCGCAGGTTACGCCGCCTGATGGAGCGCACCGAAGATTATCACGAAACACAGCTTATTGTTGAAACCACTCTTTTTGAAGGGGTGGAAGAGGCAAAGACAGCCTATTTTGAACTGATGAACCAGAATCCCGAACTTATCATAAATACCGATAAAATTATTGATGTGGCGCTTTATTTCAGCAATAAGGGGAAATTTGCCGCGGCAAATGCCCTGAAAGAGCTGCACGACTTTTTTGAACAGGAATATGCCTGTGAGAATCCAAATGTTTATTGCCCTGCGCTTATATGAGGCTTTTTCGCCGGATTTAAATCGTAACCCTTACTTCGAGCCGAAGCATATAATATTCCTTTTCCAGTTCATTTGCTTCTAACCGTGAAGCCATCAGGGTGGTTTTTACATGCCTGAACCAGGTTTTGCCTATGGCGAAGTCCAGCTCACGCATTTGTTGCTGGTGTTGCTGCTGAACATACTGGAGCTTGAGATGGGTTTTTATTTTTGGGAAATTATGCTTTGCAGAGACCTGCCAGAAGGGCATGTCAACACCATCGAGCCGCATGACTTCACCGTACCACATATTGGCAAATGACATGGCGGCGCCGGTGTTTTCCTTTTCGCTGATCATGGTGTAATATCCTGCCGAGAGCATTGTTCTGTTGCCTTTGGGCCATATATGAACCTTTTGCAGGCCTGCATAGGCAATAATTCCGCTTTCGTCAGGTGTTTGTTGCCATAAAACCTCTCCCTGAAGATTGATATCCAGCGGTAACCTCAGCTCTGTATACAACCCGCTCCACCAGTTGAAATGCTGTATCAGACTTCCAAATTCGTTATAAAAGATAAAACCCAGTTTTGTTGGTGTTATAAATGGACTTTTTGCCTCTTCTTCAACATCTTCAAACTCGTCGAATGATTCAAACTCTTCAAACTCCTCAAATTCGCTGGATTCATCGTCCCCTGCGCTTTCGTCTTCCTTTTTATTGCGTGCTGTTTTCCATTGTTCCGGGTTCAAACTAACCGAAAAAGAGGTAAAGTTTGTTTCCCCCCAGTCGGAACCCAGAGGTATTGCCGGGCGATCGGTAACAAGATTGTAGATATAGCTTTTAGTGCAGAAAATCCCTGCCCGCGAGAAATCTTTTGTTACCGTTGCTGCACTGAAATCAACCGTCAGCGCCTGGTTGTTAAAATTGTAATTTGCTCCGTAAGCTCTTTCGTTTACCAGCATAAAATCGCCTGAGCGCATACTCATAAACCCGGTTTTTAGCTGGTGATTGTTGCGGCTGAAGGAATAATAGGCTTCCCGAAGGCCAAGCCTGCGGTCGTTTGCCGAATACAGATCATTGATGTTTTGCCAGAATTTCATGCCTCCTTCAACATAAAGCTCATGGGAACCCTGATAGTACTGCAGCGCACCTAAAACCATTCCACTGTTGATGGTTCTGTCAGTCATAATGCCTATGGAAGGACTTATTTCCAGCGCCCAGTTAATGGGTACATTTTTATGAAACGGAGTCAGATGTGCAGGGATTTTTCCCGGACACTCCCATTGCGCCATTGAAGGAAGGGTAATGCTAAGAAGCAGAAGTAGCAGCAGCCTGTTTTTTCTCATTACGAAGTGTAATATTATTTGGATGGTTGTTACTTAAGGTATAGAATTTTAGCCCGTGTTGCTTGCAGGAGTCCATGCATTCGCCACAGGCAATACAATCCTGGTTTACAAGCCTGCTGACTTTATTTTCACGGGTAATGGCATGAATTTTACAGGCGTTGCTGCATTGGTTACATCCGGCACATTTGCCCTTTTTAACGCCGATAACTGCTGCTCCGGGAATTAGCGATACCCAGCCCAGAATCAGCCCGATGGGGCATACCGTTCGACAAAATGGCCTGTTGATAAACACTGAGCTTACCAATAAAACGCCCAGAAGCACATAGCCCAGAGTGGATGCTGAAAACAGATTGTATGCCACCTTGAAAGGATCGTAATGAACAAAGATATTGGTTTTTGTTACCAATAACTGAATAACAAGGATTGCCAGCACAACAATGCGGACAATGCGTAATACGTCCTGTGATTTTTTGTTTTTCAGAATCTCAAATTTCCCCATAAAAAGAAACTCCTGCAGAGCCCCCAGATGACAGATCCATCCGCACCATACTTTACCAAAGAAGTAGGTTATGGGAAGCAGTGCCAGAAACCAAACCAACGACTGCCAGCTGATATCTACTCCGGCGCCGGCAAGTACCAGGTTTTGAAAACTCATGATCGGGCAGGGGCAGGCGCCACGGTAAAAGCCAAGAATTACCACCGATGCCAGCAGAAAAAAGACCCTCAACTTGCGCGTTTTGGGGTTCCTGACCAGAATGCCGGCCAGAATGGTAAATGCCAGAATGCCTAATACCCATTGCAGTCCCGAAGAAAGCTTTGTGCCCGTGTTCCCCTTTATGTCTCCCGACATAATGGTTCCCGCTGCATCGTTTGCTTCATCAAAAGCCTCAAACTCTTCATCACCATCTTCCGTGAAGTCTTCAAATCCGTCGTTATCTTCTTCAAAATCAGTGAATTCATCCTCGCTGTCGTTGAAGTCAAAAAACTCATCTTCTCCGCTGCCTGATTTCTCTTCTGCCGAACAGGGGGTGGAGTCCTGTACCGTAAAAGTATCACATGTTGAGGTACATCCGTTACAGCGTTTTCTGTCCTGTTTTCTCTCCTGTTGATGCTGTTGGGCAGAATGATCCTCCGTTTTATCAGGAAAAGCAAACACACTGTTCACCCCGGAGACAAACATTAAAGTCGCCAGAATCAAAGTTTGTAAAGACAGAAGTTTTTTATTTATCATATCAGGAAGCTACAATTAAGCGCCTTTCAGTTCAATAATTCCGTAACCACCTTCCTTATTACAGGTTCGCGATGCCGATAAAGATAGTTCTCCGGTTTTGTTACCGGTAACTTCTACTTTCAGTTTTCTTTCCCACATTCCGGGTTTCACTTCCTGCCACTTGGTAGCTTGTTTTATTTTCAGTCCGTCGCCGTCAAAATCAGTATCCTGGATACCAACATGGCAATTTCTGTGTGTTAGAATGACTGTTACGGTAACAATGATTTCATCACCTGTCTGGTAAACTTCCTTCGCGCTTTTTTCAGCGACCTCAAACTCAATTTCACATGCCAAAGCGGGAACTATTCCTGCTGTGAGCAACATTACCAATACGATTAATCGTTTCATGTTTAAATTTTTCATTCTGATGCTTAACCACCTTTTTGGTTGCACGCAAATATATAATTTTTTAAATATTTAGATTCTTCGATATGAAATTTAGAATCATTCAATACTAAGACAAAGACAAGTACAAAGTTATTTCATTTGCCGGGATAATTGTTTTATTTCATCATCTTCCTTTAATGTTGGCTCTGGAGGAGGTGGAATTTAGAAGAGATGTTGATATTTTGTGATACTTATAGTCCGTGGTATTATAATCATCTTTTTTAAACCTTTGTGCAAAAATATTGTAAAATGGAAACATCTTACACAATTGAAGAAAGAGCTCTTTTGCAAAAGGTTGGGGATAGAATTAGACATTTTCGGGTTCCTCGGCATGCTTCCCAAAAATGACAAGTCCCGGGACGACCTGATCGACAATCTTGCC
>CAZQNY010000162.1:0-1252 GCA_964594665.1 uncultured Bacteroidales bacterium
TTGAACGATTTTCGAGTCTTATGACAGATTTCGTTCAATTTTGGAAAATTTGTTTATATTTGTGGTATGATGAATGAGACAGTAAAACAACAACAACTCCGCGAAACAGGTCAGAAGCTATTCTGGAAACATGGCATCAAGCGTGTTACCATCGAAGAGATATGCCAAACAGCAAATACCAGCAAAGCCACTTTCTATAAGTATTTCAAAAATAAAAATGAACTGATCCTCCATATGCTCAGAGTGATGTTTGATGAAGCAATGGGAAAATATGTTGCTATCACAGAGTCAGATGTTAGCTATGAGAAAAAAATTGAAGCAATTCTGGAGTTAAAGATGGCCGTTTCAGATCAGATGAGTCCGGAGTTATACGAAGAGCTTTATGTGCATCCCGACAAGGAGATTCAAAATTTCCTTACTGAAGCTACCACGAACACCATGCAGATTGTGTTAAAAGACATGCAGGAATCACAAAAGAGAGGAGAGATAAGGGACGATTTACGACCTCATTTTATTCTTTGGTACTTAAATAAACTGACGGAAATGATAAAGGAAGAGAACCTCCCTGAACACTTCGGTGACCCAAAGGAGATCATCCGCGAAACGCTCACAATGTTTTATTATGGTGTATTAGCAAGATAGAAACGATGAAAAGAGTTATTGTCATATTGATGTTTGTGTTCACCTGGTCCGGCGCCATGTCTCAGGAGTTCAGCTTCGACGGACAGGCAAGCGGCTGGGGCGCACTGCAACCTTTTAACACGCTGCAATATCAGGTTGGAGCACGCTATCTTCCGGAGTTTAACCTCTCTGATACGATATTCAAAGATCATCAGCTTACGGCACGATTATCAGCAAACGGCTCCATCACGCACACTTACCTCAACCCCGAATACGATACAAAATACTCGCTAAAGCCTTACCGTGGCTGGATACGCTATAGCACTCCTCAGTTTGAAGTGCGTGCCGGATTGCAAAAGATCGCATTTGGTCCTGCCACCATGCTTCGCCCGTTGATGTGGTTCGACAGGCTGGATCCCCGAGACCCGCTACAAATCACCGATGGTGTGTATAGTGTTCTCACACGTTATTACTTCCTCAACAACGCCAATATCTGGCTGTGGGGATTGTATGGCAATGAAAGCACCAAAGGGTGGGAATACATTGCATCAAAGACAACACGTCCCGAGTTTGGCGGACGTGTTCAACTTCCGGTTCCTGCCGGAGAGATCGCCTTTTCATACCACAACCG
>CAZQNY010000162.1:1352-4583 GCA_964594665.1 uncultured Bacteroidales bacterium
TACACAGCCTTTTCGGCGCTTTCCGTTGCCTACCCTATTTCACTTTCTGATAATGCAACCATGATGGTTTATTACGATTATAAAAACAACGACTGGTACCGGTTTCTGAACCTTCAGCACTCCTGGACGAATCTTTCGGCAATGCTGATGCTCTACTGGAACCCGGATAACTTCAACCTCTACGGCAATATGCCTGAGGCTGCAATATATACAGGTACAGGATTTCAAATAATGCTCATATACAATCACTAGAACTTATTAATCATGAAAAACACATTAACAGTACAGATCGAGGGTTTGAAGAAGCACTTTCCCACAGGAAAGGGTCACTTCACAGCACTCAACGGCATCAACCTGGAGATTACAACAGGGGAATTTGCCGGCCTGGTAGGCCCCAGTGGCTCAGGAAAGACTACCCTGCTTAACATCATCGGTTCACTGGATAATCCCTCGGAGGGCGAGGCAAAAGTGCTGGGGCATAACATCAGTGAGCTTTCGGTTACAGAGGCAGCACTCCTGAGAAGAAAAGAGATGGGTTTTATCTTCCAGACCTACAATTTGCTGCCGGTGTATAATGTGTTCGAGAATGTAGAGTTCCCGCTTTTACTTCTCAACATGACTGCCGAGGATCGTAAAAAAGCCGTTCATGATGCAGTGGAGTGGGTTGGCCTGACCGACAAACTCAAGTCGCGTCCAAACCAACTCTCCGGTGGCGAATGTCAGCGTGTGGCTATTGCCAGAGCCATGGTAAAAAAGCCTTCATTGGTGCTTGCCGATGAGCCTACCGCCAACCTGGATGCAGAGAACTCACATCACATCCTAAAAACTATGCTCAAACTTAATGAAGAGCTGAACACCACCTTCCTTTTTGCCACGCACGACGAAAAGGTGATTCAATATCTCAAAAGAAAAATCATTCTGAAAGACGGAATGATTGAACAAGACCTTAAAAACCTTTAGCCATGAGAACGATAAAATTAGCACTTAGAAACCTGTTCGGTGCCGGTTTACGAACCTGGCTGAATGTGTTTGTGCTGTCGATGGCCTTTGTAATGATTATCTTCTTCCGCGGATTCCTCAGCGGATGGGATCATCAGGCCAAGCACGACATGATCGAATGGGAGATCGGAGAGAGCCAGTTCTGGCAAGAGACCTACGATCCTTTTGATCCTTTTACTCTCAATGAGAGCCATGCGGAAATTCCTGAACAGTACAATCAGCTCATCGATGACGGGGAAATGACACCTGTACTCATTACACAGGGAACGATCTATCCTGATGGCAGAATGCAGTCAGTACTTCTAAAAGGCATTTCAACCAGAAACAATGTCATCGCACTTCCAACGGATATGCTGGATACTGAGGGAGAAGAAATTAATGCGATTATTGGATCTATGATGGCAAAAAACAGCAAACTTAAGGAAGGTGATTATGTGGTATTACGCTGGCGTGATGTCCATGGAACATTTGATGCGGTGGAAATTAAAATCGCAGCAATTTTTGATTGTGACGTTCCGTCCGTGGATGCAGGACAGATATGGATACCACTACAGAGTCTGCAGCAGATGATGGGAACACCCAATGAAGCCACTATTTTAATCTCCGGTGTTGATCATGCTGAGGAAGCACATCCTGCGGGTTGGATCTTCAAATCACAGCACGATTTGTTAAGTGATATCGAAGAGCTTATTAAAACAAAATCCATCGGTGGGTCGATTATGTATGTAATACTTATGTTGCTGGCGATGCTGGCCATTTTTGACACGCAGGTACTCTCCATCTTCCGCCGTCAGCGCGAGATAGGCACTTTTGTAGCTCTTGGAATGACACGCGGTGAAGTGGTACGCATGTTCACTGTTGAAGGTGCCATGCATGCAGTACTCGCTATGATTGCAGGAGCAATTTACGGCATTCCGCTTTTCTGGTTTATGGCAACCAAAGGAATTGCATTTCCGGTAGAAGCAACACAGGACTTTGGTGTTGCCCTTGCCGATGTCATCTATCCGGTCTTCAGCCTCATGCTGATTATTGGAACCGCTCTTTTAGTGCTGATCACCACAGCCATTGTCTCGTGGATTCCGGCACGTAAAATATCACGAATGAAACCAACAGATGCGATAAGGGGGAAATTACAATGATAAAATTTCTGTTTAAAGGACTGCTGCGTGATAGTCATCGCAGTGCTCTGCCGATTATTGTTACGGCATTAGGTGTATTTCTTACTGTAACCTTTTATTGTTATATCACCGGGGTGATGGGTGATACGATTGAGATGAGCGCCCGCTTTGAGAGTGGTCACGTAAAGGTGATGTCAAGAGCCTATCTGGAGAACAAGAACCAGAATCCTATCGACCTGGCTTTACTTGGTGCCGGGGATATCATCGCAGAGTTGGAAGAGATGAATCCTGAAATGGCATGGGCTGAGAGAATCCGTTTTGGCGGGTTGCTGGATATCCCTGATAAAAATGGCGATACCAAAAGTCAGGGTACGGCCATGGGTATGGGTGTGGATCTGCTTTCCGAAAACACGATGGAAGTTGAGCGACTCAACATTCTTCAGGCCATAAAAACAGGTACTATGCCTTCCAAACCCGGAGAGATTCTCATCAGCAATCAGTTTGCCGAAAAACTGGAAGTTAACATTGGTGATGATGCCACACTAATAAGCTCCAACATGGACGGAGGGATGGCATTCTACAATTTCACCATTGTTGGCACCTTTGCCTTTGGAACAAATGCACTGGATAAAGGGATGATCATCGCTGATATTGAGGATGTAAGAAGGGCGCTTGGCATGTACGATGCTACCGCCGAAATCCTTGGGTTCTTCCCTTCGGGATATTATGAAGCCGATCTGGCCGAGGAGGTTACCAATGCCTATAATCTCAGCAAGGAGAGCGATCCCGACAGGTATGCGCCGGTAATGGTAACGCTGAAGGAAGAAAACAGCATGGGACAAATTCTCGACCTTGCCGATGCCATGGGATTCTTCATGGTGTTCCTCTTTATCGTGGCCATGTCTATTGTACTATGGAATGCAGGTCTCATTGGCGGTCTTCGCCGGTATGGCGAATTCGGGTTACGACTGGCAATTGGAGAAGCAAAGAGCCATGTATATAAAACGCAAATCATGGAGTCGGTATTAGTAGGAATTATTGGATCCGTGGTTGGGACAATCTTTGGTCTTCTTCTCTCGTACTGGATGCAGGAGAAAGGGATTAATGTGGAGAG
>CAZQNY010000163.1:0-4529 GCA_964594665.1 uncultured Bacteroidales bacterium
AAAAACCCCATAGCGAAATCACCATGGGGCTTCAAATATTATATGTCGTAATCTTTTACTTTACAATCAGTCGTTCAGTCATTGTAACCTTTTCACCAACAATAGTAATGAAGTATACTCCTGCATTGAGATTCATATTAATAAAGCTCTCAGTTTGTTCGGGAGTAACCACACTGCGGTAAATCCTTTCACCTGTTAAATTGAAGATGTTAACTTCAGTAAAGATGCCTGAATGATAAAGCACCTTAAATTCACCATCTGACGGGTTGGGGAAGATGGAGATGTTATTATTCTGCTCGTCAATTCCCACTGTATTATCAACAATCACTTCCAGTATTTCAGAGTATTCACCCTCCCCACAATCGTTCATACCACGTACCTTTAGCGACACCAGTCCTTCGAACTCATCGTTCCATTGTGCTGTAACAGCACTGCCATCTTCCTGAGGAAGAAGAACAGCGGCATTCTCCGGTTCTATAACCCATTCAAAGGATGTAGCTTCTGCAATATCCTCAATCTCATAGGTTGATTCAGAGGTATAAAAGAGATCTACTGATTCAGGACCCATTGGTTGTGAAGGCATTTCCGGGACGTCAAGAACGGTAACAATAAGCTCTGCGGCAGTGTTTGCACAAGGCGCATTTCCTGATGCTGTAAGGGTAAGAATTACCGAGCCATTGGTGATATCTTCAGCGCCAAAGGTATATTCAGCATTTATAAGCGCCGGGTCGTCAAAAGAACCGTCTCCGGAGCTCGTCCACTGGAGGGTGTTGTAGTTTTCTGCCGTGGCAAAGCCAAGGTTCAGCGCTGTATTGCCACAGAAATCCATATCCTCGCCGGCATACACTTCAGGTGCAGGCACAAAGGTTACAATTACCTCATCCTGAGCATTTCCTGATGCTCCGGTAGCGGAAAGAGTAAGCGTTACCATACCTGTCTCCAGGTCGTTATTTCCGGGAGTATATATTGCATCAAGGGCGGTATCATCGTCGAAAGAGCCATCACCATCTGTTGTCCATACTATTTCTGTATAGTTATATGCGGCACCTTCCAGCTGGATAAGGTCATTACCACAGACTGTCTGATCATCGCCGGCCTGAGCTACAGTTGTTGCTGCTGTTGGGAGGTATACAAAGTCGATCCATGCACAGTCTTCGCCCACAGCCCCGCCATTGGCATCTTTTGAATATGTCCATTCGAAAACATAGGGTCCCGGGCCAATAAAGTAACTATACTCTACCCAGTCGCCCATATCACCTGTCCAGGTCATGGCAATGTCACTGTTAACAATGAAGTCAAGTCTGTCATTCTCAGTTTCACAGGATGTCTTTGTCCAGAAGGAGATTTTTCCAAAGGTCATGGACTCAATTTCAATCTTGAGTGTTGACGACTGACCATCGGTAATGGCACCTGAGCGAGCGCTATACTCACCGGCACGAGAATTTTCACTGTCAATAATCCATTGTGCATCGCCATCAAATTTCCAGGCCTGTGCAGAGAAGTCACCGGTTTCAAAATCATCATCCGGAGCCTGCTTTGTGGTAAACGACCATACAGGGCCATCCACAGTACCAAATTCATTGGAGGCTTTTATCTGCCAGAAATACTGAGTTTCCGGATTCAGGGTAGCATCACTTGTAAATGTATTCCCTGTTACAGGATCTCCGTTATGGATATTTGTGGGAGGGTTATCGGTGCCAAGGAAGAAACTAATGGCATCAGCTTCGCCACCGGGAGCCAGTTCCCACTGATAGGTAGTAAGCAAGGAAACACCTTCATCAAGATCACCGGGTACCGGATCCCCGGGAAGCCCGGGAGCACCACCAAGAACAGGAATCGTTTCAATATGCGGAACACAGTTAAATGCAGAGATTGTCAGGTCAAGATCACACATCTCGGTAAAAGCATCAAATGTAAAGGTAACCTCTCCATTGGCAACAGTCTGTGAATCGATCATCTCATCGTCGAGGAACAGGGTCGCCAGCGCGCCATTTTTGTTACATTCAACCGTGAATTCGGTAAGGCCAATATAGATTGCCTCTGCGTGATCAACGGTCATTGGCAAAGGTTGAGCAGTTCGTACCATAAGAGCCGGATCACCAAAAATAGTCCAGGTATCAATCATATCGTATGAACTCTGGCCGTATGAATCGACCATCTGCATCATACCATTGAACGTTACACCACCAAAAGTACGCTTGATATTGTCAGGATATACTTCACTAAGGATATCATTCATGGCATCCTGACCCTCCATGGGCTCATCCCAGTCCTGATTAATGGTAGAAGCAATGATAGCCACAGCGCCGGAAGGTGCATTGTTGTTTGTCGCCCTGATCCATGCTTCCGCAAAACAGGTGGTGCCTGTAAAGTTACCGTTTACACAGGCAACAGAAAATATAAAGGGCAAAAGATCATTATTGGTCAGGTTATTTACATCGCTGTTACTGAAACCTGATGTAGACCATGATGTTGTAGAGCCATGCCCAACATAATTAATAAGACTGGCGCCGTTTTCAATATCTGTTTTCACAGTAGCAGGAGTAGGGTTTCCGGGTTCATCGTCACCACCCTGGCTGCCGTCAAATATTTCTTCCGATACAGTATAGGTAAACCCTTCCAGTACTTGCTGGATATTACGAATATGCTCATAATCGTATTCATTATCATCTCCGGGGCCCTGGCTTGAACCAATACCTATGTTATGGGAATGCCAGTCGGAACCGGTATAAGGAGTTTTTTCGTAATCAATGGTACGTGTAACCATGGTCATAACATGATCGGTATTTTCAGCTGAAAAACGACCAATGAAAATTTCAGGATAGTGGTCGCTGCCGGTAATATAGGCATAATCATTATCCGAATCACCATTGCTGTAACTGGTGGGTATCTGGTCGTTATCACCAACCAGAAGAACATAGGTCAGACCTTGAAGGTTATAATAATCAGCAATATAATCTTTAATTGCTGAAGAAGAACCACCGATAGTAGCGACATCAACAATTTCTGTTTGATGACCGGTTTTATTTCTCCATTCTGCCAGAGGCTGCATATATCCTGTGAAGTCTGAGTAGCTGATAATCAGCATTTTTCCGGGCTCCTCCAGGGTAGTATATTTCGCTGTATTTCCATTGATAAAATGACGGCGGCATAATTCAGCAAACAGGGGATCTGAAGATTTTGGCTTCTGTGATTCCTGAAGAATATTTGTTGCTTTGGCATCGGATGACTTTACCTTCACAACAACTTCTGTATAAACACGTAAAGTTTGTGTTACCGGGTTATAGCTAAAAGGATAGATCCATGCTGCAAGGCCTCTGGTATCACGAATAATATAGGGCTCATTAAGTTGAGCCATTGTTGCAGGATAAAAGGCGTCTTCGCTGTAAGAAGCTCCATAAGTGAACGGAACTGTGGACGGATCAATCGTACGGCTCAGGCTTCCTTTTGATGGCGCCAGCAATATATTTTCAATATCTTCAAACTCATAGGAAACAATTTCATATTCCATGGCTGCGGCATCAGGAATTTGTATTGAAACTGCAACTTTGGGAACTGACGGGTTGCCGGCAGAAAGTAGCGGTGTTGTTCCTTCAAGGTCCAAAACAACAGCTTCTCCCATTTCTGTTGACACATATTCGGAAAAATACCCGGGGATATTAATTTTGAATGTTGTTGTTTCCAGATCGGAGGAAATCAGCGTTTTTGTTGCCTCTGAAGGCGTTGCTGATGTAATCCCGTTCCACTGTTGGGAATAGGACATAATTGTGGCTGTAATGGCCAGCGTAAATAGTAGAAGCTTTCTCATAATTTTTATCATGTATTAACCAACATCAGTATAGACACCTGATGGAGGCAAAAGTATATCAATTTATTGAAAAAGTAAAGACTAAATCAATTTAGTAGTTTAATAACCAACATCTTAAAAACCATCTCTATTTTAAACATTATTGCAGTAATATTGTCGTACTTTTGTGAAGATGAGATAAAAAGGAGATTTTTATGAAAAGACATTTTATTACGCTATTTATTATTTTACTGACTATAAGTGCAATAGGTCAGAAAACGGACAGCAGGTATACCAAAGAGAATATTCCTGAGGGTTTTACTCCTGATACGCGAATTGATAATATGGGTTATTGGCGAAAGATGGCAGATCTGGAACTTGTTCCACGGCAAGCCCGTATTTTTGTTGAGGCACCGGTGTATACGGGAAGTGAAATTCGGGCAAAAGGTGTTAAAACCACCAATTCACCGGATGTTCCTGTAACGACTGAAACCTCCACACAGAGCGAAAACAGTATCTTTGCTCATCCAACCCAACCCAACACGGTGCTTAACAGCAACAATTCCACGAGTTATCCTGTAAGTGGTGTTCTGGGCTCCAATGCATTTTACAGCTTCGATGGTGCTCTAACCTGGAGCGGTTCCATTCAGGGCGCCGGAGGTACAAATCAGGGCGACCCCGCAGCAGTAATCGGCCTGAATGGTATGTATTACGCCGGTCAAATCAAAAACAACGGGCAGGC
>CAZQNY010000164.1:0-4522 GCA_964594665.1 uncultured Bacteroidales bacterium
TCCTGTGCCAGTGGATCTGCAAAGGCATATACGGCTTTTTTGTTGTATTCACTGTGCGATTCCCAATGCCTGAAATCTGCCGTCTGGTAACGGTCGCGCAGGCAGGAGAATACAGCATATGGCACCAGCCACTCTTTGTTGTTTTCTAAAAAACGCTTAAATTTTTGTGTCTTTAGGAATTTCGCCTTGTTGAGGTCAAAGAAATATTTGTAATACTTTGATTTGATCTCCATCATGCGGATATAATCCACCGATTCGTTGGCGTTAAGCTCTTTTTTTAGTTTTTCATACTCCGTTTTGTCTTCCTCATTTTTAAAGTTCCCCAGCTTCTCAATGTTGATGTACATGGGATGCAGCGCTATGACTGAGATGGCTTTGTAAGGATAGGAATCGAGCCAGGAGTGGGAGGCTACTGTTTCATTCACCGGGAGAATCTGAATCATCTTCATGCCGGTCTTTTCACACCAGTCAGCCAGTGGTTTAAGATCATTAAATTCACCTACTCCAAAACCGTTTTCGCTACGCAATGAGAAGACAGGTATTGCCACGCCGGTGCCTTTCCAGTTATGGCCGTACCGGAAAGGTGTGTCGCTGAGTATAAAACCCTGCGACTTGTCCAGTGATCCGAGGTTGGGGATGGTGCGGTCGTTGCCCACTTCCCAGAACTCCAGGGTTTTGTTTTTTTTGTGGTAGAAGCAGAATTTATATTGTAGGGGTTCAATAACTTTTGTGAGATCAATTTCTGCCTGCCATAAACCATTGGGCATTGCTTTCATTGCCAGCGGTTTTGACTGGTTCCAGTTTCCCAGCTGTTTCTGATTGCCGGATACTGCTACCACGTACTCGGCAGGGACAATGGGAGCAGGGACAGAGAGGAGCAGTTTTCCCGGTTTGGGTTTGCATGCTTTGTTTTTTGCTTTGCGGGCTAAAACGTTTGTGAATAAGTTGGAGGTCATAATGCCGTTGATGTCATGGCGGGCACGCCAGAAGTCACGGATACGGATCTCTTCGGCTTCGCTGTCGGTGAGGATGAGGTTGCGAAGGTTGCCGGCCTCGGGGGAGTTATAACCCGGTTTTTCGAAGTGGTAGCGGTATTGAAGTTTACAACTTTTTCCGCGGGTGGTGTAGGAGGCATGCCACTCGCCATCATCGCTGTAACTCATAGGGATGCGGTGACGCTCCGGCCGTCCGGGAAGTGTGTTGTCGATGAGCTCTATCTCCAGATGCTCACCCCATTCGGTGAAATAATTTATATGAAAAAACAGTCTCATAGCGCAGGTTTAAATGAATATCTCCTTTTGGTATTCTGTAGGTATAAAATTACGGAAAATTTTGATAACAAAAGGTATTTGTGGCGTTAGATTGATGAAAACGTTTTCGATGGAAGTAGTTGTTTCACAAAGAGCCGCGGGGAAGGCACAGAGAGCCGCAGAGATTCCCAAAAATTAAAGATTTAAATACGTTTAACTTAATACCGCAAAGGCGCAAAAACGCGAAGACGTCTTTGCGTTGTTGCGCCTTCGCGGTATTAAAAAGCATGATTTATCATTTCTGATCGATTGTTAACAGCTTTTGCATCAGCCCCTCCATATTTTCAGGCCTCGGGGCATATGAATCTATAATCTTCCCATCCTTATCAATTATAATATAATGTGGATCGCCCTTTATATTATAATGTTCCGAGAGTTCTCCATATTGAACTTTTGTAAGCCTGTAATGGTCTCCCTGAATATTGTGGGCTTCAATCGCCTTTTGCCAGCCATCCTCACCACAATTATTTGCAAGAAAGATCAAATCAACATTCATCTCTGCAAGATCTTCTTTAATAGCATTGGAATACGGAACTTGCATTAAACAGGGTTCGCAGGAAGGCGACCAGATGTTGATGTAGAGTGTTTTATCCGGGTGTTTTGATTGAATACGTTGAAGCAGGTGATCATGCGTGTCCTTCTCTAAGATTGATTGAGTATAACCTTGTTGGATCTCTTCATATCTGGTTCGCATTGATTTAATTTCTGAATTGATCCTTGAATTTATGTATGGGTCTTCTATGAGATTTGTGTAGTCTGTGTATGTTAAGAACTCATAGTTCTCTTGTGCAATATTTTGGTGCATGATCTTTGCTAAAAATATATCTTTTACAAACCCGGTCATCTCTCTGTTCACTACTCTTACCTGTGCATCATAAACCCGTCTTCCTTTATTCACAAGATCCTTTCTATATTCAACCAATGAATCTTCCGGGATTGCCATTATCACATTAATAGTAAAATAGTCTCCGAGAAAAACCAAATACTCCCAATTATCGAGATAGGAGATGTTATCCATATCCCAATCATTAAGAAAATCAAAATAACTAGAAGGCATAGAATCCATGTAATCATATATATCTATGCCTGTGGCAAAGGAATTATATATGGGGAAGTAAACTAAATTGAACCAGCTGTTGAATTTAATTTTTCTAAATGCCCACTCTTCTAGCTCCTTACTATAGTTGTGTTTTGAGAAATGCTCCTCAAGCTTCCTGGTTTGATTATGAGTCTGTTCTTTAACAATGGAAGGATATTGTTTAACAGTAGCTGTACCCATAAATTGAATATCTCTATCATGTTCATCAACCTCTTCATTATAAAACCGCATAAATTTCATCAACTCTCTGTTTATTTCTTCTGATGTTCCGGTAACACTATAGGAAGAGTAGAACTTCTCCCAAGAGAATTCCCCGTCTTTTAATTCTTTTGCATCAATAATGAGGTGAATACTGTCTCCGGGATGGAGAAGAAGATCAAAAAGTTCACCATAATAATACATTTGGATAGCGTGCGTGTGTGCCAGTGCTGTTTCCCATCGGAAATTTCCTGTTTTATCAAAAGAAATCATTTTCTCTTGCGGTCTGGATAAAATATCTGTTTTATAAAATTCAACGGTGTTGTTCCCCCCTTCAAATTCATGACCAACTACCTGTCCGGTGATGATCGTTTTTTGTAGAGTTAGTTGATTTTCGTGATGGCTACAGCTGGATAAGTAAAAAATAGCAACGATAAGTGCTGCGAGTTTGATAAGGGATGATGGTCTGGAATGGTTGATCTTTTGAGTGGAATTCATGGCTGTGAGTTTTGTTTTTCAATGATAAAACTATAAAATATTCCCGCAGATATCATTTGATTAACATATTTTATGACTATAACTTTAGTTTAAGGCATTTATTGTGATAAATTGCCTGTGTTTTATATGATATTTATTAAGCCTGAGTAATTATATGAAAACCAAAAGAATAGTTCTGTCGGTAATTCTTCTTTCTTCATTACTGCTGTTAAACAAATGTTTTTTGTTCCGTATAGCAAATTTAGAAGATCTTACCAATAAAAGTCCAGAAGAGTATAACCACTTTTTGTCGGAGATGAACTATGACACGACTTATTCCTACCAGTTTAATCCACTTTATTATGATAGCCTGGAAACCATAAAGTATAGCATGAATATGTACAAGATTGAACATAACTCTCCCGGATTCTCGGCTATACAAATTCGGTGGTATGACTCAACAGGGAAATTTATTTCCGGATATGAACAGTGTTTTGGCAAGATAAATAAGCACACCACACTGTTGGATACATTTCCAATGCGTCGCGTAAAATATTTACCCATAAATGAATCATTACGACTGGAGAACGACCTGAAATGGATCAATATTCCTGAAGAAGAATTACCTTCAGTTATTAAACAATCCAGATCCACTGATTATACCATTATCTTAAGCTATTCCATTTGGGCAGGATGGTGGAATGAGCATATCCTTGAGGTCTTTCGGGACTATTTGTCAGAACAGGATGATGATAGATATACGTTGATTACAGTGAATTTTGATGTGGAGCGGGAGGAGAAGCCGAAGTGATAGTTTTTATTTCCGAGCCGCGATGAATCGCCTGCTCTCCAGCCACATCACTACTGTATCTTGTTCTGAAGAGGCACGATTTATCGTGTCTCTGAATTACAAAATGGTATCATTTCCTGCATAAATTGCAAATTATCGTGTCTGAGGAGATACTCTCTCGGTAGAGTGACACGGCCGTGTGGCTCTGGAATTTTTCAAGATAAGGAACGCAGAGTCCCGCAAAGTACCCGCAGAGTTTCGCAGTGTATTTTTTCTGCGAAGCAGAAATCATCCCGATTGTTATCGGGACTCCGTGGAACCCCGTGTTTCCTCTGTGAGACCCCGTGTTCCCATAAAAAAACAAAAAACAACTAAATAATCACAATTTTAAACTAACTTTGTAGTTATCATAATGTCAATCAAAAAAATTAACCCTAATGAAGGCTTTTAAAATTCTTCTTGTTGTATCTGTATTTATTCTCATTTCATTTCCTTCCTTCTCACAAAGAGAATATATCGCAATTGTTTATGATACAGCAGAGTACCGTGTTACCTATAATCTAAAAGCGCAACTGGATTCCACCAATCCAGAGTGGATTATTAACAGAGATATGTTTTTGTTTATTGGGGATAAGTGCAGTAAGTTTT
>CAZQNY010000165.1:0-4421 GCA_964594665.1 uncultured Bacteroidales bacterium
CTGATCATCGATAATATAATCCAATTTGATATTAAAAGGGTTCTTGATCTGATTGGCATTATAGGTACTGTTGCCCTTATACCTTATTCCCACACTATCAAAAGCAAGTCCGTTAATTGTAACAGATCCCATCAGCCGTTCATCATTCCCGGCGGCATAAAGTTGATCCAGAAGGTAATCCCAGTTGGATTCTTCAAACTCAATTTCAATAGTATTAATAGTGCTGACATCATAAAAATCCTGGCCTTTTGCTGCGAATATCATCACCAGGAATACCGTAAGAAGTAGTAATTTGTTCATATCTGTAATCATTTTAGAATTTGAACCGATAAAACTATTCTTCATTCCTATAAAGGTAAAACAAAATCAATGAACCGGGAACATTTATCCACTAAACCGGGAATTTATACTATCGGAAAAACTGCCAGCACAGCAAAACACATCAAAATCAAAACCACACACAACCAATATACCAAATCACTGCGTTAACATTAAAATCACATAAACTTAACATTCCATAGATAAAATACCGCATTCTGTTGATTTCATTTTAGTAAAGGTATTGGCCGGTATACTTTAGCGCTTTCGACATGCAGTTGGAAGGATAAAAAAAGTATGAAATGGAAAAATCAGAGAGCATAAACCGGGAGCTAAACAGCTTTGAATGCATTGGGCTGGAGAGCATGAGTGAGGTAAAACTCATGAACAGAAGGGACACCAAATACTGGTTTCATAAACGGTTCCTGAAAGCTGTTTTATCAGAAATATCAGATTCCTACTATGTTTTAAGCATCGACGATAAAAAGATTATGCCGTATTCTACAGTATATTATGATACACCAGGTGATAAAATGTATCTAGAGCATCATAACGGCAGATTGAACCGGTATAAAGTAAGAAAGAGGCAATATGTTATCTCCGGCATCAGCTTTCTTGAGATCAAATTCAAAAACAATAAAGGGAAAACACAAAAGAGCCGAATATCAACAGAGGGTCTGGAGCAGCACTTTACAAGCAATGAGAAGTTGTTTTTGCAGCAGCATACTCCATATGATTCAGGAAACCTGGATCCTGCCTTATCAAATTCCTTTTCAAGGATAACACTTGTGAATAAGAATTTCAAAGAACGATGCACAATTGATCTGAACCTTCACTTTCAGCAGAAAGACTCAGCAATGGATTTGGATAATATGGTTATCATAGAAATTAAATCAGAAGGAAAACCATCAGGTTCCAAATTATCCAAAATACTCCTTGAAAAACGCATACACGCCTCAGGGTTCAGCAAGTACTGCATTGGCAGGGCGCTAACGAATCCGGGCTTAAAAAGAAATCGATTTAAGCAAAAACTCCACAACATAGAAAAAACGATCTCCATGGATCATAGTATTAACCCTTTAAGTTTAAGTATATGAACATTTTATCAATATCAGGATTAAAAGTAGCGCAAATGCTTTCGAAGGCACAGGATAGCGTTGAACCCTCAGTATGGGAAGATTCATACCGTTTTTTAGGAATTAAAATTATTGATACATGGGATTTCACCGAATTAATTCTTCGGTTTACCTTTACACTTCTGGTAACCTTCCTGGTGGTAAATAATATTTATGCAAAAAACAGTAAGCGTAAGGATTTTTACTTCAGTTATATGGCAATCGGAGCCATTGTTTTCCTTTTATGTTTCCTGCTGAACAACGTCAAACTGGAGCTTGGTTTTGCGCTCGGTCTTTTTGCTATCTTCGGCATTATCCGCTACAGAACCAGCCAGATACCGATAAAAGAAATGACTTATCTCTTCATCGTAATCGGAATATCAGTAATTAATGCATTAGCAAGCAAAAAGATCAGTTATGCTGAGTTACTTATTACAAATGCCATAATAATTGCCGGACTGTGGTTTATGGAAAAAAGACTCATGCTTCGGCAGGAGGGCTCCATTAAGCTTATATATGAAAAAATTGATAACATCAATGTTATGCGAAAAGAAGAGCTTCTTGAAGATTTAGAAGAAAGAACAGGAATACACATCAAACGGTATGAAGTAAAAAAAATAGACTTTATGAAAGATGTTGCCCAGATTGAGATCTTTTTTGATGTCAATGGAAACAATGGTATTAACATGTATTAAAAAAACAAGCAGATGAAAAAACGAAATATAGAATCCGGAGTCCTTATAGTTTTGCTGTTAATTTTAGCAACCACGGCAAGGTCGCAGGATATTTCCAATGAGCTACAGCAGCGCATAGAGTTACAGGCGTCATATAAGCCTTTAAAACATTTAAAATTAACCCTGAACCCGGAGGTACGCTTCTCCGATTCTTTCACTCTTGATAAATATCACATTGAGGGGGGAGCAGAATATAAGCTTTTTAAATTCATGTCGGTCTCTGCAGCGTATCGTTTTATTGTAAACCCACGCGACGGGAAAACAACCGAATATTTTAATCGCTATTTTCTGGGGATTGAACTAAGCGAAAAGATAAACAGATTCGAACCACAGATTAAAATAAGGTACAGTAATTATGCTGACGATGATGTTGTTGATAAAAAATTCATGCGCTATAAAGCTTCACTTGGATATGATATTAAAAAATGCAAAATAACCCCAATTGCAGAAATTGAAGCTTTCCATGACCTTTCACAGGGCAACCTTTATAAAATGCGATACACAGCAGGTGCTGAATACAAGATTAAAAAGAATAACTATGTGGGTGTTGCGTATAATCTGGATTATTATTTACAGGAATATACAAATAAGCATATAGTTAATGTGAGTTATAAATTCAAATTCTGAGCGGTATGAATAACAGAAAAAGACATATACACAGCATTCCGGCATTCGCAATATTGATTGTTATGGTACTTTTTAGTTCATGCCGGAAGGATGACTTACTGGAGGAGACGCAGACGACAACAGTTGATACCGGAACCTATCCTGACTGGAGCGCAGAGACACACGGAATACTTACTGAGCCCAATTACGATGAAGTATTTGCTGACGATGAAGTATTACGTATTGATATTACCATCAGCAGTGAAAACTGGGACGCAATGCAGGATGATCTTGAATCGCTGCTGGGAAATAGTGGCAGTGGTTTTGGTGGCCCCGGCGGAGGAGGTGGCGGAAGCATAACTTTTTCTTCCGATCCCATATGGGTAGAGTGTGAGCTGTTCTTTAATGATATACAATGGTATAATGTAGGATTACGATTTAAAGGCAATTCCAGCTTGCAATCTACCTATTCATCAGGAAACGATAAACTGCCCTTTAAGCTTGATTTCGATGAATTTGAGAACGATTATCCAAGCCTGACGGATCAGCGGTTCTATGGATTCAAGCAGCTAAGCCTTAAAAACAACTACAACGACAAGGCACTAATGCGCGAAAAAGTGGCGGCAGAACTGTTTCGTGAATTTGGCCTTCCCTGCGCCCGGACTTCATTCTGCGAGCTGTATATTGATTACGGCAACGGACCACAATACTACGGCATTTATACCATTGTTGAAGAACCTGATGATACGGTACTTGATTCGCAATTTGCTGATGGAAGCGGAAACCTGTACAAGCCGGATGGTGATGCAGCAACATTTTCAGCAGGCTCGTTTGATACTGATGAGATGGAGCTCAAAACAAATGAAGATATCGCCGATTATTCTGATGTGGAAGCTTTATATGATGCTATAAATGATTCTGAGAGGTTTGTTGATGCCGATGCCTGGAAAGCAAATCTGGAAAGTGTTTTTAATGTAGATCATTTTTTAAAATACCTTGCGGTAAATAATACGATTCAAAATTGGGACACCTATGGCATTATGACACACAATTATTATTTGTACAACAATCCTGATGATGGATTACTAACCTGGATACCCTGGGATAACAATGAAGCTTTCCAGAGTGGCAATAACGGTGGTGCCCTGAGCCTGGGGATGTCAGAAGTTATGAGTCAATGGCCATTAATAAGCTATATTATTGATCAGCCGGAATATGTAGCTATATATAAAGCTTATCTGGAGCAGTTTGTGACAGACTATTTCAATTATGAAAATATGTCAGCACGCTATGATGAATACTACTATCTGCTTCGCGACTATGCGTATGCTGAAGAATCAGGATGTACGTTTATTAATTACGATAATGCATTTGACAATGCTGTAGAGCAGCTAAAGAGCCATGTTTCTTCGAGGGTTTCGGCTGTGGAATCGTATTTAAATTAAGTTATTGACTCTCCACGGCGGGGATATGTTTAGATGCAAGACTCATAGTTATAAAATAATTTTAAGATCCAGTTCACCTCCAAGTCCTCTGTGTACGATTTTCTGTAGTGTTGAAAATCGCACCTCTTTAAGGTTGTTTTCAATCTTTGAGATATAGGATTTGGAGGTACCGACTTTTTTGGCCAGTTCTTCCTGTGTCATTC
>CAZQNY010000166.1:0-4415 GCA_964594665.1 uncultured Bacteroidales bacterium
TCCTCAATATTCTTCCCTCGTAATTCGTATATCGATATTCAAGCTACCAGCTGGATGGAAGAAGGATATACGAAGAAGGAGGAAGGAGGAAAGAGGGAGCCGGCCTTTCCTCAATATTCTTCCCTCGTAATTCGTATATCGATATTCAAGCAACCAGCTGGATGGAAGAAGGATATTCGAAGAAGGAAGAAGGAAGAAAGAGGGAGCCGGCCTTCCCTCAATATTTTTCGCCCTGCCATCCAGTGCCACACGGCGGTGTGGCTTTACCGGGCAAATCAACGTCCCTGCTATTGACTCTAAGCGAATCCGGTACGGATTACGTCTCACTAGCACCGGATGCCCTGCAGTGCCATAAAATCCTGTAAGGATTTCGTCTGTGGAGGTTGCTACAGGGTGATTCCAGATTATTATGGTGGTATGGCAACCATACCCGGGGGCGGCTAAAGCCGCGGAGAAGGTGTGGTGGCTTTTCGATCCCCGTGCCGTGCACGACGTTATTCCTGTCCCGCTCTTACAGAGCTTAGCCTATGGTGTATTTGCATGAAGCTGTCTCCCAATCAATATTCAATATTCTTAAATCAATATTCCCGCATCGTCATAATCAAACCTTAATTTTAAAAATCAGGCCGGATTGTCAGAAATACAATATCTTTGTTCTCCTCAGAAACTCAAATGACCTATGGCGAAAGAATACGGAAAAACCTGGTGGGGGCAGCAGTGGCTTAATGCCCTTCGGGATATTGATTATTCAAATCGTATTCCCCGCGGTGCTACCTATGCACGCAAGGGAATGGTAAAGGATATGCAAATTGTCGGTAATAATATCTCTGCATCTGTCGACGGAAGTCTCATTATACCTTATAGCGTGAGTATTGATATTCCACGCTTTACTGATAACGAGGTTTCGGCATTGATGGATGCTGTTGAGAAACACCCCGGAGTAATTTCCCGTTTGCTGAACCGTGAACTTGATCCGGATATTTTCCGAATTGCTGAGGATTTGAATATTCACCTGTTCCCAAAACGTTGGGATGACCTGGACATGTCGTGTAGCTGCCCGGATTGGGCTGTGCCCTGTAAACATCTTGCCGCTGTGATTTTTCTTATGGCCCGGGAGATTGATAATAACCCTTTTTTGATCTTTAAAATTCACGGTCTCGATTTCGTTAAAGAGTTAAAGAAACGAGGCATTAGCATCGAACAGCATATGGATAATGATGCGGTGGATTTTAAGGAGCTTTTAATTCGATTTAAAAGTAAAGAAAACCGTATTTTTCATCCTGATAATGCGTATATAAATCCTGATTTTACAAAAATTCCCTCCCTGGAAGGCGCTTTGATAGAGTTATTACCTGAAGAAACTCCTTTTGATTCACATGTTGGTTTTCGGAATAAGTACGCGATTCAACTTAATAGAATCAGTAAATCAGTAAATCAGTTGCTTTCGGGAAAGATACACGACAGTGGTTTTTTTAACACCCCGTTTTTAAAGCCATTAAAACAATACTCGCGGTTTTCTTTTAATCTGAACAATGAAATGTCATGGGATATCCGAAAGGTTACTATCTCAGGAGAGAAATACGACGATGTTTTTTATACGAGAAATGAACTGCTTCGGGCGTTGTATGTTGTTGATTCCGGAGATATTGAGTTTCTTCAGCCTTCGGTTGTAGCCATGCGTAATGTGTTGTTTATGGCGCTTCATCTGTTAGCTAAAGGAGCTGTTATCCCTCAGATTGTAAAACGGGATCACAAAACCTATCAGATCAGGTGGCTGCCGGCACTTTTGGATAACAATGTCAGGGCGCTTATGCAACAGCTTGAAGAATCAGTGCCAAACGGGCTTTTAACTGTTGTGCCGGAAGGAAGAAAGTTGTCGGTTATGTTGAAAAATCAGGGTGAATGGCTGGTTTCTCTTGTCCTTGGAAGCATTATCCGGCAGTTTTCAACGGATTTTTACAATGATAGCCTTATGTCATTCTTTTTTTGGCAGGAGCCGTCACAATTTAATCAGATCGGTGACGCCTCACTTGGCCCGGCGATAAATGTGTGGCTCGACAGGTTTTATCTTTCACAGCGAAAGTATGTACCTGTGATAAAGGTCGACGAAGCCGAAAACGAGACTGCTTTTCATCTTCATATATCTGTTGATCAGATAGATAACCCTGAAGTGCTTCCTGTGTCGCTAAATGAGATTATGTCGGATGATAAATATCATGATGAGCGGTACAGTATCTTGCGTGAAGTCTCTCTGTTGTCCGGATTTATCCCCGGATTGAATCACTACATTGATGTTCATGGTCGCCAGCCAATCGGTTTTAATGCAACAGAATTTGCTCCTTTTTTATTAAAGATGATTCCGGCTATACGGTTGCTGAATGTTCGTGTATTGCTGCCAAAATCATTGAAGCAACTATTAAAACCTCAGCCTACTTTAAGAATATCTAAAAGCGTCTCTTCGGAAGGTGGTTTCCTGAAATTGAATGACTTGCTTGATTTTGACTGGCAGGTGGCAATGGGGAATCAACTCATTGATGCTACTGCTTTTATGGAATTAACCGGGAAGGCAAGCGGGCTTTTAAAATATAAAGGGCAGTATTTTTATGTTGATGAAGCTGATACACAGCGGATACTCAAGGCGATTACCAGCGAGAAGAAATTGTCGGGCGCCTCATTATTGCAAATTGCGCTGGCAGAAGAGTATCAGGGTGCTCCGGTGGAACTTACCGACGAAGTGCGCAATCTGATTGCAGGAATTTCCTCCGATACTGAAGTGATTGTTCCGCAGGGATTAGATGCTCAGCTGAGGCCTTATCAGTTGCGTGGCTACTCGTGGATGTATAGAAATTCGCGTATTGGTTTTGGCTGTGTCCTTGCCGATGATATGGGATTGGGGAAAACTATTCAGGTGTTGGCCTTTTTAATGAAGATGAAAGAAGATGGCCTTCTGACATCAAAGAAACGCGCTTTAATTGTTGTTCCTTCCAGCTTGCTCTTCAACTGGCAAATGGAGATATCGCGGTTTACGCCCTCATTGACGTCCTTTCTCTATCATGGGTCATCGCGTAATTGTGACCGGTTTGATCACGATTTGATGATAACCTCTTATGGTGTGCTGCGGTCGGATAATGAAATTTTGAAAAAGAAGAAATGGCTTGCTGTAGTAATTGATGAGGCACAAAATATTAAAAATGTTGATACAGCACGAAGCAAAGCGATCCGTAGCATAAAGGCTGAAGTGAAAATTGCCATGAGTGGAACACCTGTAGAAAACCGATTATCAGAGTTTTGGTCAATTATGGACTTTGCCAATAAAGGCTATCTGGGATCCGCAAAGTCTTTTAATGAGAACTTTTCAAAACCTATTCAAATTCAAAACGACAAAAATAAGGCAGAACAATTCAGGAAAATTACAGCACCCTTTATGTTAAGGCGACTGAAAACTGATAAGCGTATTATATCTGACTTACCGGAAAAAATTGAACAAAACGAATATTGCCGGTTGTCAGCTTCTCAGACGGCATTATATCAAAGTACGCTGGAAAATGCAATGACCGAAATTGAAGGTATTGATAGCGGTGACCATCAGTCTTTGTTTAAGCGTCAGGGAATGGTGTTGCAGATGATACTTGCCTTAAAACAAATTTGTAACCATCCGGGGCATTTTCTGAAATCCGGGAATATAAAGCCTGAAGAATCTGGCAAAACAATGCTTTTTCTTGATTTGATAAATCGTATTTGGCAACGCAATGAAAAAGTGATTGTTTTTACCCAGTTTCGGGAAATGGGAGAGATGCTGGTGAAAATTCTTGACCAGGAATTTGAGGAAAAACCCATGTTTTTTCATGGTGGGTGTAGCCTGAAGCAGCGGGAAGAAATGGTGACACGTTTTCAGGAAAACCGTAACGATAAGATTTTTGTCCTTTCTTTAAAAGCGGCAGGAACAGGACTAAATCTTACCGCCGCATCGCATGTTATCCATTATGACTTATGGTGGAACCCCGCAGTAGAGGCGCAGGCTACTGACAGAGCCTACCGCATCGGGCAAACCAAAAACGTTTTTGTACATCGCATAATTACCAAAGATACCTTTGAGGAGCGTATTGATGAGATGATTCAGCAGAAAAAAGACCTGGCTGAGATGACGGTATCTACCGGCGAACAATGGATAGGTAAACTGAATAATAAAGAGCTGAGGGAACTGTTTACAAACAGATAGTTCTGTGTTATGGAGACGGTATCCGTGCAGGGTGTTTTCTGATGAAAACGGTGTATTTGCGTTAAGCCCTCTCTTCCCTCAATATTCTTCCCTCGTAATTCGTATATCGATATTCAAGCTACCAGTTGAATAGAAGAAGGATATACGAAGAAGGAAGAAGGAGGAAAGAGGGAGCCGGCTTATCCTCAATATTCTT
>CAZQNY010000167.1:0-1570 GCA_964594665.1 uncultured Bacteroidales bacterium
TGCCTGATTTGCAATACCTTGCTAAGCATCTGTAAATGCTTCATTGATTGTCTTTTATTGATAAAGAATTAAGAAATGGAGCTCGCAACTTTTTGCAAGATGCTAAGCAATTACCCTCAAACTCAACACTCTGTAAGAGCACAACAGGAATATCCCTGTGCGCAGCGCGGGGATTACTCCGGAGCTATTTGTATAATAGATATTTGTTTCGGATGGTTTTGAATTTCGTGAGCTCTCCGCGCCAGCTCTCACTTATCTCTGTTTCACTCATGCCACTTTGAATCTGTTTCCGCAACTCGTCGGTACCTGCCAGCTTCTCAAAAAATGAGTTAAAGAACTCTTCATTGCCGATTTGCTTATAGGCATTGATAAGGTAGCTTAGATGTATCCTGCCATTTTCTTTAATATCTGCAGCATCATCTGTCAGCAGGTATCCGTTACAAACGGTATTTTCATGTTTGGGGTATTTGCTCGCTCCGGGAATGGATACCGGTGTAAAGGTGTAGCCTGTTTCTGCAAAATCCGGATGACCGTACTGGCTGAACGGCTTTTCTGTTCCCCTTCCAACGCTTACTGTCGTGCCTTCAAAAAAGCAGAGGCTCGGGTAGAGATAGATGCTGTTCATATCCGGAAGGTTAGGGGAGGGCTTCACCGGCAAATCATAGTGTGTCGCATGGGTGTAGTTTAAGCACGTGATAACCTTTAGATCCGGCTTTTTCGTGCTCTCCAGCCACCCTTCTCCCACAACCATACGCGCATATTCTCCTACCGTCATGCCATGAACCACCGGAACAGGATGCAGCCCCACAAAAGAGCTGTATTGCTTTTCCAAAACAGGACCATCAACATAATGCCCGTTGGGATTGGGACGGTCGAGAATGATAAATGCAATGCCGTATTCGGCACAGGCATCAAGCACATAGCTCATGGTGCTGATATAGGTGTAAAACCGTGCCCCCACATCCTGAATATCGAAAATTACCACATCAATATCCTTTAACATCTCCCGGGAGGGTTTTTTCTGTTTGCCGTAAAGCGAGATAATAGGAATGCCGGTTTTAAGATCTTTTCCGTTGCCAATGCCTGCACCGGCCTCAGCCTCACCTCTGAAACCGTGCTCAGGGCAAAAGATTGTCCGGATATCCACGTCAAGGGCATGGAGCGTGTCCACAAGATGAACATCGCCCACTCTGCTGGTAGGATTGGCAACGATGGCGATGCGTTGTCCTTCTGTTGAAGGCAGATACTCGGAGAATCGTGCAGCACCAACAATGATGTCAGTGGTCTTTGTTTGCCGCTGGCAGCTGCCACAAAATTGTACCATTGTCAGGATAAGAATCAGCAGAAAATAGCGTTTCATAGGTGTTTGTTATTTCGATGTGAAAACAAAGATCATCCTTTTATGGCATTATACAAAATCTGTTTACCTTTGATACCTTCAGAGAGAGCCTATGCGATTTGAACTTTTTGTGGCCAGGAGAATGTTAAGCCGGAAGGAAAATGCCTTTAGCCGGTCGTTTATACGTATTGCGGTTATCAGTGTTGCCCTGGGTGTAACCATGATGATCCT
>CAZQNY010000167.1:1670-4353 GCA_964594665.1 uncultured Bacteroidales bacterium
CGGGCACGAAAATTTACCGTCTGCGGCGTGTATGAAACAGGGCTTGCAGAGTTTGATAAACTCTATGCCTTGTGCGATATCAGGCATATCCGGAAACTTAACAACTGGGATGAGAATATGATCGCAGGGGTGGAAGTGTTTGCCGGCGATTTCGATAATGTAGAGATGCTGAATCAGGAAATATACAGCACCATTCCCTACAGCCTTGACGCCCGTACCATACGTGATCTATATCCTCAGATGTTCGACTGGCTGGCACTTCAGGATACCAATGTGATTGTGATTATGGTTCTGATGGTCCTTGTAGCAGGAATTACCATGATAGCCACGCTGCTGATCCTTATTCTTGAACGTACCACCATGATAGGTGTTTTTAAGGCTATGGGCGCAACACAGCGCTCTGTAGGCCGTATTTTTATCTACAATGCGATACGCATAATTGGAGTCGGCCTGCTTTGGGGTAATGTTATTGCCCTTGCCGCATCATTTATTCAATACTATACCGGCATAATAACTCTTCCCCGCGAGTCATATTATGTTAGCACGGTGCCCATAGCCTTTAATGTCGGTCATATCCTGCTTATAAATGCAGGGACCCTTATAGTCTGTTCTCTGATGCTTTTACTTCCGTCGCGTATTATTGCACGGATTGATCCTGTGAAAAGCATTCGTATGGAATAAAACTACGGAAGTTTTTTATATAGATAAAAAACGATAGATGCGGTGAAAAGCATCCTATGGTTGTATGTTATAGAATTACTACGCTGTTTTTCGCATCCGCAAAAGGACCATCCACAATGTCGTCTGCCTCTGTATCGGTAATCCAGTTTTGTTTATCAGCAAGGTAGCGAAACTCATACTTCCCCGGTGCCTCAAGATTGATGGCAACAGCAAAGGATCCGTCTTTGTTGGCTTTCATGGTATGATTCTCCGGATTCCATTCATTGAAATCACCGGCAACACTACATTCCTGTGCGCCATTAGCCATTTCTTTTGATACTTTAAACCGCACTTTGCACATTGCGTTGTTTTTAAGATACTGTTTTGTAATACTCATAATAGTTGCTTTTTTGTTGGTATTAGATGCATTTATACTCTGCAAATGAACATACAGATTGCGTATGTTCGTACACGGTAATCGTAAAGTTTTTGTTAATATTTATGGAAAAGAATAGTATGTAATAATCTGTATTTGTTATTGTAATGATCAGATTATCAATATGATAAATACGATATAAAATTATTTCAAACGATTTAAAAAACTTATTTTTTATGCAGGCCGCACTCTCTTGTGTCCGGGTTTTCCCACCACCATCTTCCGGCTCTGATATCTTCACCCGGGAAAATGGCTCTTGTACAGGGCTGACATCCAATACTTGGGTAGCCCTTTTTATGAAGCGGATTAACCGGTATATTGTACTTATCAATATATTCCCATATCTCTTTTTCCGACCAATCAATTAGCGGGTTTATTTTGATAAGACCATTGCCTTCGTCCCATTCAACAACCTGCATATCAACACGGGTAACAGACTGGCTTTTTCTCAGGCCGCAGATCCAGGCATCCAGCCCTGAAAAAGCTCTTTTGAGAGGTTGAATCTTCCTCAGGTTGCAGCAAAGTTTCCTGTTCTCAACGCTTTTGTAAAACAGGTTGATGCCTTTTTCATTTACCATCTCTTCAACCTGTTTGTAATCGGGGAAATAGACTTTTACTTTTATATCGTATTTCTGGCATGTGCGATCCAGTAAGTCATAGGTTTCGGGGAATAGTCTTCCCGTATCGAGGGTGAATACCGGTATATCTGTAGCATTTTTAACAACCATGTCAGTAAGTACCTGATCTTCTGCTCCCAGACTTGAGGATAAGGCAATCCGGTCACCAAATTTCTCTGATACAATTGAGATTACTTCCTGTGCTGATTTACCCTGTAATGTTTTATTTAGTTCTGCCGCAAGTGCTTTACTCATAATAATCGTTTTAAAACGCAAAGATAATGAAATCCTGTATTCAAGCCTTTTTCTTTATCTTTACAAAAAACCACTAATGAAAAAATCGGATAAACTTATAATGCAGCGCTACAAACTTACCATGCAAAAAATTGAACTGGAAGGAAAAATTGAACGTGGTGCAGGAAATGCCCGGGACGAAGAGACACTCCGTATCCTACTTGAAAAATTGAATGAGGTGAAAGCCAGAATCGAAAAAATTCGCTAGATGCCTGTTCTTTCTCATTAGATCGAATAATATATTTGGATAGATAAGTGTTTAAACGATAAGGTGCAATGATGCATAAAGGTCCCAAACATTTGCAGCTACTGTATTTGAATTTCTATTTAATTGTACCAGAACCTCTTTTTTTGCGAAACAGGAGTTCTGAAAACTTTCGGAATTTTGCGAAACACTGCTGAAACTCCAAAACCAAAAGATATTGAGAATGATGTACGGGAATTTTCCGAGCACAATAAATCAATGGAATATAAAGTAAACTCTGCGTAATATTTTTTAAAAAATCAATTCCTTCTTCGTTAAAGATACGAAAGATAACACATGATCAAACTTCTGCACCTGATCCGGGACATTCTAATCAATATTCTATATTCAACATTTTAACTTTGATATTAATATTGAATATGCTTATTCGTTATTGTACCAGTAATTATTTACAATGATTCTGAGTCGCTT
>CAZQNY010000168.1:0-4296 GCA_964594665.1 uncultured Bacteroidales bacterium
TATTGATATACGAATTACGAGGGATGAATATTGAGGAAAGCCGCCTCCCTCATTCCTCTTTCTTCTCTATTCGTAAATCGTTCTTCATTACCATTGGTTTATTGAATATTGATATACGAATTACGAGGAATGAATATTGAGGGAATTGAGCCACTGCAAAACGTAATTCCGGCGGAGATTGTTCAGTAAAGCCGCACCACCGTGCGGCTCTGTATAATAGCTATAATATCGATATACGAATTACGAGGAGCGAATGTTAGAGGAAAAGGCCGCCGCGCAGGACGATGCTGAGCACCGCTACATCCGGCTCCACTCCGCGCCGTCTTTGGTATCTTTGATCTGGATCCCGGCGGCTTTGAGCTCGTCGCGGATCTTGTCGGATGTGGCCCAGTCTTTATTGGCACGGGCTTCCTTACGGATATCAATCACCATTCCCATAAGTTTATCCAGCACTGCGTCGTCGCTGTTTTCCACTGCGCCTTCATCCTTAAGCCCCAGAATATGATACACAAAGTCGTTGTATAGCGTTTTCAGCGCTTCCAGGTTTTCCTTGTCGATGGCAAGCTTGCCGTCGCGGATGCTGTTGATGGTTTTTACACCGTCGTACATATGTGCCAGCAGCACAGGAGTGTTAAAGTCGTCGTTTATGGCATCGTAGAACTTTTGCTTCAGCTCGCCGGCATCCACCTGTCCGGTAGCTGCGGGTGTAATTTTCGCCAGGCTTTCCATTGCCGCCAGTAAACGTTTCATGCCTTTTTCAGAGGCCTGCAATGCTTCGTTGCTGAAGTCCAGCTCCGAGCGATAGTGTGCCTGAAGGATGAAAAAGCGTATGGTCATGGGTGAATAGGCCTGTTCGAGGGCCTTATGATCGCCGGAGAAGAACTGATCGAGGGTGATAAAGTTACCCAGCGATTTCCCCATCTTCTGGCCGTTGATGGTAATCATATTGTTATGCATCCAGTATTTCACAGGCTGAGTTCCGCGGGCAGCAACGGCCTGAGCGATTTCCGATTCGTGGTGTGGAAATTTCAGATCCATTCCACCGCCGTGAATATCAAATGGCAATCCCAGGTATTTGGCTCCCATGGCAGAGCACTCCATATGCCATCCGGGAAATCCTTCCGACCACGGCGAGGGCCAGCGCATAATATGCGATTCTCCGGCTTTCTTCCAGAGGGCGAAGTCGGCAGGATTGTGTTTCTCCTGTTGTCCGTCGAGTTCGCGGGTATTGGAAATCATATCCTCCAGCTTACGGCCGGAAAGAATACCATACTGATGAGCGTTATTGTATTTTTCCACATCAAAATACACCGAACCCTCTGAAACATATCCAAAGCCATTTTTAAGAATCTCTTCCACCATGGCGATCTGCTCGATAATATGCCCTGAGGCATGAGGCTCGATGGACGGGTCGAGGGTATTGAGCTGATGCATGTTGCGGTGGTAGCTGTTGATATAGTGCTGTGCCACTTCCATAGGTTCCAGCTCTTCCACGCGGGCTTTTTTAGCAATCTTGTCTTCTCCCTCATCGGCATCATTTTCCAGGTGCCCCACATCGGTAATATTTCTCACATAACGAACCTTATAACCCAGGTGCATGAGGTAGCGGTACACCAGGTCGAAGGTTATTGCCGGGCGGGCATGGCCCAGATGGCCATCGCCATATACCGTAGGACCACAAACGTACATGCCTGCATGTGGCGCATTTACGGGTTCAAAAAGCTCTTTCTTTCTTGTCAGAGAATTATAAATATGCAGTTTCTGATCCATAGCAATAGAATTTTGAGGTGCAAAGGTAAAAAGAATAATTCCCCAGACATAACATTTTTAATGCTTGATTTCTATATCTTTGTACTAAGAACAATAGCATAACCTAAAACCGGCATTATGATCGCAAATATTTTTGTCAGCCTGTTAACCTACCTGTGGGATGTGGTACAGATGACGTTTTCATTTCTGGTAATCAGTCTGGGTCCCATGATGCTGCTTGCTGCGGTAATGAATCTTATTGCGGGGCGCGTGGAACGCAACAGCTACCGCCTCATGGGTCAAAAGATCTATTTACGTGTTTTTGGTGGCCTTGGCACTGCCGCCCATGAGCTTGGTCATGCCTTTTTCTGCAAGGTCTTTGGCCATCGCATCACAGAGATGAAGCTTTTCAGTCCCGACCCCGCCAAGGGAACGCTGGGCTATGTAAACCATGCCTACAACCCCAAAAGCAGGTACCAGCAGATCGGGAATTTCTTTATCGGTATTGGCCCGGTCATCACGGGAAGCATTGTTATTTATATCCTTGCCGCCATCCTTATCGGGGTACAGCCTCCGGGGCATTACCTTCCCGAGAGCTACCAGGCCTCTTCCGATGGTATGCTTCAGATCCTTGGCAGCGCATTACAAACTTCCTGGTACACTGCTACAGGAGCTTTTCTCGATATCTTTCAGGGCGAAAACTGGTCGTCCATATGGTTTTATATCTTCCTGTATCTTGTTTTCGCCATTGGCAGCAGTGTAACCCTCAGCGGCGCCGACCTCAAGGGAGCACAAAAGGGTTTTATCTATCTGGTTATCTTTTTGCTGGTTTTTAATGCCCTGACCCTGTGGCTTGGTGATTTCATGAACGATGTAAGCCTCTTTTTTGCACGCATTACGGGTTTTATGAATGCCTACATTTTGCTTGCTGCTCTGTTGAACCTTGCTTTTTTGGTTATCATCGGATCGCTGGCAAGGCTTCGCAGGCGGTAGCATCAAAAACAACCACACAACATCAACAGGAACATTCCATATCACGAATGTTTCCTTAACTTTGTACTGATGACTTCAAAGAACCCATTTAAACGTCTGGCCGGCGAAACCGCAATCTATGGCCTCAGCAGTATTATCGGCAAGCTTCTCAACTGGTTGCTTGTACCGCTTTATGTTCGTGTTTTTGTGCCTGAAGAGTATGGCGTTGTTACCAACCTTTATGCCTATGTGGCTTTTCTCCTGGTGATGCTCACCTACGGTATGGAGACGGGTTTTTTCCGTTTTTCGCAGAAGACCTCCGATCCTGCGCGTGTATTTTCCACTGCTGCCTCGTCGGTTTTCAGTACCAGTGTGCTTTTTGTGATAATTATTGCTGCTTTCCTGCCTCATTTCTCATCGCTGATCGGATATGCAGGAATGGAAAAGTATGTAATGATTCTCGCTGTTATCGTTGCCATCGACGCCTTTTCATCCATTCCTTTTGCGCGTTTACGGCAGCAGAACCGTCCGCTGCGGTTTGCCTTTATCAAGCTCACAGGTATCGGAATAAATATCTTCCTCAACATTTTTTTCCTTATCATCTGCCGCCGGCAACACCTCAGCGGAGCTGAAAATCTGTTTGCCAACCTTTACAATCCTGAGGTCGGCATTGGTTATATATTCTGGGTCAATCTGGTATCATCGGTTGTTATGTTATTCTTTTTGCTTCCGCAGATATTCGGGCAGCGTGGTCGCTTTGATCTGAAGCTGTTGCGCGAAATGATGATCTACTCCCTGCCGTTGCTTGTGGTAGGTATTGCCGGGCAGATCAACCAGAACCTCGATAAGCTGGTGCTGCCCTATTTGCTTCCTGAGAGTGTCAATGCACTTGCCGAGACGGGCATTTACGGTGCCAACTACAAGCTGGCCATACTGATGACCATGTTTATACAGGCCTTTCGGTATGCATTTGAACCGTTTTTCTTCTCGCGCAGCAAGGACAGCGCCGACTCAAAAAAGCTCTATGCGGATATCATGATCTACTTCATCATTTTTGGGTTGCTGATTTTCCTTGGCGTGATGTTGTATATCGACATTATAAAGATTTTTATTGAAGAGCGTTATTTTGAAGGGTTGAAGGTCGTCCCGGTAGTGTTACTTGCCAATCTTTTTCTGGGCATTTTTTATAATCTTTCGTTGTGGTATAAATTGGAAGATAAAACAAAGTACGGAGCACGGCTGGCGCTGCTCGGTTCGGCGATTACACTGGCGGTGAATCTGATTTTTGTTCCAACGTACGGATATCTGGCTTCTGCCTGGGCGGCGTTGCTTTGTTATCTTACCATGACAGTGGCATCGTACTGGCTGGGGCGCAAGCATTACCCGGTGCCTTATAATTTGAAGCGTGCCGCTGTTTATTCGCTGCTTGCAGGGGTTTTATTTGTTATTTCACAGGTCCATGGCATTGAGCATTTCTGGATTAAAATCGGGGTAAATACAATCCTGATGGCTGTTTTTATGGCTTTTGTGGTGAAAAGGGAAGGGGTGAATATCTCAAAACTGATCCGAAGAAAA
>CAZQNY010000169.1:0-2562 GCA_964594665.1 uncultured Bacteroidales bacterium
TGAGATGAACTATAGTTTTGGGATTGCAGTTCCGTTAGATTATACACTTTTTCAAACAGGTGAAGATTGGAAAATTGGAAGAGAGTGGGGTTCTTGTGGTGGTAATCCCAGCACAGAGAATTCAGACGCTGAAAAACAACTTGAATATAGGTTTAATCATCCAACATCATCAGGACAGGCTGGATATTTTACCGGTATCCTTAATGAACCAGAAATCATAGGTTCTAGCTTTGGTGTTGATCCTAATAACCCATCTTATCCAGAAAGAGAATATATGATTTGTCATAACTGTTCTTTTGAAGATTGTATTCCACATAATGAGTTGAATTACTATCTAAGTACTTTTGATTACATTAAATCTGAAATTATTCCTGAAGGAAAAACATATGTTTCTGTAGATATTACAACAGAAATTCTTGTTGGAGAGGAATCAGGGAATGAATTACACGTTTATAAAATAGAATATGGAGATTTCCATCTTAGTGGTGGTGGTACTCAGTAAGATTAAGGGAAGATATATTATTCTCTTCCCTATAATTATTTATTTGTATGAAGAAGTATATTTTAAGTTTTGTAATAATTCTGCAAATCTTTCCTTCATTTTCTTTTGGTAATACGTTTTTTAAAGAAATTTATAGTAATAATAGTATCAATAGATGTTGTATTGCTGCTTTATCTCATAATTTATATGTTATTACTTCTCTAAAAGATATGGAAAACTCCTCTGAATATGGTGAGATATTGATGTTAGATTTTCAGGGTAATATTGTTAATAGACGTGTTTTTGATTTTGGAAATTCAACAGGTTTAACATGTATTAAACAATTGGGTGAAAGTGAAACCCTGTTTATCTCATATTACGTAGAAAAGAATATTAATGGTGTCAAAGAAAGGAAAGTATACGTAGAACAAATCAATATTGATTTATCTACGGTAAAAATATTTGAAATCTCAGAATATTGTAATTCAAATGCCTTTGTTAGAGATATTGAAAGAATGGATGATTCAAAAATAGTTATTCTGGAGGATATTGAATCATTTGGATTGGATGAAGGTAGAGCTACAATACGGATTCTGAATATGGAAACAAATGAACAATCAATTTTTTTTAGTCCTAAAAATATTGTTTATTATCCTTGGGATATCCTGATGAAAAAGGAAAAAGGAAAAATATCACTCATTTATTCGGGAGAATTAGGAGAAGACAAGGGGTTATCTAAAGTAATGGATATTGATATTTTATTAGATTCTGTTAGGTATTATCAATTGGATCAGTCGTTATCATTTTATTCAACAGCTAATTACTGTTCAGATTCCACTTACATTCTTTCGGGTCTATGTTATGCACCAGATCTTCCTGGTATGATTAATTCAGTTTCAGTATATATGATGAATATAAATCATGATACCTTGAAAGGAACATATTTATACCCACAAAACCCTGAAGATACTGTTCTGTATCCCTTTTTTCGACAAAATGTATCTATATCTAATAACAAAAAAATAGCAATAGGAGGAGTATATAACCTAGATAAGTATTCCTTTTTATATCAAGATACGCCTTGTTGGGTTCAGCTTACGTTGTTTGATGAAAATTTTGAAATGATAACCCAAAGATACTTTGGTGATGGTGTTAAAGCCTATTATGGATGGGATATTACCTCAACCAATGATGGTGGTTTTGCTATATGTGGTCAAATTTTTAATACACAAGGCACTGCTCATAAACATGACCTTTTTGTCCTTAAAGTTAACAGCGAAGGCCTGATAACCGGCAATCATGAGATTGAATCTCCACAAATGACGGAAGTCCTTATCTGGCCCAACCCGGGAAGTGATGTGATAAACCTCAAATCAGCGGTACAACTTAAAAATGCTGTTTTCGAGTTATACAACACCTCAGGTAACTTGTGCCATACAGAGAAACTCTCCCCCGGAACCACGCAAACAATATATACCGAACATCTGTCAAAAGGTATTTATACCTACCGAATTATCGATGGGAACAGATTGGTGAAGAGTGGAAAGTGGATTAAGGAATAATAAAAAAACCGGTATAAAACCGGTTTTTTTATTCTACATAATCTTCAACGATACCATAAACTCATCCGACCACGTATGATCTGGCCGCCAGGCACGGGCTGTACCTACACTCAAAGTAGAGTTCAACAACGAGAAAAGTACAATGTCAAAGTCTAACTGTGCACCACCATTGTAGTACAATGCTCCGTTATCAAAATCAATATTATTGGTATAAAGACCTCCACCAAACAGCGATAAGCGTGCATAGGTAACATAGAGCCATGTAAATCCAAACTTCTTGAAATACAGTGGCTTCAGATTTAACTCAGCAATGGATTTTATGAAGTTATTTCCGGCGCTCTCATTAATAGCCAGTCCCGGAAAAGCACTGAAATCTCTGTATCTGCTGATGGATTGATAGTCGATGAAGTTATTACCAAAACCACCGAAGTAGTAGTTGTTAAAACTGTTATCCGAATCATTATGTAGTGATGTTCCGGCAGCATTTCTAAGCCATAAGGAGGTGTTTTTTAAAGGAAG
>CAZQNY010000169.1:2662-4292 GCA_964594665.1 uncultured Bacteroidales bacterium
AGTTTGTAGTCAATATTCAAAGGCTTGTGAAAACGGATGAAATTATGGTATGACGCCGTGAGGCTATATCCTTTACGACTTACCTTCGTCGGGCCGGCCAGGTCATAGAAATCTGCTTTGTTCCAAGTGGCATTCACCGTCCATTTCCAGAATGACCATTTCAACGCCATATGCAATCGCTCCTTTTCAGGAAGAAAATCGTAGGGCGAATAGGTGGCTTTTAATTGCAAAAAATGAATCATCAACGGATCCATAAAGGTAAATTGATAACCCCATGCCACAAGGTTTTTATAGCCTTCCAGAATGGGATATGCATTTACAAAACCCAGCTCCGTAAAAGGGCGGTAAGCGCTTTTTGTAAACGTTACCGAATCCATATTTACGCTGCTTACCGGTGGCAACATCCACTCCTCAACCTCAGGATTGTTTTCATAGACCTGCTGCCCAAGGAAAGTAATGGCATTCACATCTTCCACCTCTTTTATGGCCAGCCTCTCAGGAACCATTCCCTGTGAAGTAAAACGCAGTGCCAGCATACTATCTGCAGCGTATGGAAGTGGCCTGAAATAACCCGTTAAAGCATTGGAGAGACATTCCAGTTCACCATTTTCAACAGATACCCGGAAAATATTTGATACTCCGCTATAATAGGATGTACCGTACAGGTATTTATCATCCTTATCAAAAACAAAATCCGAACAGCCACTCTCTTCAAAATTGTATAGCACACGGTAGTCGGTTTTTCCTTTTAGAAGCGCATCAATTTCAAAAAGCACCAGCTTCTCCATGCCATCCACTTCTGAAAGCGTGGCAGAAAGGTATTTCCCATTATGGGAGATGTCAAGGTTAAAAATATTCAGCGTGTAGGATGGCGTATAAACGGTTTCAGTTTGTGTATAAGGCGGAGCCATTTTAACAATTGCCGTTCTTCCATTATGGGTTTGAATACCCCAAAGGCATTTATCGCGGTTGTTGAAAACCAGATCTCCGGTACGGGAGAAACGCATAATCTGTTTTCTTTGCCCTGTATTCAAATCCACCATCTCCAGTCCGCGCCAGTCGCCGTTTTTATTGCACAGGAAAAGCTTGTTGCCCTCTTCGTCGAGTGCCAGGCTGGTAACAGTATAAAGCTTGGGAGAAACGACATCAGCAACTTTTTTCTGCTCTCCGGTAGTAAGATTAAGTGATGCAATATGTGCCATCTTCCCGGGGTAATTTACCGCAGTATAGATGGTATTATTTTTTGAAGAATAGCACATCCTGCCGGCCGAGCCCCAGGCTGTTTCTGATATTGGTGCTGCTTTTGTTACAGGATATCCTGCAATCTGTTGCATATTCTGCTGCTGGAACTGCTGCTCATCTTTAATCCACTCTTCCCAAACATTCGCAAGGGAGTTTCCATAGACCTTCTTAAACTGCCGGGCAAAGAAGAGCTTACTGCTGTCGCTGCGGTTGAAGAAATCCTTGAGTTTGTCGGTGCCGTACGTTTTTGCCAGGTAGCTGACGAAGCGTGTTCCATAGAGGTATGCATTTACACCCACCTGGAAGTCAATGGTAGTACCTTCTGCCTGCAGACCTACCGGGCGATAAAAATAAGCGCTGTCATGTACCTTTGTACGAAAGACCATCT
>CAZQNY010000170.1:0-4250 GCA_964594665.1 uncultured Bacteroidales bacterium
TTTTGGAGTCTATTGCCAAAGAAAAAAACATCAACCTTGAAAACTATATCCCTCCCGATCACTATGCCTGGTGCGACCACACACATGTTAACCTTATTATCCGCAATTTGGTAAATAATGCCATTAAGTTCACCCGTCCGGGAGGGCATATTATGGTTTCTTCGCGTTACAGAGCTTCTACTCCGGGGACTCCGGATATCCTTGAGGTTATGGTACGGGATGATGGTATTGGTATCCCGCCGGAAAAACTTGAACAGATTTTTAGCACCGATAAAGTTGAATCCACATGGGGAACCAATAATGAAAAGGGTTCAGGAATAGGACTACAGCTTGTGAAACAATTTGTTTCTATCAATAAAGGTCAGATTTATGCCCGCTCTTCTGTGGGTGAGTTTACAACATTCTTCTTTAGTTTGCCGTCCGTAGAAACCCGTTGATATCCGGTTGTATTCCAGTGCGTTTGAACAACCTTCCGTACGAGTTGTTTATGTTTTGTACCAATATTTTAGCGTATGAAACTTTGGCCAACAACATTACTAAGTTCTTTTTTAGTAGGAGGATTATTACTTTTTACTGCAGGAATTACCTATACCGGCGGAAGCCCGGGTGCAAAAAGTGGCTCCCCCGGAGATAATAATCAGTCGTGTACACAATGTCACAGCGGAACTCCTGTAGGTGTGGAGGACTGGATTTCAACGGATATTCCTGCCTCAGGGTATGTCCCCGGTTCAACCTACACCATTACTGTCTCTGCCGCACATGACTCACAGAAATTTGGTTTTGAGGCGACGGCAGAGCGCATTGGAAACCAAAAAACCGGAACATTCATTATTACGAATTCCAACGAAACCAAACTGGTGAACAATGATTTTGCCGTAACACACACTTCAGGCGGAACTGCCGGCAGCAACAGCAGATCGTGGTCGTTCGACTGGGTGGCACCTTCAGAAGGCTCCGGTCCGGTTACCTTTTATGCTGCTGTAAATGCTACCAACAGCAATAACGGTACTTCCGGGGATGTTGTTTATGTAACTCAATATGGCGTTAATGAAGTTAATACATCACTGCCGGAATTACAGGAGAGTGCTATGAATGTATACCCTAACCCGGCTTCTGATCATCTTAATATTGATATTTCCTTTGCCGGTTTACAGGATGTTAAGGCAGTGCTTTATAATCCTTTAGGTAAAATTGTAAAGCATCGTACCCTGAACCCTCTGGATGTTGCTTCACAATCATTTCGAATAATGACGGATGATCTGACCCCGGGAACCTATTTTCTTCAGGTCGGCAATGATGTTGATAAGCATATTCAGAAAATAATTATTAACCGATGATTTCGACACCTTTAAAATCTTTATGGGTAGTTATAATCGGGATTTTGTTGTTTTCAGCCTGTTCATACAACAGCGAAGAGGAGCTGTTAACACCCGGTTGTGATGTGCAGAACGTTTCTTTGTTGGTGGATGTGATTCCTGTTTTTGAGAGCAGCTGCACCGGGTGTCATAATGCGAATGCCCCTTCTGGTGGTGTTTTACTCGATAGTTATAATGAGATAAAAATATCTGCGGAAAACGGCAGCCTTTCAGGATCGATAAATCATAGTGCAGGATTCTCCCCGATGCCACAGGGAATGCAAAAACTGGATAGTTGCGATATTGCCAAAATCGATGCCTGGATAGAAGACGGGTTTCCCAATAATTGACAACAATGAAAAACCTGTTTTTTGCAGCTTTTCTTCTGCTTATAATGTTTCCTGACCAGGTTTTTGGTCAGCGTTATCTTACACGTTCGGGAGAAGCTACATTCTTTTCCGACGGTATTGTTGAGGATATTACGGCTACCTCCAATGAACTTGTAATGGCTGTAGATCTCTCTACCGGTGAGGTGATTGCAAAAGTACCAATGGAGTCGTTTTCCTTTAAGATACAGCTGATGCAGGAGCATTTTAATGAAAATTATGTGGAATCCCATATCTATCCTGATGCGGTTTTTCGTGGAGTAATTCAGGATATTGACCCTGCTGCCAGAGACACACAAAATCTCATTGTCAGAGGTACCATGAACCTTCACGGAGTTACCCGTGAAATGGAAACCCGGGTGCAACTTCTTATTAAGGAAAATAGTATTTATGGTGAAGCTGTATTTCCTCTGGCGGTAAAGGATTATAAAATTAAGATTCCCCGGGTTGTTGTGAAAAATATTGCCGAAGTAGTGGAAGTTACCGTAAAATCAAATATGCAGCTTTATGAATAGACTATTTACTATTGTGCTTTTTGCGGCCTTTGTTTTCCCTGCCTTTGGGCAAAGCCTTGATGATTTGGTTTTTGAAAATCAAAATGAGAAGAGTGAGTTTGTTTCTGCTGATTTTAAAACTACATCAGTGGTAAATTTTCATACGGTTCGCGGGCCGGCACAAAAAGAGCTTTTGTTTTCAGTAAAACATCGTTTTGCCAATGTTTCGTCCGGGTTGTATGATTTCTATGGTATGGATATTGTCCAATCGGCACGCATTGGTTTTGAATACGGTGTTTTTGATAATTTATCTTTGGGAATAGGCCGTAGTACACGCGAGAAGGCCTTTGATGGCTTTGTGAAATACCGGTTTATAAGCCAGCAAACCGGGAAATCCGATATTCCTGTTTCAGTGGCTTTAGTAGCCGGTACAGATATAAAGACGAACCGTTGGAAAGAAGAGGATGTTGAATATCCGCAGGGTAGCGGAATGAGCTATTTTTACCAGCTGATTCTTGCCAGGAAGTGCTCTGAAAGGCTCTCTTTGCAGTTCCTTCCCACATTGGTTCACCAGAATCTGGTAAAACTGAATGCCGACCCCAATGATACTTTTGCCGCCGGCATCTCCGGGCGTTATAAAATCTCAGCAAGGGCAACCTTTAATGCAGAGTATTTTTATATCGTCAATCCTCCTGAGTCAGTTAATTTTAAGAACCCGCTGTCATTGGGCTTTTCCTTTGATACCGGAGGCCATATCTTTCAGATAAACTTCTCCAATGCTCCGGCGATGACCGAGCGCCATGCACTGACTCAAACCGCAGGGTCATGGATGGATGGTGACTTTGCTTTAGGTTTTTCGATCTACAGAACATTTTCTTTCTAAGAAGTAACAACTTCACTGCTAAGGCGGGAAGGCACGAAGTTTTTGCCCGTTAAGTTCCCTTTTTCATTTAATAATAATCACAAATAATATCTGTCATTGGCAGTTATTCGCAATTTAATGATTAATTTATTGGATATTGATGGTTAAATTAAGACGAAACATTTTTTTGTGTGCCCATATGTGGAAAACATTAAACATAATGCCCCTTTTTCTTTATTTTTGAAGGTATGAAGATCCCAATAGTTATTCTCTTTGTATGCCTGATGATTTCCATCAATGCCATTGGGCAGGATATTTTTGAAGATTATCCATTACTGCAAAGTGCACGGACAGGGTTTGTCGTTTTCGACCTGGACAACGATACTACCCTATGCAATTTCCGCGGAAAGGAGCTTTTTTCTCCGGCTTCTAATACAAAGCTTTTTACTACTGCAATGGCACTGGAAAATATGCCAATGGGTTTTCGCTGGGAAACACCGGTATCACTTTATGGAAAACTCCGCAATAACGGGACTTTCACCGGCATAATGGTAATAAAATCATCAGGCGACCCGGGTTTTACCTCTTTTGCGTCAAAAACAAGAGTGAATCCGGCGAGTGCTGTCATCAAACTATTTGACATTTGTGGTATTCATACTTTTAAAGGTGATATATGGATTGATGAGGCTGTTCATTACGCTGCCCACACCCCGGGAGACTGGCTGTTCGATGATCTCTCAAAGCCCTGGGGCGCCGGTGTATATGCGCTGAATTTTAATGATAATGTTCAGTATTTTTTGGATGATCGTGATGCCCGGATGATTTGGGATACTGTTGGTGTGAAGGAGTTTACGGCTGTGGCCGATACTGATCCGGGGTGTACTCTTCTAAACTATCTTTTCGACACAATAAATAAATCAGATATCCGGTATATCAGCAAATTGCCTGATGTGGACTTTTCTCTCCCTCTTGCTTCAGATACGGTTTTCTCTCCGCATCTTCCGGAAATCATAAAAGAAATTAATACGGAAAGCAGGAATATGTGGGCAGAGGCATTGTTGCTGGAGTCTGCCACACCAAAGTACAGCACTCTCAATCATGCTCAAGCGGCAGACAGCGTATCCACGTTGTGGCCAAAGAGACACGAAAGAAA
>CAZQNY010000171.1:0-4243 GCA_964594665.1 uncultured Bacteroidales bacterium
CAATCCTCAAACAGCTTTATATGACGGAGCTTATCCTGATCTGGATGATGGTGAAGCTGGTAATCCTTGTGTTTCTGATTTTACAACAGACAATGCTGATTACGTGATTACTGCAAGACCAGCAATTACAGCAACTGATCCTACACCGTTTGAACCTAAACTTCCAACTGGTAACTAATCTGGTGTAAATCAATCATGCTTTTTCAACCCAGTAATCGTTCCGGCCAGGGCTTTATGGTCCTGACCGGAGGGAAGTTGGGGAGAGCTATGGGCGCATCGGCGAATCAGGCTTTGAAAAAGTAACCTTTTTATATAATGCCTTTTATGCGTTTGATAACAGATATTCAGGTATTTAGCTGAATCCAATGAGTATAAACGAAAAATCCTGATATCCTTCAGGATTAGTGGCATTATAGATATCGGATGCATAGTTACCAGTTAATAATTGAAAACTGCTAACTGCTAACTGCAAACAGATAACAGATAACTGAAAACAGATAACTGTTAACTCGTTACAACTAAATCTTCAATAACCTGTGCTGTGAGCTGCGAAGTTCCTGCAAATTGGTATTCTAATTATAGTATAAGCCGAAAAAGAGTTTCTGCTTGTTGCTTTTCCTTTCCGTAATTATCGGATTGGAGAGTTGAAATGGATGACAACGTTCAAAGTTCTGAATTGCTATGCAAGAGTTGGCCATAGTTTGGAATTTGTCGATTTCAGTTGAGGCTTCCTACCTGGAAAAACCCGACAGAAGAAGGCAACTTCAACCGCCGCCATATAGAAAAACAGAAATTATGAGCGAGGTTACCGGTACACGGTATATTCACATTGCCTTATGGCAGTATGAGTAATTCCATGTAGTACACAGCAAAATTTGAAACTCATTGTCGAACGAAAATTAATGACAATGGAAACACGGTATTAATATGAAGCTAACATTCCCAAAGCGGAACGCCTGGTGGTTTCGCACATACATAAGTATGTCGATAGCCATAGTTGTGCCTTGTAATTTAAGTATAAGGGAATGAGTGTATTGTGCACTTTGAATATCAATATGATCTTGAATTTTTAAATAAAGAATGACCGCATTTAAACACATACTACGACTGTTAACAGTAGCCATTGGGCTTCTGCTGACCGGTGCAGGTGCATCGGCCCAGTCGGTAACTGTGTATGCTGGTCAACCCTTTACCTTCGAGGTTGATGTTCAGGTTGCAAATGAAGAAAACATCACCTGGGAAATCTATGATGATTTTGAAGGTGTGAATATGGCAGTTGTATCTGGCAACTGCCCTCCCGAAAAGTACTACTTCTCTCCTCCAAATGATAGCATTGGATCAGAGGTAACCATAACCTGGTTAACTGAGGGATGGTATGTTGTGAAGGTTGAAGCTGTGAATGATTGTCCTACAAACAACATGAAATTTTACATAGTTGAAGTACTACCTGCGCTGCCAACAGCTACACTGGTCCTGGATCCTGAGGAGATTTGCCGTGGCTATGAAGCAGAGCTAATAATAACTTTTAGTGGGGAGGGTCCATGGGACTTCATACTGGAGGCTGACGATGGAAGCAATCCACCGGTACAAACTCTTTATGAAAATAATGCAGATAACCCCTTGACTATTGTAGTATCGCCAAGTGTAACAACAACTTACACTGTTGTTTCAGTGACTAATGCTGATGGTACGAATACCGAACCATCAAATATTGTAAGTCTGACAGTAAAACTGCCACCTGGAGGAGGTCCGATTTATCAGTTTGAACCTTGATAATATATGACCTCAAAAGCTTTTGGCAATAGAAATTATCAATGCAATGAAAATAAGAATCAGTAAATAGTAAATGAAAACATTAAAATAAACGAATAAGTAAACATAATGCGCAACAAGCTCACATACATCCTGTTAATCATACTGCTTCTGGTGGCCCACAGGGCTATTGGCCAGGATGGGTATGAGATTGACAGAGTATGTTGGGGCTCCGAGCGTCATTATCGTATTGATGGAGATGAAGGCTCACAATATGTCTGGCAACTCTTTGCCGATGGCGATCCGGAAGTGCTTCAGGAGACAACCGGCGATGTGATTACCATTCTATGGGATGAGCCCACCATTCATAATATTGGACTCTTTTACCTTATTAATATTCAAACAGGTGCTAACGGTTGCGATACCACGCATTTGGGTTACATTGAGGTGTTTAATGTGCCTGTTGCTTATGCAGGTGAAGATACAACCCTTTGCAGCCCTGATCCCATATGGCTTGAAGATGCCATGGTTTCCGATTATAGCTCGTTTGAGTGGACTTCAACCGGAGATGGTTCCTTTGATTATGGAAATACTTCCGATCTAAATCCGACTTACACTTTTGGTGAGAATGATACTTTGAATGGCTCGGTAACACTTACATTGACGGCAACCGGCTTAGGAAACCAGGGTAGTTGTCCACCGGCAGAATCGAGCATTATCATCACTCTCAATAATCTGGAAACAACTGTTGATCTATCACCGGTTACCTGCAATGGCGGGGATGATGGAAGCGCTGTATTCTCTGCCATGGGCGGCACAGAACCTTATATTTACAACCTGGATGGGATGGAAAATTCTACCGGAATATTCAGCGGTTTGGCTGCTGGTATTTACACCTATTATATTATAGACTCTATTGGGTGTAATATTGAGGGTACAATTGAGATTACAGAACCGGAATTAATGGATGCCACTCTGTCCTATATAAATGTAAACTGTTTTGGTGACGATGATGGCAGTATAACAGTCAGTGATCCTGTTGGCGGTTCTGGTAATTATGCGTTCCGTATCAATAATGGTGTATGGCAATCTGAAATTGTATTTACAGGATTGGCCGCCAATGATTACATAGTTGAAATGCACGATGTGGATGCCCCTGATTGTATTGTAGTGCTTGATACAATCACTATTACTCAGCCTGAAGAGCTTATTGTAATAGTCACCGGCACCGACCCCACAACTCCCGGAGGCACAGACGGAACCGCAACGGCCACAGTTACAGGCGGCACTGAACCCTACACTTACCTCTGGGATGATGTACTGGCACAAACCACAGCAACAGCTTCTGATCTTACCGAGGGTACTTATACCGTAACCGTTACGGATGCAAACGGATGTGAAACTGACGGAGTCGTGATCCTGACAGATCCTATACCTGAGCTTGCTGTAACTGCTATTGTTGATCAGAACGTATCATGCTTTGGCGGTAACGATGGCCAGGCTACTGCAAATGCCACCGGCGGTATACCTCCTTATACCTATCTGTGGGATGATCCGGCAGCACAGACCACTGCCACTGCCTCCGACCTGTCAGCAGGAACCTATACCGTAACGGTAACCGATACAGAAAATACGGAAGTTACTGACACAGTTATTATTACTCAGCCTGAAGAGCTTATTGTAGTTGTTACAGGCACCGATCCCACAACTCCCGGAGGCACAGACGGAACAGCAACAGCCACCGTTACCGGAGGCACTGCGCCATACTCTTACCTGTGGGATGATGTACTGGCACAAACCACTGCTACTGCTTCTGATCTTACCGAGGGTACTTATACCGTAACCGTTACGGATGCAAATGGATGTCAAACTGATGGAACCGTCATTCTGACTGATCCATTAGCTGTTATTGCCATTGTGGATCAAAACGTATTCTGCTATGGTGGAAATGATGGTCAGGCCACAGCAACAGCAACGGGAGGTATTCCACCATATACTTATCTGTGGGATGATCCATTGTTGCAAACAACTGCTACAGCCAGTGATCTTGTAGCGGGCACTTATACGGTAACAGTAACCGATACGGAGAACACAGAGGTTACAGACACGGTTATTATTACTCAGCCTGAAGAGCTTATTGTAGTTGTTACAGGCACCGATCCCACAACTCCCGGAGGCACAGACGGAACAGCAACAGCCACCGTTACCGGAGGCACTGCGCCATACTCTTACCTGTGGGATGATGTACTGGCACAAACCACTGCTACTGCTTCTGATCTTACCGAGGGTACTTATACCGTAACCGTTACGGATGCAAATGGATGTGAAACTGATGGAATCGTCATTCTGACTGATCCATTAGCTGTTACCGCAATCGTAATTCAAAACGTATCCTGCTTTGGCGGGAACGATGGCCAGGCTACTGCAAAGGCTGCGGGCGGTATACCTCCTTATACCTATCTGTGGGATGATCCGGCAGCACAGACCACTG
>CAZQNY010000172.1:0-4227 GCA_964594665.1 uncultured Bacteroidales bacterium
TTTATCATTATTTCTGCTGGCTTTAGTGAGGAAAATGAAGCCGGTGCAAAACTGGAAAAACAAGTTGTAGAAACCATTGAAAGTGTCGGAGGTTCACTGATAGGCCCTAACTGTGTTGGAATGTTCAACACCCATCACAACGGTGTTTTTACTACACCTATACCAAAAATCGACCCGCAGGGCGTAGATTTTATTAGTGGCTCAGGAGCAACGGCCGTATTTATTATGGAGGCCGGTATTCCCATGGGGCTTACATTCAACAGCCTCTATTCTGTTGGCAACAGCGCTCAACTGGGCGTTGAGGACATTCTTGAATACCTTGACGAAACCTATGTTCATGGCGAAAGCTCACCGGTAAAATTACTCTATATTGAAAGCGTTAACAAGCCAAAGAAACTCCTGAAACATGCCAAAAGCCTGATTCAGAAAGGGGCTAAGATTGCTGCAGTGAAAGCCGGAAGCTCGGAAGCTGGTTCCAGAGCTGCATCCTCCCACACCGGTGCCATGGCAAGCCCGGACGTTGCTGTAGACACGCTGTTTAAAAATGCCGGAATCGTACGCTGCTACGGACGTGAAGAACTCGCTACAGTAGCCTGCATCTTCATGCACAAGCAGCTAAAAGGTAAAAATATTGCCATTATTACCCATGCCGGCGGACCCGCAGTAATGCTTACTGACACCCTTTCCAACGGCGGGCTGGAAATTCCGCAACTGGAATCTCAGGAACTTCTCGAAAAACTGTACCCCGGTTCTTCGGTTGCTAATCCCATTGATTTTCTTGCCACAGGAACAGCACAACAACTGGGCGATATCATCGACTACTGCGAAAATAAATTTGACAATATTGATGGAATGGCTGTTGTTTTTGGCAGCCCGGGATTATTCCAGGTGTATGATGTTTATGATCTTTTGCATGAAAAAATGCAAACCTGTAAAAAGCCCATTTTCCCAATTCTGCCTTCAATTATTAATGTAAAAGACGAAATTGATCACTTCATCGCAAAAGGAAATACCTTCTTCCCCGACGAAGTAGTATTTGGTAACGCATTAACAAAAGTTTATAATACTCCTTCACCTATGGAGAAGCATCCTGACCTCTATCCCGTGGATAAAGATGCCATCCGTAAAATCATTGATAATGCAGAGGAAGGATATATCTCTCCCGAAGAGATCCAACAGCTCCTTGATGCAGCAGGTATTGACAGAGCCGGTGAAGCAGTAGTAACCTCTGCTGATGACGCAGCAGAATCAGCAAAAAAATTAGGTTATCCTGTGGCTATGAAGGTTGTAGGGCCCGTACACAAAACAGATGTTGGCGGAGTTGTACTGAATGTGGATTCTGATGAGCAGGCGATTGCTGAATTCGAAAGAATGATTCAAATTCCGGACACAACTGCAATCCTTATCCAGCCAATGCTCAATGGTCAGGAGCTCTTTGTAGGTGCCAATAAAGATCCGAAATTCGGACATATGGTGCTGATGGGCCTTGGAGGAATCTTCATAGAAGTATTCAAGGATGTTAATTCAGGCCTTGTTCCTCTTGGTGAGTCTGAGGTCGAGACCATGATCAGAACGCTTAAAGGATATAAAATTCTGCAGGGCATCCGTGGTCGCGAGCCTGTTAGTGAAGAGAAATTCAAAGAAACCGCAATGCGTGTCAGTGCGCTGATCATGGCAGCACCGGAAATCGCAGAGATGGATCTAAACCCTGTGATGGGGTCCAAAGACCGCGTTGTGGCTGTTGATGCACGGATACGAATTGAAAAATAACCCATGAAAAAGGATATTGTAGTCTTTGGTTGCGCAATACTTTTCTTCCTGCCGTTTGTACTATTCCCGGCAGTGTATGACGGGTACCTGCACTTAACAAAAGGATTCCCCTTTGTTATGGCAGGGTTAAAATTTGCGTTGCTGGCAACCTTTGGTGAGGTTTTGGGGCTGCGTATCCGCACGGGTGAATATGCAAAAAAAGGTTTCGGTATTTTACCCAGGGCACTGGTATGGTTCTTTTTAGGAATTTGCATTAAAGGAGCCTTTATCATCTTTTCCCATGGGGCACCACGTCTTATTTCCGCAATAACGGGGACTCATCAAAACTGGGAAGCCATGTTAGGAAAGAGCATTTTTGAAACCGGATCATGGTGGCATGTGCTGGCTGCATTTACGATTAGTGTTACGATAAACACGTTTTTTGCACCGGTATTTATGACTTTTCATAAAATTACCGATACCCATATTGAACAAACAGGAGGTACACTGAGAGGATTCTTTACCCCATTTTCACCGGGGAAAATCCTGGCAGGAATAAACTGGGATGTGCAATGGAACTTTGTTTATATGAAAACGATCCCTTTGTTCTGGTATCCGGCGCACACAATAACCTTTATGTTGCCTCCTGAGCACCGAATTCTTTTTGCCGCCTTTTTAGGCATTATTCTCGGCATTATTTTATCTATTGCCAGTATAAAAGGAAAATAATTATATTATGAAAAACACACCCATAAACCACGAAGTAGTAACAAGAAAAATAAAAGAAAGCGGCCTTGAATGTGTTGGAAAAGCATCCATCCGTGAAGTCAAAAAGCTCATCAATACCATTGAACAGGAGACAGGAGACAAATACGTTCGTATGGAGATGGGCATTCCAGGCCTTCCGGCGACACAAATTGGTGTAGATGCTGAAATCGAAGCGCTTAAAAACGGCGTTGCAGCGATATATCCTGACATACAAGGACTTCCTCAGCTCAAGAATGAGATAAGCCGTTTTTGCAAGCTCTTTATAAACGTTGATGTCAACCCTGACAGCTGTATTCCTACTGTAGGGTCGATGCAAGGTGGTTTTGCAGCCTTCATGACTGTAAACAGAATGGATCCGCAGAAAAACACTACACTTTTTCTGGATCCCGGTTTTCCGGTGCATAAGCAACAACATAAAGTACTGGGAATAAACTACGAATCGTTTGATGTGTATAATTACCGTGGTGAAAAGCTACGGGAAAAACTGGAATCATATCTTAGCAAAGGGAATATATCAAGCATGATCTATTCCAACCCCAATAATCCGTCATGGATCTGTTTTACCGACACAGAGCTACGCATCATCGGAGAGCTTGCCAATAAGTACAATGTTATTGTTATGGAAGACCTTGCCTATTTTGGCATGGATTTCAGAAAAGACATTTCTATTCCGGGAGAGGCTCCCTTCCAGCCATCAGTGGCACACTACACCGATAATTATGTACTTTTTATCAGTAGCAGTAAAGCCTTCAGCTATGCAGGGCAGCGTATCGGTATGATGGTGATAAGCGACAAGCTATTTGAGCGCCGTGCTGAAGGATTGAAAAAGTACTACAATTCCGATCGGTTTGGCTATGCCATGATTTTTGGCACAGTATATTGTTTAAGCTCCGGAACATCGCATGCAGCACAATATGCGCTGGCAGCCATTTTAAAAGCTGTCAATGACGGAGAGTATAATTTTGTTGAAGCGGTTCGTTCATACGGCGAAAAGGCTGCTGTTATGAAAAAACTATTCACCGATAACGGATTCCATATTGTTTATGATATGGATGAAGATAAACCCGTTGCTGACGGATTTTATTTTACAGTTGCTTATCCGGGATTTTCCGGTGTGGAACTTCTTAATGAGTTGATTTATTACGGGATCAGTGCCATTTCATTATCCATTACAGGCAGCGAACGCCTTGAAGGAATACGTGCATGTGTATCGTTGGTAAAGACTGACCAGTTTGGAGATCTGGAACACCGTTTAAAAGAATTCCACAAACATCATCCTGTTGATAACCAATAAAAAAGAAAGCAATATAAAGTTTTAATGCACCGTAATTTTTGTTAATTTCGCTGCATCTGAAAAATTTGTTATAAAATAATTAATAACCCTATAAATCAAAAGCTATGGCAAAAGTCAGAGGTGCTATTGTTGTCGATAATGAGCTTTGTAAAGGTTGTGGCCTGTGTGTGGTTGCATGCCCGACAAATACTATCGGCCAGGCAAAAGAAGTAAACAGTAAAGGGTACAATTACGCCTACATGGAAAACCCCGAAGCATGTATAGGCTGTGCCAATTGTGCACTGGTATGCCCCGACAGTGTTATCACGGTATACAAAGTAAAAGTATCGTAACTTCTAACAAGGTATTAACAATTTAAAGTATAAAAATAATGGGTGAACTTAGATTAATGAAAGGCAATGAGGTGATTGCTGAAG
>CAZQNY010000173.1:0-4195 GCA_964594665.1 uncultured Bacteroidales bacterium
ACAACCCGACAACCCGACAACCAATCCTCCTTCGCCGGGCTTCGGAGGATTAAAAAGCCCCGACAAAAGGACATCGTCGGGGCACAAGCATTAGAATGTTGGTTAACAGAGCAGGGTTAGAGATTCAAATATATAAAAATATTTTCAATCTGTTACAAATCATTAAGCATATTTAATTTCATGTTTCTGTGATGCCCGTTGTAAGGCATGTTTTTCTTGTGGCAGACAGCACAATTATCATTGATTCCGATGGGTCCGGCCACATTTTGATACTGCAGGGGCTGGATATTATCTCTCGCATCACCATAGATATTCATTGCCGGATACAGTGCATGTGGTGATCCGTGACATGCTGCACACATCATTCCCATCTGATCTGAGCGGTTACGGTAGAGCATATTTCCGCCATCACCCCATTTGTTGAAACTATTTCCCAGGTAACCGTCCGTTTTTATGTCGAAATTTCTGTGGCATGTACGGCAATCTGGTTCCATCATCCAGGGTTTTCTGGCATTTACGCTTTTAAAATCTGCTGCCATACGAGGCTCCAGGTTTTTGGCCATACGGAATGAAGACTCCCGGTAATTATCCATTTCATACTTCAGCAGTCCCAATGCATGATCTTCCAGTTTGCCATGGCATTCGGTACAATGAAGCTGATTTGTGGTATGGCGACCCCGGAAACAAACTGTATTGCCATCAGAATGTGATGGATGGCAAAGGTTGCAGGATTCCTCATCAAGGCCGGTCAGATAATTGGCATGGAAGCCGTGAATAGCAGCACTAAAGTTCAGCACTCCCGGTTTGCCCGGAGATCCCACTGCCGGGTCTTCATGACAACTTTGACATAGCCTGGGATGACCGTTTTCTGCATCTTCCAGAAGAGTTGTTCCGTTCATCCTGTCGTGCGCTTTAAGGATATTGATAGCAGTTTCATCTGCAACACCGGCAGTATTGTTTACACGCCATCCGCCACCGTGGCAATTGCGGCAGCCCATTTCTGTGGATGTTGGAGCAACAACGCCGGTTTCGGCAATGACCTCTCCGGTGGATTCCAGGACGGCTCTGACAGTAAAGATTGGGTATGGGTTGAAAGTATTGTCATCGCGATAAGGAACAACAGGAATATGGTGCGCTGTAAAATGTGTCTCATGCCTATGCATCTCACCATTTACATAATGACCTGAGAGACCTTGTCCTTCGGGAAGGTCAACTCCGAAAATACTTTTGTCATATTCCCAGAACATGCTGTGATCTTCTGGGTTTTCATAGCCTTTTTCAACCTCAAATTCAATTTTAATACCTTCTGTAACCACTTCAGGTTTTTCGCCTCTTTTTACCAGCTGGGCATAAAGTGCATTCGCCGGAGGCAGGAAGCTCCAGTATTTTTCATTATCAGAAATACAATGCATTCCCAGGTCATTCCATGCCAGCAGCACATAATCTGCTGTTTTGGTATTAAAGTCAGGAATTTCAGGTAGTTCTTCCGTAGCCTGATATTTTTCTTTAACAATGGGTGTTCTTCCATGAATTTCCTGTGCCAGGTATGCTGCCAGCGCCTTGCGTTCTGCCACAGTCCCTGCGAATGGAGGCATATAGGTGTTGACCCTCCCTTGACCGGTAAGCTGCGCTTCGATACCGCGCTCGGTAAGTAATTCAGTACGGCCTTTAACGGATTTGTATCCATCGATCGTGTGACAGGCATGGCATTGCAGCAGAAACAACTCTTCTCCTGCCTTTAGCATATTGTCACCGGTAACTTCTTTTTCTATGGCCCAGCGTGCCTGGGAAAGAAAGCCGGTTTCATTAAGGTTTTCAATTTGTTCTGGCGAAATACCATTGCTATACATGTTTTCATAAAGAACATAGGGTTTTCGGGCTATTTCGCGCATATATTCAAACCCGGCCATCCAGCCGAAGGCTATTATAACCAATACAAAAGCACCAACACGTTGCGCCAGTTTTGGCATCTTGAAGAGGGTGCCAAATCCTAAAACAAACAAAAGCACTGAGCTAACAATGAGCACTGTAAGCCAGCGGGATCCGTCGACGTTAAAATGAAACAGATTTTCAAAGGCATCATCTGAAATCACTTGCGTATAGTATATTGCCGCCAATACAAGAACAAGCATAGGATAGTACATCCATTTAGCACAATACATAAGAATTTTCTGCCGCTGGTGTTCCTCTTTTCTGAATGATCCGGTAATTAATCCGAAGACGCCGGCAAAGATCAGGGCGATGCATGTCCTGAATATTAATGATGGCAGGAATGAAGGGTTAAAAAACCCAAGCCAGAAGTTTCCTGTTTCCATCCAACGGCCAGGTGTAAGCATAAAGCCTAAAATGCCATTAATAATGAAAAGACTTAGCCACGCAAAGATAAAGTATAGCCAGCCCAGAATCATATGGTTTTTGGGACTCATTTTCTCGAACCTGTAGTAATAGATCAGAAGGGCAACAATCTCTCCTATAAAAAACACCCATTCGATTGCCCAGCCAAAAACGAAGTTATGGATAAGCATGGAGGTTGCTGCGGGATTTACCAGCGCGATAATAAACCATATTCCCACACCGGAGACACCACCAAAGACCATGGTGAGCAGTACAAAGAACCAGGTGTGTGATTTTACATAGGCTAAAAGGTTTTTATCCTTATCGTGATGTGCTTTTCGTTCTGTAAGTACAAGAAATAATCCTCCACCAACTGCGAGGTGGGAGATAACCACATGCGCAATGGCTATGATTGCAATGAGCAAACCACCGCCTGTGGAAGGTAAATGCCATATTGGATAATTCATAGTTATGCGTTTTGGGGTTTAAAAATTAAACGGATCATATACCATATTAATGCTATGCCGACAACAAAGGTTATCAGGAATGCAATAAAAGGTGTAGCTTCTGTTGCCATGGTCAGATCGCGGGGATGAAAGATGTTCTCCAGATATGCCATACGGATAAGCTCCCTCATAACAGCCATTAATGCGATAATCGATATTGCCAGAATCACGGAACCCCACAGCTTCTTTCGCATTGCAGCCAGAATCATTGTTATGGCTATAAGCCATGCCACAATCATGAGTAAAGTATAAATCATATTTTTACCCATAAAGAGCGTCCATATCTCACGGGGTTGTGCTAACCAGAACCAGGTGCCAATAGCAACCTGTACCATGGTACCCCAGGCAAAAATCTTTAGCCCGGACTGTAAATCTGCTTCACGTATTTGTGCTTCTGTTTTTTTGCTATAGTGAGCCCAGAGCGCTTTACCCAGGCCTGCAATACTTACTGCTGCCACCAAAAAATGAAGATATCGGGGTAGTAAGGTGGGTTCAGAGAGGTTTAAATTTGTTCCCTTCATATTCGCAAAATAAGCACCCCAGCGATCAGGTGTTACGCTTAAGGTGCTGTTGTTTACCCACATAAATGCAATATACAACAGAAATAGGGTTGACACCCCAAGCGCTGTTTTTGACAGAACCGGCCTTTTCCCCATTTGCTTGACAAAAATGTATGCTCCGTAATATGCCAGGATAAGGATTGGAATGATAAGTATCCATGGTAATGCCATTATCACTGAACTGCTATAGAACAGGTTGCCGTAAAGAACCTGTACAAAGAGTAACGGAGGGACACCCAGGTTTATGGTCAGGGCTACCAGCAGAGGGATGTTTTTTGAACCATTGAGTGGCTTTCTGCCGCGCAGGGTATCCCATACTGCGATCAGACTTCCTCCCACGATTAAATTCATTAAAATTAGATGCAGTACAAAGGTGACCAAGAGTAGCACCTCAAACCATCCCCATCCTACAGGAATAGAATCCGCTTGCGGAATAAGTGAGTTATTCATCGTATATCGGTTATTGGTTGATCAAGTTTAACCAGTCAAACAAATATAATGAATTTTGATGAAAATTTGTGTTGCTATACTTATTTAGATGTGATTTAAACAATTACCCAGGACGACTTTGTCGCCCGGGGCCATTCCTGTGTGCGGTCTTCAGCGCCCTGATTACTGGATCTTTTGTGATGCTTGTAACAGATTAAAAAAAAGCCGGACGATCAAATCGTCCGGCTTTTGTATGGGGTTGTTAACTGTTTTCTTATTCGATTACTTCAGTTGCTACGAACTCGATGTCTACCTGGTAAGTACCTTTTTTAAGATCCTGCTCGAAAAGACTCTGAGAGTTCATGT
>CAZQNY010000174.1:0-4186 GCA_964594665.1 uncultured Bacteroidales bacterium
CATACAGCAGGATTTTATGCTTTTATGCGTAAAGGTGCCGGAGTAGGGTTTATCAAGCTTGGGAAAACCTCCAATGAGATTCTCAGAAATATCCCTTACAGCATCCGGCAGATAAAACCAGACCTGCTGATGAGTGTACCGGCATTGGCAAAATCATTTAAAAAGAATATTGTAAAAGGTGTAAAAGATAAAGGAAAATTCACCGCCTGGTTGCTATGGAGCGGCCTGCAGGTTTCTTACAGGTATTATAAAGAAGGCTATAATAAAGGTACGGGGCTTAGCTTTTTACTTAAGCCCCTGGTATGGCTTTACGACAAGCTTATCTTCAGTAAAGTACGTGATTTCTTTGGCGGAAAGCTTCAGTTTTTTATCGGTGGCGGTGCACTGCTTGATATTGAGCTTCAGCGGTTTTACTATGCCCTGGGAATCCCTATGATGCAGGGCTACGGCCTCTCAGAAGCATCCCCCGTTATCAGTTCCAACGCCCTTCATAAACATAAGCTGGGCTCCAGCGGCGGACTGGTGACTCCCATGGATCTCAAAATCGTCGACAATAATAAAAATGAGCTCCCTGTGGGTGAAACCGGTGAAATCGTTATCCGCGGTGAGAATGTTATGACCGGGTACTGGAAAAACGACGCCGCTACAAAAGAGACTATTCAGGATGGTTGGCTCTATACCGGCGATATGGGATATATGGATAACGACGGATTCCTTTATGTTCTCGGAAGGTTTAAATCGTTGCTTATTCATAACGATGGCGAAAAGCACAGCCCCGAAGGTATCGAAGAAACCATTGTCGAGAACAGTGAAATCATTGACGAGATCATGCTATATAACGACCAGAACCCCTACACTGTAGCGTTGGTGCATCCTAATTATGAAACATTGAAAAAAATGGTCTCCAAACGTGGCGTGACACCCAACTCAATTCGTGGCATCGACATCGCACTGCAGATCCTTAAAGAGGAAATCGATCCCTACCTTACTGGTGGAAAGCACGAAACACTTTTCCCGGACAGATGGCTCCCGGCTGCCATGGGGCTATTGCCAGAAGGATTTAATGAAACCAATGGGTTCATGAATTCAACCATGAAAATGGTGCGTGGGAAAATTACGGATCATTATCAGGATCTGCTGGAGTATCTCTATACCCCGGAAGGCAAACCATTCCATAATGACCGAAACAAGGCACTGCTGGAACAAACGCTCCGGTAGAGACAAACGATCCGTTTGTCTCTGTGATCCGTTTGTCTCTGGGAATTGTGGGGCCAAGGCATGCCTTGGCTCTGCGCGGCACAAAAATTGCTATACCCAGCCGGAACCTTTCTGCGGGTACCGGTGTCTTTTTTATACTGTGATGCAGAAATTATTTTAGAAATTTCAAACCTGTTAATATGAAAAAAACCATCATTTTGATTTTTGCTGTGCTTCTGACAACAACGATTATCGCACAGAACTCTGACAAAGCCTATAAAATACCGGCTGTTGATCTTACCACCGTTTATGGGGAGCCTTTTAATACCGGTGATATTGATAACGATGGTAATCCGGTGATTATCAGCTTTTGGGCCCTGTGGTGCAAGCCTTGTATTAAGGAACTCAACACTATTGCAGAGGTTTATGAAGACTGGGCTGACGAAACAGGTGTTAAGATTTATGCGGTATCTATTGACGACAGCCGCTCTTCATCACGTGTAGGGCCTACTGCCAATGGTAATGGCTGGGAGTATGATATTCTTCTTGATAAAAATCAGGAATTTAAAAAAGCGCTTAACGTAAATATGATTCCCCATACTTTCCTTCTCGATGGTGATGGAAATATTGTATGGCAGCATACCTCTTTCGCTGAAGGTGCTGAACTCGACCTTATTGAAAAAGTTCGTAAGGTGGCTAATGGTGAAAAAATCGACGACAAGCATTAATTAAATCCCATGAAAAAAAATATTTTAACGCTTCTTGCACTGCTGATATTCAGTGGTGCAAGTTCTGTTTTTGCACAGAATTTCCTCTCCGGGGGACAGGTTCACGGTAACTTCCAAACGGATATGCAATATTATACCGACGATGAGGTGTTGGGAATTAATGATTCTACCCTTAATGGCAAACGCGTCGGGCTGAATGGTTTTCTGGATCTGAAATATACCAATCAGAATTTTACCGCCGGAATGCGCTATGAAGCGTATCTTTCGCCAATGCTTGGTTTTGACCCAAAATACGATGGACAGGGTGTGCCTTTTTATTTTGCTCAGTATAAAAACGATTATGTTGATGTTACTGTTGGGAACTTCTATGAGCAGTTTGGTAACGGCCTTATCCTTCGAACCTATCAGGAATGGAACCTTGGCTATGATAACTCTCTCAATGGTATCCGTGTGAAGCTGAACCCAGCAAAGGGTATTACAGTGAAAGGAATTATCGGCACACAGCGCTATTACTGGCAGAAGTATGAAGACGGAAACCGCGGTATTGTTCGTGGTGGCGATGTGGAATTCTACCTGAATGATATACTCAAAGGACTGGAAGGTAAGAGGACGCAAATTATTATCGGCGGGAGTATGGTTAGCAAATATGAAAAAGTAACCTCCAAAACAACGGTCATCAACGACACGATATTCGAATATAACCTGCCGGCAAATGTTGCTGCTTTTGCAGGTCGCTTGAATATCAGCCATCGTGGTTTGAACTTTATTACTGAGTACGCTTATAAAATGAATAACCCCTCGCAGTATAACAACTACATCTACAAGCCCGGGCAGGCGCTCTTCTCAACACTGAGCTATTCCACCAAAGGCCTGGGTATTATCCTTGCCGCAAAACGTGTGGATAATATGAGCTTTAAATCAAAAATGGCGGAAGATGAAAATATGCTCGACGTGAACTTTGTGCCGCCATTGACAAAAATGCATCACTACAGCCTTGCAACAATGTATCCTTATGCAACACAGCTCAATGGTGAGTATGCTTTTGAAGGTGATGTGGTATATACAATACCCAAAAAGTCAAAACTGGGTGGCCGCTATGGTATGAATATCGCTGTAAATTATGCCGTCGTATTTGATATCGATAAGCAGGCTGTTGCCGAAGATATTCTCATCGGACAGACCGGAACACTGGGTTATGAAAGTGACTTTTTTAAACTTGGCGGGGATATGTTTTTCCAGGATATCAACATCAAAATAACAAAGAAATTTAATAAAAAGTGGAAAGGTATCTTCACATACCTGAATCAGGTGTATGATAAAGATGTTATTGAGGGACATCATAATGAATATGGTAAGGTATACGCACACATTGGTATTGCTGATGTGACTTACAAAATCACACCCCGACAGTCGTTGCGTACCGAGGCACAGGTGCTTTTTACCGAGCAGGATAAAGGCGACTGGGCTTCACTCACGCTGGAGTATAACATCGCACCAAAGTATTTCATCTCTGTAATGGATGAATACAACTACGGAAATCCCATTGAAGATGACCAGACACACTACTTTAATGTCGCTGCAGGATATATTAAGGATGCAACACGTATTGCATTATCCTTCGGACGTCAGCGTGAAGGTCTGCTTTGCGTGGGTGGTGTCTGCCGTCAGGTGCCCGCGTCAACAGGTATTACTTTAACAGTAACAAGCAGTTTCTAAAGATTTTAAGGATGAAGACATTACGTATATTTATTTTAACGATCATGGCCGCAGGATTGTTTTTTGGCTGTGATAAGATTGAAGAACCCTATCTGATAAATAAAGGCCCTGTTGGCTCCGGGGGAGGTGAAGCAGGAAAGCGTGTTATTCTGGTGGAAGAATTTACCGGCCATCGTTGCACTAATTGCCCTGAGGCAGCTATTGAACTCGCCAACCTCAAAGCACAGTATGGTGAGCAATTGCTTACCATTGCAGTACATGCAGGCTTCTTTGCATGGCCTTTGGGAAGTGAGTTTCCGGCTGATTATCAGACTGAAGCAGGTACTGCCATTAACGATTTCTTTGGCGTGCAGTCAAATCCTTCGGGAATGGTTAGCCGTATTGATTTTGAAGGCAGCCGCATACTTGGAAAAGACGAATGGCAGCCCGCAATAGAGTCGCTCCTCGATCAGGATGCTCTGGCCGATATCAGTATTGAAACTACTTATGATGAAAGTACAAGAAAAGCAGATATCAGTGTCGAAATGGAGGTTCTGGATCCTGAA
>CAZQNY010000175.1:0-4169 GCA_964594665.1 uncultured Bacteroidales bacterium
CATAACATCTTCATGGATCCGCTCCTCAAAGACGACCTCCACCTCACCTGGAATTCGCCATGTATTAACGCCGGTGATCCCAACGCACCCAAAGATCCCGACTCCACCATCACCGATATGGGAGCCTACTTCTACGACCTTACAACCCTCATCGAAGAGGTAAAGAGAGAAAACCCGGTTTCGGTCACCTCCTACCCCAACCCGGCGACAGAGGTCGTTACATTCGATATATCACACCAACAGGGCGTCTCAGGAACAGCAATTATCACGCTCTATAACCTCAACGGTGTTCCGGTAGCCACAAACTATCAGGAGCTGCCTCCATCGGAATCAATTACCAGAAGCACCATGCCGCTGCATAACCGCGGACTTGCAACAGGAGTTTATGTCTATACCATTGAAATCCCCGGGCAGGAAACTGTAGGCGGGAAGCTCTCGGTTTTAAAATAATCCGTATCTTTATCCCTTATGAAGGATAAAGCCTGCTATACGCTTTTATTGGTTCTGGTTCTCTTTCTCTGCCCCCGGGTATTGAAAGCTCAGAAACTAAATATCCTTAGCGAATATGTCGCTTTGCAGATTAACACGGATACCACAACCATGGCTTCCGGGATGTTTGTATTCCAGAATAACGCTACCCTGCAGTCGGAGTACCCTATTTTCTTCCCCATCAATAAGAATAAAAGTATGGGTGATATTGTTACCTATGATGTAAAAGGTGATGTGGAACTGGTGCATCTTACCAACGATGGTATTGCCTTTAATTTTAATGTGGTTCCCGATGATATTGAACACTTCTGGCTTACCTATACCCAGGAAAATCTTACGGATACAGCTTATTACCACTTTTCTTCCACCGGGTTCTGGAAAAACAATCTCAGAGAGTTTCAGTTTACACTGATTCTTCCCGAGGACTGGACATTAATCGAATCAACCTTTACCTACGACGAAACCTGGAACGATCTGGGTAAAAATTATTATCGGATACAGCGCAACGATTACATTCCTCCGAAAGATTTTCGTGTTGTTTACGAACGCCCCCCAAGAACGTTTTTTCAACCATAAAAAATCATTTCATAAAGCACCACTAAGAAAACAAATAGGTTATAACTTACTGTAAATAAAATATTTATCTATTTAATTGAGATTCTCTGTGCCTTCCCTCTGTGCCTTCCCTCTGTGCCTCTTAGTGTAATAATATTAAAACAAGTCTTCTTCCTCCGGCCAAAATTTCTGTACGCTAACCCGCTCCATTTTGCCCCCCATGGCAGGGTTCATTTTCGATACCTTTACCTCAGCAGACTCTACACCCTCAAACTCACTAACCAGCGCAGTGATAATTTTATGACATACATGCTCCAGCAGATTGCATTTTTCCGCCATAATTCGCTTTACCATTCCGTATACAGCCGAATAGTCAATGGTATCCTCCAGCTCATCTGATTTCTCCGCTGCCCGGGTATCGGTTTCAAAAGCCAGGTCCACCTCGAAATGCGTCCCGATGATCTGTTCCTCCTTAAAATGTCCTATGGGAGCATAAAACTCCATCCCTTCAATGGTTATTAGTGCCATAATATTTTTGTTTGAATGCAAAGTACTGAAATTTCCTCATGCAATGTAAATTCTTCAAACAAAGAAAAGTCATGATTTTTCTTTACTTTTGCCCTTTACTGAAAATCAGGTGTAAAGCAATAAATAATTATCATGGACGAGAAGAATAACACCGCCCCGGAAGAAAAAGAAGTCCGGAAACTGAATTTCCTGGAACAGATTATCGAAGAAGATCTTAAAGATCCCATCTATAACAATACTATTCTTACACGATTTCCGCCGGAACCAAACGGCTACCTGCATATCGGTCACGCCAAGTCTATCTGCCTGAACTTTGGCCTCGCAGAGAAATACAACGGCCTCACAAACCTCCGTTTCGACGATACCAATCCCAGCAGAGAAGAGACAGAATACGTTGAATCCATTAAAGAGGATATCCACTGGCTTGGCTTCGACTGGGGTGACCGCGAGTTTTTTGCTTCCGACTATTTCGACCAGCTCTACGAATGGGCTGAGAAACTCATCAAAGAGGGTTTTGCCTATGTTGATGACCTAAGTGCAGAGGAGATTAGCAAGAACCGTATGACACCACAGGAACCGGGCATCGAAAGCCCGTTCCGCAACCGTACTCCGGAAGAAAACCTCGACCTCTTCCGCCGCATGAAAGCCGGTGAGTTCAAAGAGGGTGAAAAAGTACTCCGTGCAAAAATCGATATGACCTCACCAAACATGCATATGCGCGACCCGATTATGTATCGTATAATGCACGTGCCTCATCACCGCACAGGTGACAAGTGGTGTATCTACCCCATGTACGATTATGCCCACGGCCAGTCTGACTATATCGAGCGCATCTCGCACTCCATCTGTACACTGGAATTTGAAGTACACCGCCCATTATATGAGTGGTTCCTTGATCATGTGTACGAAGAAGGCACAATACGTACCAAGCAGCGTGAGTTTGCACGCCTCAACATCAACTACACAGTGATGAGCAAGCGTAAACTCCTGGAACTGGTAAAAGATAACTATGTGAACGGTTGGGACGATCCGCGTATGCCTACAATCTCAGGGCTGCGCAGAAGGGGTTATACGCCTGCTTCCATTCGTTTGTTTGCTGAAAAGGTAGGTGTTGCAAAGCGCGATAATATCATCGATATGGGATTGCTTGAATACTGCGTTCGTGAAGACCTTAACAAAAAGGCTCCCCGCGTTTTTGCCGTACTCGATCCTGTAAAGGTGATCATCGATAATTACCCTGAAGATAAAGTGGAAGAGATGGAAGTGATCAACAACCCTGAAGACGAATCACAGGGTTCACGTATGCTGCCATTCTCCAAAGAGATCTATATCGAGCGTAACGACTTCATGGAGGATCCTCCGCGTAAGTTCTTCCGCATGGCTCCCGGCCGCGAGGTACGCCTCAAAGGTGCTTTTATTGTGATGTGTAACTCTGTTGTGAAAGACGACGATGGTAACATCAAAGAGATTCACTGTACCTATGATGAGGAGACAAGAAGTGGTGGTCCTGCCAGCAACCGTAAGGTGAAAGGAACACTCCACTGGGTATCTGCAAAGCATGCCGTGGATGCTGAGGTACGTCTCTACGACCGCCTCTTCTCCGATGAGAATCCGGACGGTCACAAAGACAAAGACTACAAAGAGTTTATAAACCCTGACTCGCTGCAGGTGCTTACAAACTGTAAGGTAGAGCCTTCACTGAAAGATACGCCACCTACCACACACTTCCAGTTCCAACGTCTGGGATATTTCTGCACCGATAAAGATACCACCGCCGAGAAGCCTGTATTTAACAGAACGGTGACGTTACGGGATAGCTGGGCGAAGAAAAATAAGTAAGTAAGGCGGGAAGGTATACCGCGAAGACGCGAAGGCGCAGAGGGAGGATTTCCTTTTGCGCCTTCCCGCCTCCGCGGTAAAACTTACCGCACGATAGTATCAATACCGCGTTGCAGCCTCGCCAGCGTCTCTTCCTTACCGATAACATCAATGATATCAAAAAGATGAGGACCTTTACCGGCACCTACAATACACAGACGGAATGCGTTCATCACCAGTCCCATGTTCAGCTCATTCTCGCTGATCCATGCCTTCACAACCTCTTCGGTCCTGGCGGATGTAAACTCTTCGATACCTTCCAGGATGCCTTTCAGTGTCGTCATCATCTCAGGCACGCCCTCTTTCCAACGCTTCTTAACCACTTTAGGATCGTATTCGGTCGGAGCTTCGAAAAAGAAACAGGTCTGATCCCACAGCTCTTTTACAAAGGTTACACGCTCTTTTACCAGCCCTGTGATATGTACCAGTGTTTCACGTGGCACATCAATATTACGCTCCTGCAGCTCAACACTAAACTGCTCAGAAACCTCTTCATCGGTTCTGTTCACAAGGTAGTGATGGTTGAACCATTTTGCCTTCTCCGGGTCGAATTTGGAGCCGGATTTACCAACACGCTCCAAAGAGAATGCCTCTACGAGCTGTTCCAGAGTAAAAATCTCCTGCTCAGTGCCGGGGTTCCATCCCAGCAGTGCAAGCATATTCACCACCGCGTCATGGTAATATCCTGATTCTCTGTATCCTGAAGCGATCTCTTCTTT
>CAZQNY010000176.1:0-4058 GCA_964594665.1 uncultured Bacteroidales bacterium
AAAGGCACAGCTACAATATCAGTAATAATCCAATAGATCCAGTTCTCCACCTTTTTACGCGCCATCAATATCATCGCTACAAGGGCCACAGCCGTAGTAAATGAGTCAGTATAAGGCAGATATGAGTTCATGTAATCAGGATCATCCTTCTTAAAAATCCATAAAGTCAGGAATATTAACCCATACGCTACCGCAGTAACTGCTATCCACAACCATTGTTGTCGTTTGGTATTCACAGTTATCTCCAGTGGCTTGTCATCACCGGTATTATGTGTCCAGGCATACCATCCATAAAGACTGGCAGCAGTGTAGTAGAAGTTTATTCCAGCATCTGCGTAGAGCTGAGCACTAAAGCAAATAAAAACATAGATTACAGTGCTGATAATCCCGGTTGGGTAAACCAGAATATTCTCCATTCGGGCATACCATACACTGGCGATACCCAACAATACAGCTATAACCTCCAGCCATGTTGTATCAAGAACATTCTGCCAGAAGGTTTGAAAGATATCCAATAGCATCATGGTTTCAGGTCAGCATTTATGATTTTCATCACAACCACAGAATGAGGATTTTCAAAAGATTTTTCAATTTCATCAGTTAATATTCCCATCACAACCCGATATTCACCAAATACCCGTGTACTCATAGTGTTGGTCATCACTGTAAGCTCACTATATTGATTCAGCCGTTCAATAAAGGCCTTAATTTTAGGAATATACGAATCACTGAGCGGATAATAGCTCATTTCCACAGAAACGTTCATAGGTTATTTTCGTTTAAGTACATTTTTAACAGCCTGTATAACAGATTTTTCATTCAGGTTGTAATGTTCCATCAGCTGAGCTGGTGTACCACTTTGTCCCCATTGGTCATTTACAGCCACAAATTCCATAGGTGCAGGGTTCTTTCGTGCCAGCAGCTGAGCCACAGAATCACCGAGGCCACCATTCATCTGGTGTTCTTCAGCACTTACGAGGCATCCTGTTCTTGATACAGACTCCATTATGGCATCTTCATCAAGAGGTTTGATGGTATGAATATTCAGCACATCAGCCATAATACCTTCTTCTTCAAGAGCATAGGCAGCATTTAAAGCTTCATAAACCAGGTGGCCTGTAGCCACGATAGTTACATCAGCGCCCTGATTCAATTTGATGGCTTTTCCAATTTCAAATTTCTGATCCAGGCTTGTAAAAATAGGGATTCCGGGACGCCCAAAACGCAAATATACCGGGCCATTATAATCGGCTATGGCAAGTGTTGCGAGATAAGTCTGGTTATAATCGCAAGGGTTGATTACCGTCATTCCGGGGAGCATTTTCATCATACCAATATCTTCCAGGATCTGGTGTGTAGCACCATCTTCACCGAGGGTAATACCGGCATGAGAAGCACATATTTTTACATTTTTTCCGGAATAGGCAATTGCCTGACGGATCTGATCATATACGCGCCCTGTTGAAAAGTTGGCAAAGGTTCCGGTAAAAGGAATTTTCCCTGCGTTGGCCATTCCTGCTGCCATACCCATCATGTTTGCTTCAGCAATACCAGACTGAAAGAATCTGTCAGGATATTTATCAGCAAAAGCATTCATTTTCAATGATCCGGTGAGGTCGGCACATAAAGCAACAACATCAGGGTTAATTTCTCCCAGTTTTTCAAGCGCTTTTCCAAAACCTGACCGGGTATCTTTTTTTTCGGTAAAAGATATTCTTTTCATTCTATATTAATTTGAAAATAGTTTGACATTAGTAGTAATACCGCTGGTAACGGTAAATTCTTTTTCAATGGTATAAATTGTCTGACCTGCAAACCGGGAACGAAAAACAACAACGTAATTGCCGGGCTGCATCAATAAAGATTCCTGTAATTCATTTTCCTGAAGATCATACACTCTCTCAGGGCCATTTTCACCCTGCAAACAGATGCAACCATATCCTTTTACTGACTTACGCAGCACAAGGATTCCCGGCAAAGGAACCTCAATACGCGTGGTATGGCTTTGCGTTATCTCAACAGAATCGACCAACATACGTGGTGTAGTTAGCACTTCAAGGTCATAATAACCGGTACGGTAACGTTGTAACGTGCCAAAGGTTTGCACATTTAATGTCTCCATACGACCAGCTCTGCGCACGATACACTGCAGATCCTTAACTGTTTTACTGTTATTGCCTACCAGAAGATGCAGGTCGCCCTGGCCACATCGCGCTGCAATGGTGGTGTGTTTCCCGGCAGTTATTTTAATATTCTCTTTTTTAACCGGAGGAATAGTATGAACCACCATATCATAGGTAACAAGAGGATCGAGATATAAAGTATCCGGAACACCATTGGCATTAAAAGTATGAATGTAATTGTGCAGGATTTTTCCCGAAACATGATCTGACAGCGTCATACTAACATTTGTTTCTGTGGGGCGGCTATAATCATCCAGCAAATTAACCTGTGCCGTTGTAGAGTTTAAAACCTGAGAAATAACAACCTTCAATGCTTTCGAAAACTCCACTTCACTGGCAGCATCGTAATAAGTACCCACACATTCAAAATCCTTCCTGAAGTCACGACCGATACCAATAACAAAAGGTTTTAATGCAATTCCTTTCTTTTGAAGATCACGAGACACGGCACAAGGATCACCATCGCATTCCTCAATACCATCGGTAATAAGAATAATGATGTTTCTGCAATTGTCGCATGGTGGAAAGTCATTTTCTGCCTGAGATAAAGAATAAGCAATAGGTGTTGTTCCCTTGGGGTTGATGGTTTTTAGCTTATGTTTAATCCTTGAAGCATTGTTTGGACCAAAAGGCACCTCAAGACGCGTATCATTACACACCTGAGGCGGATACTGATGCTGGTGACCATAAACGCGAAGTGCCAGTTGCAGGTTTTCAACGCTGGCAAGGCTGTCGAGAAGATTTGACATTAACCTGCGTGCTATATTAATTTTCACATCACTCTGCCACTGGCCATACATACTGTACGACCCATCAAAAACGAATAAAATGCGTGTAGTTGGTGGCGGTGGTGCTTCATCATTCTGAGCATACAGTGATGATAGCACTCCTCCGGTAAAGAGTAGCAGAATAACTATTTTTTTTAGCACGATATATAAGGTTGATTAATAATCTCCCAAAGTTGTTGCCGGTATTTGTTGTAACGCAGCTTCCAGTTGTTCATCATTTGGGGCAACGCCATGCCATTTATGGGTTCCCATCATAAAATCCACACCAAAACCCATCTCTGTATGTGCCAGAATATAAACAGGCTTACCGTTCCCTGCAGCATTCCTGGCTTTATTAAGAACGCGGACTACCTCTTCCATATTGTTACCGTTCATTTCCAGCACATGCCATCCAAAGGCTTCCCATTTGGCTTTCATGTTCTGCATATCAAGGACTTCCTCCAAAGGGCCATCAATTTGTTTCTGGTTATAGTCGGTAATAACGATAAGGTTATCGACTTTTTTGGCTGCACCATACAAAGCAGCTTCCCAAACCTGTCCTTCCTGGAGCTCACCATCACCGGTAAGGCAGAATACAAGGCTATTGTCGTTGTTAAGTTTTTTGGCCTGTGCAGCGCCAAGGGCTACAGAGAGTCCCTGGCCGAGTGAACCGCTGGCAAAGCGTATTCCGGGGAGCCCTTCCTGTGTTGCGGGATGACCCTGAAGGCGGGATCCCAGCTGGCGGAGCGTTGCTAATTCTTCAACGGGAAAGTAGCCACTGCGGGCAAGAACACTGTACCATGCCGGGCAGATATGACCATTGGAAAGAAAAAACATGTCCTCTCCGTTGCCATCCATTGAAAAAGGATTGGCGGTATGATTCATCACTTCAAAATAGAGCGCTGTCATGATATCCGTTGCGCCCAATGATCCACCCGGGTGCCCTGATTTAGAACTGTTTACCATCCTCACAATATCCCTGCGTACCTGTGAGGCTACCTCCTGTAATTTCGCGATTTCCATGTGCGTGTTAATTTTTGTGCAAAATTAAGGCTTTTTTTCACGCAGAAAAGGATATTAAGGATCGGGTTTTCATTGTTTATTCACA
>CAZQNY010000177.1:0-4025 GCA_964594665.1 uncultured Bacteroidales bacterium
TTACCGATATGCTGATTCCTTCTCTTGAACTTCTGCTTCATGAGTTGCTGGCAAAGGCTGAGGAGTTTGGCAACATCATAAAAACCGGCCGCACCCACCTTATGGATGCCACACCATTGACTGTAGGGCAGGAGATGAGCGCCTGGGCGTCGCAGGTGGATCATGGCATTCAGGCTTTGCGTACATCTGTGGATCCGATTCTTGAACTCCCCATCGGTGGTACTGCAGTGGGTAGTGGCCTGAATACTCCGGAAGGTTATGACACGGTTGTTGTTGCCTCATTGGTTGAAAGCACAGGCTATCCGTTTGTTGTTGCGCCCAATAAGTTCGAAGCCATGGCTTCACATGATGCGCTTGTGGAATGCCATGGAGCTATTAAACGCGTTGCTGTCAGCCTGATGAAAATTGCTAACGATATACGCCTGCTGGGCTCCGGGCCGCGCTGTGGCCTCGGGGAACTGATCTTCCCTGCCAATGAACCCGGCTCCAGTATTATGCCCGGAAAAGTAAACCCTACACAGGCTGAAGCTCTCGCAATGGTGTGCGCCCAGGTGATGGGAAACGATACCGTTATGACCATCGCAGGTGCCAACGGACACCTGCAGCTTAACGCCAATATGCCTGTGATAATCCGTAACATGGTGCATTCAACAACGTTACTCGCCGATGCTGCCGAGTCATTTGCCTTTAAAACAGTTCAAGGGCTGAAAGCCTCAAAAGAGCAAATATCCAAACACCTGAACAATTCATTGATGCTTGTTACGGCTCTCAACACGCATATCGGTTATTCCAAAGCCGCTGAAATATCCAAACTCGCTTACGAACAGCACCTGACGCTGAAACAGGCTGCCCTGCAGCTGGGCTTTCTTAGTGAAGAGGAGTTTGACCGTATCGTGGATCCACGGAAAATGACCGGCCGTTAATTGCCTTCGATAGTCATATTCCAATCGGGAATTTTTTGAAGATCATTACAGATGTATACGCATATGGTATCTGTAATGCGGTTATTTCTTTCCACAAAAATAGTATCGTAACAATTTACAGACTTGAAAAAGGGTTTATATCGGGTTTCAGGGTGCTGAGGATCCCTGAAACTGTCAAAGGCCCAGGCATCCATATGTTTTTTAAACCCTCCGCGGCGGGCATTTATCCAGGCATATTTATGAATCTGTCCGGGTTTGTTAAAGCCCATAACCGTTATATGTGCCGGATGGGCAACATAATACTCATAATTAGCGGCAGGAAACCACCGCCGGTCAATAATGGGCGCATCGATTGCTATGAGCCCCTCTGCGACAGCTTTATGATGGATTGTGCGAAACTTTTTTCCCTGCTGCTCCCATCCGTACATATCAAGGGTGGGGTCGGGTATGCCATTCTGTTGTAACGGAATAAATCCGGTTTGTATCTGCGCCCAGGCAAGCATTAATCCTATTGCAAGCACTGCAATACCTGTTTTAATTCCTCCGGGAATAAACGAGGATTTGCCGTTTTCTTTGTGCCGCTGTTCCAACCGAAGCGCTGTTAGTATAATCAGAGAGAAAAATGCCGGGCCCGTCCAGTGTGGCAACGTTCTCCGGCTTAAACTGATGCCCCAGAAAACCGCAATCATCGGAATACTCATCAGCAACAAAAACCGTTGATCCTGTATCTTACAAAATCTTTTCCCCCGTATTAATTCAATGATCGTTATCAGAATTAAAAGAAATACTACCGGATTATTGTAGATAAATTCTCCTGCAATTTCTGTTGCCAGGAAATCAGGCCTGATGCCGGAAAATACGGCTCTGCTGCCCTGAAAGGTAAAACTTATAAAATCATTGTTGATATTCCAGAATACTACCGGTAAGAAGATCAGTATAGTGAATATCCCGGCAACCCACAGTGCCCATGATGTAAACCATTTTCGGTTATAAAAAAGAATGTATAAAAACGCTCCGGCCCATAAAAACGCTGAGGTATATTTCGATAACATCCCAAGCCCGATGGTGATTCCCGCCGCCAGCATATAGGTTGTTGTAACTTTTTCTTTGGGATCCCTGAGTATTGATTTTTGTAAAAATAACAGCGATAACATCCAGAAAATCATTTGCGGCGCATCGGGAAGAATAAAAGTACCCGCGATAACAGAGGCGTAAACGGATGCCGTGTATAATAAGGCGGCAAAATATCCGGCACGTTCATTATGCGCATTTTTTCCAATAAAATATATAATCAGTGTACTTAATGCTGACGAAACAATTGCGCCCAACCTTATAAAGAACTCACTGCGTAAAAGAAGATCCAAACTAAAAAGCTGAATGAAAATTCCTGTCATTGGCGGATGGTCGAAATGACTTAATGCCGGAAACATGGCATATAAAACATAGTACACTTCATCGTTGCCAAACTCAGTGGTGGCTGCAAGAAATCCCCTGAACACAGTTGATAAAAGAATGATTATCAGTGTGTATTTAAAATATGCTGAATTGCTTTTTATTCTTTTCTCCCTTTCCAACGGATCATAACTTTAATGAAGACAAAGCTAAACAGTGCAATCCAAATTGCAATACGAAGCAGTGAAAAAATCACGGTAGGTAAAACCTGAATGGTCGCATTTTGCTGATATTCAGATATATCGCTGGTATATCGAACTACAGGGTTAAAGAAAAAACGTATATCATCCAGAAATTTTACTTCTGCACGCAGATAAGTGTCATCTGGTTGCAATACATAGGTAAGCATTTTGTCTTTTTCTGTTTTTTTGAGAACCTTTCCGTCCTGTCCAATAAATGTGATATGTTTAATTGCCGGGACAACCTCCAGGGTAACAGTATCTCCCGAAACGGTGAATGTTTTTATCCTTTTTTCCAGCCGGCGAAGTTTTTTCTTTTTCCAGGCAAGGTCGTGTTTTGACGCTCTGGGAAGATCCACAACAATATGGCTCCCTCTTTGAATGTTTGCAATGAGTGAATCCGCCTCTTTGTGTTTTGTCACAACACTGTTAAAACGATAACCGTACTCTTTTTCTCTGCTGAGGTTGTGAAGGTCATCATCTCCGGCAGCAACAATATACTTTCCGCTGCTTAATGCAATGTCCCAGTAGTCCATTGCCGGTTTGTTATGAACATAAGTATTTAGAATCTCTATTCCCTGAAAGTTTGTGAGACGCTGAAAATCTCTGGGCTTGTACCCGTTGTCCAACTTGGGGTGAGCTAAAATAACAAGGTTGCTCTGCTTTCTTAAGGTATTGATAACATGTTGTTTGTTGTGCACTGTCTGCCATAAAATGTAGTCAAGAAAGGTAACTTTTTTTGCATTGGCAGGCAGTTGATGGATACGATGAATGTTATACCCGTGTTCATATACAGGAATAAACGATTGCAGGGTGTCCAGTGACCTGTTAATGTGCTGGTAATCTGAAATTCCCGGAAGCGTGTATCCCAGCTCTTCCCGATACATTTTGTAGATGTTCTCCGGGGTGTTACTGTTGGCATCTGTAATCCCAATGTTCCCCCAGTGATTGGAATGTGCATGGAAGTTGATTCTTTGCCATTCACTGAAATCCTTGTTTTTGTATGGATTATAGATCTTTTCACCCTTAAATTGTGTGGGCTCAGGGTATTGATAAACTGGTGTTATGGTATATGGAAGCATTACCAGCATTGCCAGCAGCAAGATGCCTGTCAGGGTTTTTATTATGAAACGAAATATTTTGGAAACCATTATTTTATTTTTTTGTCATAAATGCAAAAGTACACTAAAGGCCTTTAATCAGTAAAAAATTATAACTTTAACGTTTTAAACCTATTGAAATTATACAATACACATGAAACAGACACTACTGCTTTTTGTTCTCCTGCTGGCGGGAGTACAGCTTACGGCCTTTGCCGGAAAGAAAAAAGACAAGGAAACCGAAAACAAGGACAAGGATAAGATTTCATTATCCTATCTGAAATTCAGATCTATCGGGCCGGCATACTGTTCCGGTCGTATCGGTGATTTTGCTGTAAACCCCGACAACCCTTCAGAGTACTATGTGGCTG
>CAZQNY010000178.1:0-4001 GCA_964594665.1 uncultured Bacteroidales bacterium
TACTTCAATGTTCTGCAAAATACCTGTCAGGTGGTGTCTGTCAGGTGGAAGTTTGCTCCCCCGGATCATGGTTTTGTATGTAGCTACACAGCTCGTTTGAAAAATCAGAAAACAAATGCACTGTGGTGTAATCAAATATCTGATTGTTAAGATACTGCAGCATCAAAACATCCTGGTTGTCCTTTTTTAATACGATACCGCCAAAGAAAAACTGCAGCGATTCAAATTCACCGCAATATTTCAGTGTCAGTGGATCTTCCATCGGCAGGTATAAATAGATGCTCTCAACTCTGTTAACGCATACCGACCGTAGTGTTTTCTCAATAAGTGCTTTTGTATTTTTACCGTACTGTTTAAGTTGTATATGCGAGCAGTTATAGCTGTCTGCTGAAACCTCTATCACTGCCATTTCGTTCTCCTCATTATCGCCGGGATCGTCAGAAATAATCGTCACCGGCTTACCCACATTCTCATAAATACGCGCGATCATCTCTGCATGATGTTGCGGGGCATAGATGGTTTTGGCTTCCGGTGGCTTGATAAGAAGATGCATTCGCAACAGGCTCTCGCGCCCCTGGTCTTCGTCTTTTATCTCTGTCATTAACAGTGGTGTAAGCCTTGAAAGAAAGAGGGCTGTTGACCGAAGATTCAACTTATACGCTGCCTTCTGGCTATAAGGGTGCGTTGTTACGGCGTGTACAAATATCCCTTCTGCATTTTTTTCTTTCAGCAGGTCCATCAGAAAGACGGAATTTCTTTTCAGGCATCCGCCGCCACGGTACTGCGGGTTCACAAAGGCCACCGACATTTCATACAATCCACTCAGCTCTTCTTTTACTGCTGCGGTATGGCCGATAATATCCTCATTCTCTTTGTTTACACCCACAACACTAATCATCTCTCCCTGTTCATTTAGTTTTTGAACAATTTCGGGGTAATAGATTTTATCGTAAATATAGCTGACATGGTATGCATAATAGGCCAGTTGAGAGATAAACAATGCTTCTTCCGGTTTTAGCCTTCTTACATAAAAATCAAAGTCTGTGTGTACGATTAATTCATCATTTGATGGCTTCAGGTTGTTATCTTTTACCACAGCTTCCCGGGGCAGGTGTTTTTCAAAACGGATAAACTGACCCTCACGGCCTTTATTGGTATAGCTAACATTATGGGCAAGGCTATTTATTAATAATGCGCCCAACCCACTTGCATTATGGTTTATCACTTCCTGTTTATCAATATTCTCAAATGATTTGATCTTCTCAATATCCATTGGAATGCTGTTGGAATGAATAGTTACCGACAGCCCGAGGGTCGTTATATCAAAACAGATGTTGATTTCCTCTGTCTGACCCGGCATGAAGTCATACTTGATGGTATTGGATAATATCTCTTCCAGCAACAATTCAATATGATAAGATTCTTTTTTTTCGAAACCGATATTTTCCGCATATGCCCGGGCAGCAGCCTGCACAGGGTAAATATACCTTAAATCGTTCTTTATTGTGATTTTAAACGTATGTAAATCAAGGCTTTTGTTTTTCATCGGCGACGGACCTATTTTACTCTGTTATCTATAATCCTTCTTACTTTACCACTTCTTGCTACCCGGGGTAATGTTCCGGGTTGCACAAGGCTGGCTTCAAAGAGCGATATCATATTTTGCTCTTTATGTTGTTTGAGAACAGGGATTTTAGCATATAAATTCTCTTTCAGCTTTTGGATTAATGTTTCATCAGAATAATTTTTTGTTTCTACCTGTAATTTCAGGCTGGTATAAATACCGTCGGGGCTTAAAACCAATTGCATAACAAACCCGTCACTGACCGTATCAAAGACTGTTTTCTCTACCTCTTCAAAATATATTTCGCTATAGCCTGAAATTCGAATTTTTTCACCACTGCGCCCCAGTAATTTAAACTTCGGACTTTTTCTGCCACATGCGCAGGGTTCATTTACAAATTCAATCAGATCGCCAACCTTATATCTGATAATTGGCTGAAGTTGTTTGTAGAGACAGGTTATCAGAGCATCGTCATTTTCATCTGATTCCACATATGCCCACTCCTCTTCCACATGAAATTCATTGTCTTTGCAACCCGTGCATTGATAGCCAATGGGTCCTGTTTCTACCGCAGCATATCCAAAGGAGCAGATTCTGTCGGTATGAAATACACTTTGGACATAGGTTTTGGCATCCTGAGTCATATGTTCAGCAGCATAGATAATGTTTTTAATTGTTATATCGTATCCGTTTTGTTCTGCATACTGAGCCAAAGGGATAAGCAGCGAGGGCAAAACAAAGATGGTATCGGGGTGAAACATTTCAAAATAGTCCAGTGTGTCTTTATGAGAAAGGTTTCCTGTAACAGAAAGGATCCTGCACCCTGTTTCTTCCAGCCCCTTGTTGATTGCCAGAAAAGCGGTGTAAAAAGCCCCTGCAGGGAAAATATTGGCGATAACATTGTTTTTATTCAGCCCCAGTGCTCTGAAGCCTTTGCCAAACAGCTCCTTGGATTTATTAAACTCTTCATTGGAATACAAAACATACTTTTTCAGCCCTGTAGAACCACCAGCCGAGAAGATATAGCAGCCGGCCGGGTCATCACTAAAAGCTTTATTTGAATGATGGGCGCTTATTTCCACCATATCGTTTTTTTCAAGAGGCTCCAGCTTTTCAAATTCCTCAAAACTATTGAGGGGTAGCTGAAGGTTGCCATATTTTTTCTGATAATATGGCGTTTTCATGGCCTTTTCCAGAGCTGTATTAATCTGACTCAGGATAATCGCATCCTTATCCTTTTTATCAACAAAATCGAGCCCCACACTCTGATCGTTGAAATCTTCAAAGTTTATAAATTTGATAAGCGATTCCACGATAAACTTTCCGTCGTGTGAGTTAGCCGCACTTGCCGAAGACGACATTAAACCCGGAGAGCAGAATCGCATTACACCATATTTCAGGAAGCTATCAATAATTTCCTGCTTTTTTCCGGAGGCTATTGCAATGGTCGACATATAGTATTTAAGCATACGGACAGATCCCTCCAGTACAGACTTCCAGTCATCAACGATATTAACAATTATTGTTCTTTCCAGCGGGGAGTCACTTAAGTCGTTTGAGTTTCTTACGATGATGGTGTGGTTGGAAGTTGTACCTTCCAGCACCTGTCCATTGGCATTATATTCTTCCCACAGAGCTATTTCCCGTTGTTTTCTGATCTCAACGGCAGCGTCGCTGTTCACTGGTTCCTGAGGATATTGCAGGCCGGTTTTCTCCAACTCCGAAAACAGCATTTTGATAAAATTGGCGGTGTTGTCTGATTTTTCCACAAAGATATTCTGGCATGCGGTACAGGCACGTTGTTCCCAGAAAACCACATCGGTGGCAAATCCTTTTGCCGCAGCCTGAAGCTCCTCTTCCGTCTGGTCGGCGGTAACAATGCCAAAGCTTACTTTAGGGCCAAAAGCAAGAACTTCGCATTTTGGGGCAACATCATTTTTAAACGACTTTACTGCTTTTTCTCCGCCAAACAGCAGAATTACATCGGAGTTTTGTTTAACAATATTCATTACCTCTGTATTCGACGGGCTCCAATAGGTTACTGCCATATATGGGAACAGCATATTATCCTTATCCGCTTCCTTTAATGCCTCCATAAACACAATGGGAAAAAAGCGGTCGTTTGACGACATTTTAAGGATGTTGATGTTTTTGGTCACAATGCCAAACAAAACAGAATCGATGGCTCCCAGGAAGGTATTTCCGGCAGCGATGTGGCATACTACGCCGGCGGGAATAGCTCTTGTCAGCTTACCGTTGCCATTGTACACAGGATAATCCAGGAGATGGTGGTTCCCCAGATGCGAGAGCCTCTCCAACATGGTTTTACGGCATAAAAGTCCGGGGATCATTGATAAACCGGCTTCCACCATCTTTGGCGCATAATTTAAAATTCCCGGAAGCTCTTCCATACACTGCCGGTAATAGGGTTTATTCT
>CAZQNY010000179.1:0-4001 GCA_964594665.1 uncultured Bacteroidales bacterium
GGTTTACGTTGCTTATATTCGGAATATTTGGACCTGAAATAATTGACCAGGTTCCGATTTGTCCGTCAATACCACTTCCTGCATATGAACTGTAAAGTCGGGTTTGTTGGGTACTTGAATAACAATTCGAAATAGTTCTGTCATCTCCTGCAGAAATAGGTTGTCCTCCTCTATTACTTATAACAACCTGATCTGTTGAAAGGCATCCATTGGAATTGGTGACCGTCCAGGTTAATGTTACTGATCCTGACCTGTCTGATCTAAATGCTAAGGGAGCATTGGGTAATGTAGGTGATGAAACGGTAATACCATGCTCGTCCGCATCATCAATCCAACCTGTCCAAACACCACTCTCACCATCAAGTAAATCATTTCCATCCAATGTCGCAGCATCAGTTGGACAATAAGATACATCATCACCAGCATCTGCATTACTAACCGGAAGTATTGTTTTTGATACATCCTGATAGATAAAAGATCCATCTTCACATGTGGAAGATAATCGAAAAGTGTAGGTGTTACCTCCAAGAAAATTTATTACTTCAGTATGAAGATTTGTGGGATCCACAATAGTCACTGTTGGCCCACCAACCTGCGTCCATAATATATCTCCGGCACCTTCAAATAATCCGGTTTTTGAACCATCCAGAAACAGTTGTGCGTTGGAACAAACATTCTCAGAAACCCCTGCATTAACAGTACAGTTTTGAGCGAAGGTTTTCGTATAAGAAAACACTAGGATAATTAAAGTCAACGTAATTAGAGTTACACTCTTTGCTGGTAAATGTCTGGTCATATCTTCTATACTTTGATTACAAGATTACATATATAAATATATACATCTTTAAACACACATCAATATTCTTCCAAAAAATTACAAAAATTCAATTTGCAATTTTTTTTTAAAAATGGGGGTTTAAAGACTGTCTGGTTAATCTAATTAATAGCTAAATATACAAAATTCTAACATCGAATTAATCAATTTTGTTATTTAGATTCCATACAAATAAGGCTCTGCCGAAATTAATCGACAGAGCCTAAAATAAAAAACAAAACTTTTTTTTTAAAAATAGTCTTCAATATATCTAAATTCATGTGTCAGCTCGCCCATATGCAATATCATTGCCCTCTTTATGGGCGCTGGCAGGTCAAGTTCTGCAAAAGGTTTTGTGTAATCGCAGGTAATAATTTTTTCCAGGTACGGCATAAGTGCATTGCTAAAAGCCTCAGATGCCTCCTTAGGTAACTCACTGGGCAAAATATCCACTGCCATTACAAGTACTCCTTTCCCATCAAATCCACTTTCCGGCGTTTCTGTTTCAGGATTGTAAACAAAAACCGGGTCCTCAATTTCGGTTCCTTTATGCGTACACTCAATCGATCCGTCAGGGTCACAGGTTACGTCACCTATAACAGTCAGTTTTGCATTACCATCCTTATATAAATCTTTCAAACAGGCTTTGGTCACAATCCGTGGATAACGATCATCCCAATACATACAATTCATCAGGCATGAAATATGTGGGATATACTGTTCAAAAGCACTCACATACTCTTCAGGGTGCTGATAGTAATTCTGCAGCTCAAAATTCTCAGGTGTCTCTTTATGTACCGAAAGATCTTTCTCCATAAACACAGTTTTATAAACCACATTGTCGGGAAGGTTTTCCTGTTCTTTTAGTTTTAGCAGCTGCTCCGGAGATATCTCCATAACCGGAAGAAGATTAAGAATTTCCTGCGCTCCTTTTGAAACATTTCCATACCCTGTAACACCAAAGGTTAAAGGGGTAATTTCTTTTGGAAGCCCGTTTTCAGCAATTTTCATTCCCACCCATGAAATGGCTTTTTTGGCATCCTCAAGAGAAGCATATTTATGGGACTGTTTTAATGTTTTGAAGGGAGTATCAATACCCAACTTTTCATACCTCATCCCCAACGACCAGAAGCTGTTAATCATACCGGCAAGACCGGCAAAACGGCCAAAAAATATCAGGCGACGCCCCATTTCATCAGCTACTTTTTCATAATCAATAAGGTTTACACCATAATCCATCATATGCTTAAGCATGGGCATATTATACGGCTGACCCTTTATTACATGGGAAAAGAAAATATAGGTTTTATTTTTCTCAAAAAATGAGACCGGCATTTCCTTCACCCCAAAAACAACATCTGTAGCAGATAAATCTTCTACAATTTGAGCACCTGCGTCTTCGTACTGTTCATCAGTAAACACACGCTTTGCCGAATGCTGAACAAGTGCATTCAATCCACTGTCAGTTACTAATTTTCTGAGATGATCAGGCGTTATGGCAACCCTGCGCTCAAGGGCATATTTGTCTTCATGGCGAATTCCAAAAGTTTTATTCATCGGAGTATGGTTTTATGAGTGAGCAAACTTAAGGAAAATTTCATAAAGAAGAAATCAATATTTATTGATAACCTCAAGCCTTATGCTGTTGATTTATCAATGGTGTCAAAGCCCGGCCGAATAAAACATTCAGCTAATGGAAACAGAAAATTTATATTATCCTTCAGAATAGTTAAGTACTGCAGGATATCCAATATATCTGACTCCTGAGAGGGTACAGCTTGAAGCAACCGATACCAGGCGCTAAACAGATCATCTATCGCAACCAACACAACTTTCATGCTTCCGTTTACATCAGAATTCACTGCAGCTTTATCGGAATGTTTCCCCGAAAGAGCCCGGTAGATTTTCGACAAAACAAGAGGTCTGTTCCAATGAATTACATCCACTGCCCCGGATATAGTATTATCATCATTACAAAAACAGGATTTATAGCAGGAATCGTCTTTAAAATCCAGTAACCAATCCGTCATCATATCACAACATTTCGATGCATGTACATATAATGAGTTCTTCATCACAAGATCCATTTCAGATAAGTCCATTATTTCCGTTTGTTTGGAAATTTCCGGTTTCTGGTTCTCTGTCCCTGATAACATTTCATCAATAAACTCAACAACACATTGTATATCTTTAATATTCTGTTCTGTTTTCCTGGAACCAATGGTATCACAATCCCGAAAAGAGAGAGCCTCAGCCAGTTTTGTTGAGAAATTAAAATTTGAACATTGTTCCTTGAAAGAACATTTTTCGCACCAACGATTACAGTAGTGATGTATCCCCGGGATTATTTTCTGTCCCCGGGATTCTATTTTCCGATAGCTATTCATAGTTTCGTTTTCTCTTTATACCAAAACAACCAAAAACGAACCCATGGAAGAGTAACTTTTTTTCATTTCAAACGATTGCGTTCAAATATGGTGAAGTGATTAACAATTTATTAATCGTAATCCTCCGAAATTTCCTATATTTGCGTTCCTAATAGATTATTAGGGTTATTGTGTTGATTAACAACATCTTATATTAATTATAAAAGGAGGATTCAAATGAATCAGGAAATGAATCGCAAAAATGTCTATACCTTCGGTGCAGGAGAAGCAGAAGGTAAAGCGGACATGAAAAATTTGCTGGGTGGTAAAGGTGCCAACCTGGCTGAGATGAATCTTATCGGTGTACCCGTTCCTCCGGGTTTCACAATTACTACCGAAGTTTGTACCGACTACAACAAGCTCGGCAGGGAAGCAGTTATCGAAATGCTTAAAGACGAAGTAGAAGCTGCAATCGCAAAACAGGAAAGCATCATGGATGCAAAGTTTGGCGACAGCGAGAACCCACTTCTCGTATCTGTACGCTCTGGTGCCCGCGCTTCTATGCCAGGTATGATGGACACTGTTCTCAACCTTGGTCTTAATGACGAAGCTGTAGCTGGTATTGCAAAAAAATCAGGAAACGAACGTTTCGCATGGGATTCATACCGCCGCTTCGTACAGATGTACGGTGACGTGGTTATGGGTATGAAACCTGCTTCCAAAGAAGAACACGATCCTTTCGAAGTACTCATCGACGAGATGAAAGAAGAGAAAGGTGTTGAATTAGATACTGATCTTACTGTTGAAGATCTTAAAGAACT
>CAZQNY010000180.1:0-3991 GCA_964594665.1 uncultured Bacteroidales bacterium
AAGATGGCTCTGGCAAAGGCGCCCTCTTCGGTGAGGATGTCGATGCCGTTGTTTTTTACTTTTACGCCTTTGAGTACAGGGTGGGCGTGCTCACCGTATGATGACGCCAATACACCGCGCTCTGAAGGCCATGGCAGCTTGCCTTTGTTCTTTGCGAAGTCGTCCGAAAGCAAGGCTTCTTCAGGTGTGAGCTGGAAGGATGACGATGCTTTCCCTTTGTTGGCCTTTGCCATCTCTTCACGGATGATACGCTCTATCTCCTTCTCCAGCTGTCGTGCTGCTGCCTGTTTCTTTTTAATCTCTTTACGCAGGTTTTTTTCTTTTTTCTGCAACTGAGCCACCGTCGTGCTTTGCGATCTTTTTTCACCATCCAGGGCCTCTTTTTCGGTCTCCTTGCGGTGTATCAGACCCATCTGTATACGTTTTTCTTCTTCCAGCGTTGCTTTGGCCTCCTCCAAACGGTTTGAAGCGGCTACAATCAATGCAGCCTGCTCACGACGGGCAGCACTGTAACTTCCATAATACTGCAATCGCCGGTAAGCCTGGTTAAAGTCATCGGCAGCGAAAATAAACATTAAGCGATGATAAAGATTGCGGGTCTCCCAGGCATGAAGAATCATTTTTGCATACTCGCTTTTAAGCTCCTGCAGATGCCCGTTGTAATACACTATGCTGTCGTTCAGACCCCGGATACGATTGTCGAGAAGAATTAATTCCCTGTTAAGGTTAGTGATAAGTGCTTCCCTTGATTTTATTCTGGAACTTAGAATTGAGAGTTGCGCCAGAGAGGCTTTTTTATCGCTGGCAGTTTTCTCCAGCAGTTCATTGGCAATGCGTATTTCTTCTTCCAGTTTGCGTTTGTTCTGCTGCAAATCCTCCTTGCTCTGCCCTGCTGCCAGCAAGGAAGTAAAAAAGAGGATCAGAAAACAACAGAAAAAACGTTTCATCAGGGTTTAATAAAAGTTATACGTTCATATTTTGATGATACTGAAAACGGATAGCGCAAAGGTACATTAAACTCCACTTTTGAGAAGTCTATTTCCAGTCCGTATTTTTCTTCAGCATCAACAATAAAATTCATTGTATGCGGATACAGGGTGCTGTCAATCATTTTAAAATGATCGTATTCAGCCGTTAACTTCCGCGAAGCCCCCTGCGTAATCTCCTTGATCATAACCATTTCAATTTTGTAGGTTTCCGGGTTAAGCCATATGCTTTGCAATGGTATTGACGGAGGTGTTTCACCCATACGGATATGCTTTTTAAGCTTCCTGCGGTCGGAGGTTGTCAAGCGGTACATTTGATTGTTGTAATCGGCTTTAAAGGATCCTTTTTCGTATAAGCTGAAGTCATTTCCTGTAAGAAAAGCCTGAATCATATCGTAATCAAGTGCATTATTCAACACATTATACACCGATTCAATGGGATCTTCGAGGTATTGTTTTCCCATTCTGTTGAGCAGAAACAGTGAATCAGGGGTTAACTTCACGCGATATACCTCCAGTCCCGCTTTTGACAGGCTCAGCCAGATAAGAGAATCCTTACGCATACGCAGTTGCCCGCGAAGGTCAATATTTTGATTATCTGCATTAATGGTAATCGCTACTTTTGCTTTAAGGGTATTAAAATCGGCCTGATGTTGTTCCAGTGCATTTGTTAAAAATGCTGCACCCTGCTCTTTCACCGGTGCTTTAATAACCTTTTTGCTGCCGGAGCACCCCACAAGAAGGAGACAAGCCAGTACAAAAAACAAAATTCTATTCATCTTCAATTTCTCCGGTTTCTGATTTTTTCAATAATGCAGGTTCTTTACCACCTGCATCCACAGCTTTATTCCAGTATTCTTTGGCACTGTTTTTATCCCCCAGGCGATACATCACATCACCGTAGTGTTCAAAAATTTCAGGGTCAGGATAAGCCCTCATCCGCATTGATTTATAGATATATTCCTGAGCCTGTTCATATTTTCCAAGCTGGTAGAGCACCCAACCGTAGGTATCCAGGTTATTGGGGTTCTCAGGATCCATAGTCACGGCTTTCTGAGCCATAATTTCAGCCTTCTCCAGATCTCTTTTCTCCAAAGAGAGGTAATAGCTGTAATTATTCAGCACATAAGAGTTCTCCGGGTCGAGGAGTAACGATTTATCATAGGCTTCAAAGGCGAGATCCTTTTGTTTTTGTGCATAATAAGCATCTCCCAGGCTGGAGTAGAACTGTCCCTTAAGCAAAGGATTATCCACCACCATTCCGGCGCCTTGTTTAAGCACTCTTACGGCATTGGCATACGACTTACTGTTGAGGTAACAGAAGCCTGAAAACAGCAGGGGCATAGGCTGGTTGGGAAACAACTCCGAAGCTTCCTCTGCAGTGGTTTCGAGGCGCTCATAGTCGCTGTTGGCCAGCAGTGCATGCATTAGTGTTTCCCAAACGACATATTTACTTTTATCGAATTCCAGAACCTTAAAAAACGCATCTGCGGCCTCTTTTTTACGGTCATCGCGATATAAAAAATCGCCGTACATCGACCAGGCCTTGGGATTATCCGGATGTACTTCCACAAGAATCTGCAGCAGCTCATATGCCTCCGGGTTCAGGTCATCGTAAATTTCTGATACCGAATAATAGCCTATTAGAACCTGTATTTTGGTGTCTATATCCAGCTGCGGATTGCCAAAACCGGTTTTAAGCTCAGAGAAAGCCTTTTCCTTTTCCCCTTTTTTACGGTAATACTCCGACAGTGTAATATGAATATACGGATCGTCAGGATTCTTTTCCGCTATATACCGGTATTGTTCATAGGCATCATCAGTTTTACCATAGGCCATAAGTTTTTCAGCAAGCATTGCCCGGTAACGAACCTCATCAGGAAATGCAGTGATAAGAGCGCGGATTTCGTCAAGCACCTTTTCATCCTTTTTCAGATGCTCATAGATTTTAATTTTGCGGGTCGAGACCTCCTCAGAAACGCCAATAATTGCTTCCATATCATTGAAAGCCTTTACGGCATCGGAATATTGCTCTGAAAAGATCAGCAGGTTACCCAGGATCCAGTAATTTTCCGTATTACCGGGTTCCAGCGCGACCATCTTCTCCACCATCTTTGCTGCTTCGGCATAATCACGTTTTTGCTGATAGATTTCCGATAGCAGCTTAAGGTACCAGATATTCTGCTCATCCTGTTCATAAGCCATAAGGGCATACTTTTCAGCATCAGCAATATTGGCATTTTGCTGATAAATGCGTGCCAGCTGATACATGGCAGCATCTTCATCAGGGTTTTTCTCCAGAACGGTAAGGTACTCTTTTTCTGCACTTTCCAGGTCGCCAGTGATAAATGCGGCAGTAGCATCGATATAGCGGGAAGTATTTTTCACCTCACTTTGATTGGCCACCTGAGGCGTTTTTCTTTCGGAGGGAGGAATTTCAGCGGTATAGTGCTTTGTGGTGCTGCAGGAAGCCAGCGCTATAACGGCACACAAAGGCAGGGCATATTTAATGTGTTTTTTCATGTTATTGAACTCCTGTTGATCCGAAACCACCTTCACCACGCTGCGACGTTTCCAGGGAATCGACGGTTTCCCACTGCGCCTGTTCGTGGCGGGCAATCACCATCTGGGCAATACGCTCACCGTCGTTCACCTCAAAGGCCTCCTGAGAAAGGTTTACCAGTATCACACGGATCTCACCGCGGTAGTCGGCATCGATGGTTCCCGGAGAGTTGAGCACGGTAATGCCTTTTTTGAGTGCCAGGCCACTGCGCGGACGAACCTGGGCTTCATATCCTGCCGGCAGCTCCATATACAATCCCGTGGGAATCAGTACTCTGTCGCCAGGTTCCATAATTACCGGTTCTTTAAGAAATGCCCGCAGATCCATACCCGCAGAATATGGCGTTGAATATGACGGATTCGCGTGATGTGATGTATTTACAATCTTTACTTTCATAATTTTCAGCTTCAATTGATGCAAAAATAAACTTTCTGAGGTAATG
>CAZQNY010000181.1:0-3928 GCA_964594665.1 uncultured Bacteroidales bacterium
AAATATTTTATCCCTCTGGCGACAACAAAGAGTAGAATAAATACGAATACAATCGTTGCACCCGAGGGTAATCCCTTGTAATAACTTATCAGTAAGCCACTTATAGAGCCAATAATACTTAAAGCAATACTATATAAGATAACTTTTTTAAAGTGATGCGTGAAAAGGTTCACGATTGTTGGAGGAATTGTGAGAATGGAGATTACCAGAATGATGCCTGTGATTCTGATATTTAATACCAGTATCAGCGCCGTAAGCCCCATTAAAATGTAATTAAAAAGTTTTACAGGAATGTGATTGGTAGCGGCATATTCCGGATCATAGGATACAAACAGAATGGTTCTGTAATAGAGCAGATAAAAGATCCCCAGAATCAAATTTGCGATTCCCAGAGCCCATAAATCTACATTGGAGACAAGCAAAATGCTGCCAAAAAGGTAGCCTGTAAGGTTTGGAGCATATCCAGGTGTCAGGTAGATGAAAATAATACCTATTGCCATACCCAGCGACCAGAAAATACCGATGGCACTGTCTTCCCTGATACGGTTATTATTCGACATATATTCGATGCCCAACGCGGAAAGAACGCCAAAAATTACTGCGCCGACAACCGGGGAGATACCAAGGAAGTACCCAATGCCAATCCCTCCAAAGGAGCTGTGCGAAATCCCGCCAGTGACAAAAACCTTGCGCTTGGAAACAATCCATGTGCCGGCAATACCACTGCTGATACCAGATAGCACTGCTGCGATAAGCGCTTTAATAAAAAAACTATATTCAAATGGGTTATCCATGGATCTGGTCGTGTTTTTTTAATACAGTATGTGGCACATCGCCATGTGTGATAAGTTGTAACGGGCAATTGTACGAAGCTAACTGTTTTTCGGTGATAATATTCGACGGATGATAATGTAAGGTTTCGTTTACACAGGCAATACTTTTAATATAATAGCTTACCGTACCAACATCGTGGGTTACAAGGAGTATTGCCTTGCCTTGTTCATTATAAGTACGCAGCCTTTCGTACATTTCATGTTCAAACTGGTTGTCAACATAGGTGTTTGGTTCATCAAGAATAAGCATATCCGGATCGCTTGTTAATGCTCTGCATAAAAGTGCCCGCTGAACCTGGCCACCACTGAGCTCTGAAGAAGACTTTTTACGGATATCGTAAATTCCCATTTCATGGAGCAATAGTCCTGCACGCTCTTTTTCCTGTTTTGTATACCGTTTGATTAATCGGTGTGAAGTGACAAAACCGGAAAGAACAATGTCCTCGACAGTTACAGGAAACCTGCGGTCGAAGTTGTTGTATTGCGGAAGGTATCCAATGGCTTTTTCCTTTTTCTGATTAAAGTTTGTATTAAAAATAAGATCCCCGCACGAGGGCTTGATGATTCCAAGAATCACTTTTAATAATGTGGTTTTTCCTCCTCCATTGGGTCCTATGATGCCAATAAAATCGTTATTCTTTACTTCAAAATTGATATCATGAATAACATTTTTACCGCTGTATCCCGCAGATAGGTTTTGTAGTTTTAAAAGCATGATTCTAATCTTTTAGCGCATCAACAATTATTTCAATTGTTTCCTGCATATTTTCAGATAACGGGTCAATTATTACTACTTTCATATCTGCTTCCTGTGCAATCAGATCGGCATATTTCCTGTCGAATTGTCGTTGGATAAATATAACATGAATGTTTTCTGCAATTGCTTTATCAATAATATGTTTCAGATATTCCGGAGAGGGTTCCTTTCCTTCCAGCTCTACAGGTATTTGCTCAAGATGATAATCGCGTGCAAAATAGGTGAGTGCCGGATGATAAATCATGAATGAGCGATCGTTAAGTTTGGCCAGCTCCGACTCAGCCAGGCTGTCAGTCCGTTTAACCGTTGTCATAAGTTTTCCCAGATTTTCATCAAATTGGGATTTGTCTTCAGGAAATCGTTTTGTCAGGGATATATGAATGTTCTCTGCTATTTTTTTTACCTGCCTGGGCGACATCCACATATGCGGATCATGCCCATGATGGTGCCCTTCATGGTGATCATGGTTATGACCACATGATTCTTCTGCAGGAATTATTCCTTTTGATATGTCAATGATTTGCATATCCTGATAGTTCTTTGATATATTAGGTAAAACTGTTTGTTCAAATTCCAATGCCTGCAAAGAAAAATACAGGGCTGTGTTTTCCAGGTCTTTCAGTTGCAGAGGTGAAGGTTCATAGGCGGAGGGTGGCATGCCATCAGGAACCATAACATTTACCTTATATCCGGTTCCTGCTATCTGGCGCGCTATTTCACCAACAGGAATAACTGTTGCAGTGAGGATATTGTCATTGCTGTTTTGCTTGTTTTGTTCCGAACAGCCATATGTGAATATGCTGATAACTGCTATGAGAAGAATGATTTTTGTTTGCTTCATTTCCGATAACGTTTGCATTGCGAAATTACGATATTAGTCGCACATTTTAACAACAAAGGCTTATCTTTGTTAGCAGAGATAAAGAATTTATTCATACCATTAAACCAATCGAATATTATGACACGAATTATTGAAGCTTACTCTGCCCATGTGATTTATATCGGTATTGCGATTATCCTGGCGGTTGTATTTCTGGTATCCTGCAATTCTTCCAAAAACACTGAAGAAATAGTAGAGAACGGTTTACCGGAAGAAACAAATGTTGTTCACCCTGAGTGGTCGAAAAATGCAACAATCTACGAAGTAAATGTTCGTCAGTTTTCAGAAGAAGGAACTTTTGATGCCTTTACAGAATCCATCCCACGCCTTAAAGAGATGGGAATTGATGTTTTATGGCTGATGCCTGTTTTTCCTATTGGTGAAAAAAATCGAAAAGGAACTCTGGGTAGTTATTATGCGGTGCGTGATTATAAAGGCTTAAATCCTGAGTTTGGCGATGCTGCTGCCTTTAGGCGTTTAATTGCCAAGGCTCATGAAAATGATATGAAGGTTATTCTCGACTGGGTGGCAAATCATACAGCATGGGATCATGTATGGATTACAGATCACCCCGACTGGTATACAAAAGATGAAGAGGGGAATATGGTATCACCTTTCGACTGGAGTGACGTTGCGGATTTGAATTACGACAAACCGGAATTGCATAATGCCATGATTGATGCATTGAAATACTGGGTAACTGATTTTGATGTGGATGGCTACCGTTGTGATGTCGCAGGTATGGTGCCTGTTGAATTCTGGGACCGTGCAAGGAAAGAGCTTGATGCCATTAAACCTGTGTTTATGCTTGCTGAGGCAGAAGATGCTCCTCTTATCGTAAATGCTTTTGATATGGAATATGGCTGGGAATTCCATCATATTATGAATCATGTTGCAAAAGGTGACCTTAATGCGGATTCTATACAGGCATATTTCGACAGACAGGCAAACCGCAACCCGCAGGGAGCTTATAAAATGAATTTCACGTCCAATCATGACGAAAACAGCTGGAATGGTACTGTGTGGGAACGTATGGGTGACGCTGCATATACCTTTGCTGCTCTGTCTGCAACGGTTCCGGGGATGCCTTTGGTTTATACAGGACAGGAAGCCGGAATGGATAAAAGGCTTGAGTTTTTTGAAAAAGACCAGGTTGAATGGAAAGAGCATCCGTTTTTTGATCTTTATAAAGCATTATTCCAACTCAAACATAATAACAAAGCACTCTGGAACGGTGATTTTGGTGGCTCCTTCAGCCGCATAAGTTCAAGTGATCAGGATGCTGTATATGCTTTTGTCAGGGAAAAAGACAATAACAAAATTGTTGCCATCTTTAACCTGTCTCCTGAACAGGGAAAATATGAAATTACAGGAATTGCAGAAGGTGATTATACTGATTTTTCCACAGGTGACGTGGTGTCCCTTCAAAATACCATGAGTCTTGAAATGGAACCCTGG
>CAZQNY010000182.1:0-3896 GCA_964594665.1 uncultured Bacteroidales bacterium
CACCGTGTTTTATCTGCTTCGCAAATGTGTTTTTCATTAATTCTTTGAGGCCCTTTGTGACTTCTTTGAGGCTTTGTGTAATAGCTTTCTTAATAGCCGTATACCCCAATCCCGAAAAGCGCCAGGTCGTATTTTACCGGATCTTCTGAATTGAATTCCTGTAGAGAGGCAGTCAGCATCTCTGCACTTTTCCGGTCGTTGGCCTTGCGGGAGAGCAAGCCCAGGTTACGTGCAACTCTTCCACTGTGCACATCCAACGGGCATATGAGTGCTGAGGTTGGAATTCCCTTCCAGATGCCGAAATCGATGCCTTCGGTATTGGGACGTACCATCCAGCGCAGGAACATGTTGATGCGTTTGGCGGCACTTCCCGCGGCAGGGTTCGCAAGATGTTTCTCACTGCGCTTTTCATGTGTGGCTTGTAGAAAAATAGCCCGAAAATAGCTTATGGCTTCCATTACCGATCCGGATTGATGATATCCGTCGCTAAAAACTTTTTCCAATCCTCCATGGTTTTTGTATATATTTTTAAGTGAACTGAAGAAAAACTGCAGATCCGATGCATTGAAGGTACGGTGGCAAAAGTTGTGGAGCTCCACTTCATGGTTGTGTGTCATCAGGAACTCATATGGATTGTTCTCCATAATATCCATTATCCGGGTAGCATTTTTTATGATGCTTTTTCTGTTGCCCCAGGCAATGGTTGCGGTTAGAAAACCTGCTATTTCAATGTCTTCCCGGCGTGTAAACCGATGAGGTATTTGTATGGGGTCGTCAGTGACAAATACATCTGAGGCGTATTGCCTGAAGGCCTTGTCAAGAATAATTTTTACTTCTTCTCTTTTCTGCATATTTTTTAAACAAAACAACGATTTATAAGTTTATTCTGTAAACAGAAACAGTAAATTTGCAAAAAGTACTTTTATGAATAAATCGGATATATTGTCACGTTGTGAGGCTTTGGAGGATGAGGGAAAGATTGAAGAGATTGTATCGTTGCTTGACGGTTTTTGCTCTGAATCGTGTAATGATGCTGATATGCATTATTATTATGGCAGGATACTCAAGAAGCAGCAGCGTTTTGGTGATGCGTTGAATGCCTATAACAGGGCATTGGAAATAGATCCGGACCATACAAAGGCAAAAGCCGGTATATTTCTGGTTAACAGTATCTTAAGTATTGAGAATAACCTTTATTACGAGAACACCTATACCGACGAAGGGATGTATGATATATAGGGGCACCCGGCAACCGCCAACCCTTTCTCCTTCCAGACCTGACAGGAGAAAAATACCTGTCAGGTCAACCGACAACCGCCAACCGCCAACAATCCTCCTTCGCCAAGGCTACGGACGATACCAAAAAAGACTGCCCAACCTAATGAACAGCCTTTTCTATCTTATAATGCAATACTTTTTACTTTACCTCTTGTACCGCTTCGAGGCCTTTGTTAATGGCCTGCTCGTTGAGTGGCAGTAATTTGTGGTGACGTACGTGGATGGATTTTTTCAATCCTTTCAGTACATTCTCCATTTCCACTACCGGTTTGATTTTGAGGTATGCACCGAGAACGATCATATTAAAGATCTTCATGTTTCCCATGGCAGCAGCTTCTTCAGCAGCTTCCACTTTGAACACTTTGATGTCGGTGCGTGTAGGTGGTTTAGTGATCCCGTTTGGGTCGTATAAAAGTACTCCGCCCGGCTTAACAGCTTCCTCAAACTTATCCAGTGAAGGCTGGTTGAGGATGATTGCTGTATCGAATGTGTTTACGATAGGGGAGCTGATCTTGTCGTCACTAAGAATTACTGTTACGTTGGCAGTACCGCCACGCATTTCAGGGCCGTAAGATGGCATCCAGGATACTTCCTGATTCTGCATTACTCCGGAGTAAGCAAGAATTTTTCCCATGGAAAGTACACCTTGTCCGCCAAAGCCTGCTATAATTATTTCTTCAGTCATGGTTTTTCGTTTTTAGTTATTTGCTTATCCCTTCATGTATTTTTCATACTCTTCAGCAGGAGCTTTTTCGCAATCCTTAAGAACGCCTTTGGGATAGAATGGGAACATATGTTCTGTCATCCATTCATTGGCTTTCACAGGATCCACTTTCCAACCTGAGTTACAGGTAGAAACAACCTCTACGAAAGAAGTTCCTTTACCGTCTCTTTGGTTTTCAAAAGCTTTGCGGATAGCTTTTTTCGTTTTACGTACAGCAGCAGCTTTTTCTACTGATTCACGTGTTACGAAGCAAGTTCCGGGGAGAGTAGCAACTATTTCCGTCATCTTCATTGGGTACCCGTTCAGCGCTATATCACGACCGTAAGGAGTAGTTGCAGTAGGCATACCTACGAGAGTTGTAGGAGCCATCTGACCACCGGTCATACCATAAATAGCGTTGTTGATGAAGATTACAACGATGTTTTCACCGCGGTTACAGGCGTGAAGGATTTCTGCAGCACCAATCGATGCGAGGTCACCATCACCCTGATAAGTGAAAACAAATTTTTCCGGCATCAGACGTTTGATAGCGGTAGCAACAGCAGGAGCACGCCCGTGAGCAGCTTCCGACCAGTCGATGTCGATATAGTTGTAAGCAAAAACAGAACAACCAACGGGTGAAACACCGATAGTCTGTTCCTGAATTCCCATTTCTTCAATAACTTCTGCAACGAGTTTGTGAACTACACCATGGCTACAGCCGGGGCAGTAGTGCATTACGTTGTCGGTAAGAACATCAGTTTTTTTATAAACCAGATTTTCTTCTCTGATAATATCTTTGATATTTATATCTGCCATGGTCTTATCCTTTTATAATTTTTTCTTTCAGTGCATCAACGATTTCCTGCGGAGAAGGGATGATACCACCAAAGCGGCCGAACCATTCAACAGGAACTTTACATTCAACAGCGAGTTTCACGTCTTCCACCATCTGACCGGCGTTCATTTCAACGGAAAGGATACCTTTCATGCGCTGGCCAAGCTCTTTAAGCTGAGGAGTAGCAAATGGGAAAAGTGTGATAGGACGGAAGAGACCTACTTTAATGCCTTCAGCACGAGCAATCTCGATAGCTTTCTGACAGATACGTGAAGAAGAACCGAATGCTACGAAGAGGTATTCTGCGTCTTCTGTCATAATCTCTTCATACATAGCATCTTCCTGCATTGATTCATATTTCTCAATGAGGTGGATGTTACGTTTTTCCATCTCTTCAGATTGAAGTTCAAGAGAAGTGATAACATTCTGGCTTCTGTTGGCAGGTTTGCCTATATGAGCCCATTCACCATATTTTTCTTTGATTTCTTCTTCGGTAAGACGCGGTTTGAAATCGCTAAGTTCAACTTTTTCCATCATCTGACCAATCACACCATCAGAGAGGATCAGCGCAGGGTTACGATATTTGAATGCGAGGTCGAAACCAAGGCCTACGTGGTCGTTCATTTCCTGTACTGAGTTGGGAGCGAGAACGATGAGACGGTAGTCACCATGTCCACCACCTTTAACACTCTGGAAGTAATCGGCCTGAGAAGGCTGGATAGTACCGAGACCGGGGCCTCCACGAACGATGTTTACAATAAGACAAGGCAGTTCAGCACCTGCGATGTACGAGAGACCTTCAGCCATAAGGCTTATACCAGGGCTTGAAGATGATGTCATTACTTTTTTACCGCAGCCTGCGCCGCCATAAACCATGTTGATAGAGGCAACTTCACTTTCTGCCTGCAATACAACCATTCCTGTTTCTTCCCATGGTTTTCTAACCATCAGGGTTTCCATAATTTCAGACTGAGGAGTGATGGGATATCCGAAGTACCCGTCGGCACCAGCGCGGATAGCCGCTTCAGCAATCACCTCATTGCCTTTCATTAATCTAAGTTCACCCATTATTTTTAT
>CAZQNY010000183.1:0-3866 GCA_964594665.1 uncultured Bacteroidales bacterium
AGCACAGCGCCAACCCCATCCAACAACGAACCGCGCTAGCGGTTCCGTCTCACTAACCCACGATCGCATCCACAACGCCAAAGAACCCGGCTACGGGTTCCGTCTCACTAACCCGCAATCCCATCCACAACGGCCAATGAACCTCGTAGAGGTTCCGTCTCACTAACCCACGGTCGCATCTATCAGCTATGCTTCTGACTCTTGGAGCATTCATCAACACTTCACTTTTTGCACAGGATTACAAAATCGCTGAGACAGGCCAGATGAGCTGTTACGACGAGGACAGGAATGCCATCGACTTCCCGGTAGTTGGCGACTCGCTATACGGGCAGGATGCACAATATACAGGCTTCGAAATTGCTTTGGTGGATAACGGCGACGGCACTGTCACCGATGAGGTAACAGGTCTTATGTGGCAACAGGTTCCTGTGTCAGATTCTTACACCTATTATCAGGCTATTGAGTACTGTGAAGACTTAAAATTAGCCGGTTATGATGACTGGCGATTACCAAACCTCAAAGAGCTTTTTTCTATTGGAAATTTCAACTCAGGGTGGCCATACCTTGACCAGGATTTCTTCTCTCTGGCAAACCCCGGTATCTCAAAGGATGAACAGTATTGGTCGAATGTACACTATGTAGGTGTTACTGTAGAGTGCGGCCCGCTGGGTGAAGGCGGTGAAAGATATTACAATTATGTGCGTCTGGTTCGCAATATCACCTCCACGGGAGTCGAAGAATCGTATTTCGAAAACGGTAACTTCAAAATCTATCCAAATCCGACATACGATCAGATTAATGTTGCCGGCGACAGCGAGATCACTGAGCTGTACATCTTCGACCTTACCGGCAAGACTGTTTTGGAATACACTCCCAACAGCACCTTCTGCACGTTGGATCTCAGCAGCCTCAACAACGGCTTCTATATTCTCAGGGCAGACTGTGCCGACAATACTGCTATCGCAAAAACAATTATTAAACAATAAACCGACTTCCGGGGTTTGGGGATAAATGCAATATGCAGGGGCAGGCTGAAAGGTCTGCCCTTTTTTTTGGGGTTAGCACGTGGGTTTACCCCTACTCTTTCACAATTTTCACCTTTTGCTGAAGTTTTCCTTTTTCCGATATAATCAGTACGACATACATACCCGACGGAATACCCTCCATATCTATACTTACTGATGTACTGCCCATATAGAGCTGACCGTCGAAAACCATATTTACCATCCGGCCAGACTGATCAAATAATAATATGTTATAATGATCCTGTTGGGGAATATCAAGAGTTAACATTGTTTGTGATTCACATGGATTGGGGAATACATTAGCATTCAAAACAGGTATTTCTGTCAATTCTTCGTAACCCACATAATGATCTGGTGTAATCCTAAACATTCCTCTTCCAAAGGTTCCGGCAACCAAAATATTTTCAAGATCGTGGTAACAGATATCGTTAACTACGAGTGCCGGAAGGTTTTCTCCCAGCAGATCCCAGGTCAAACCTTCATTAACGGAACAGAATACACCTATATCAGTCGCGATATAAAGTACACCTGTTGCTGCAACTTTTAGTAATTCGTTGACAGGCATATCCGGTAAATCACCTGAGATATCCACCCATGTCTCCCCCTGATCCGTAGTTTTGTATATATGGCCTGTATTTGTTCCATGGCGATATCCGGACAAAGTTACATAGGCGCCATTTACATCATCAGGATCTGCTAAAACACTTGTCACCCAACGGTTGGGTAATGTTGAGGTTATTAAACTCCACTCCAGGCCTCCATTAGTTGTTACCTGTACATTTCCATCATCGGTACCCACATAAATCACGTCACCGTTCAAAGGTGAAACACTTATTGTTGTGATAGTACCATATGTAAGGTTTAATTGCGGATTATTCTTTGTCAAATCCTGACTTACAGGAGTCCAGGAGACAGCCCGGTTCACTGTTTTATATAGTTTATTTGATCCCAGGTATAGTATTTCCGGATTGTTTGGATCAAACACCACTGGTGTATTCCAGTTGAACCGGTCAGAAAACCCAATGCCACTCATGGCAGGCATAAAAGTATTTCCACCATTAGTGGACCGTACAAAGTTTCCATACTGAGATTCAGTATACACATAGCTGTTATCCAGTGGATCCACAAGAGTTTTAAAACCATCTCCACTGAAGATAATCTCCCAGTCATCGACATTACCGGTCATCGTTCTCATGGAGCTGTTATCCTGCGTACCACCGTAAAGTCTCTCAGGGTGGCTGTAGTCCATTTCACAGGTATAAAACTGGGTAACAGGGAGTCCATTCAATTTTGTTCCTGATGTACCACCATTGTAACTCAGATGCACTCCCCCATCGTGCCCGATAATCACTTTGCTTTGGTTTGCCGGATCAATCCATACCGTATGCTGATCTACGTGAGCTGAAGGGAAGACCATATTCCATGTGTTTCCGCCATTGGTAGATTTTTCCATTACAAAGCCAATCAGATAAACATGATCGGGGTTCACAGGACTCACTTCTATTTTCCCAAACCACCACATATAGGGCACCGAAGTAACGCCGGAGCTGTTCACAGGGAACCATGACTCGCCATAATCGGTGGTTTTATAGATTCCTTCAACATTGGCAGTATTAGCATCTGTGTAAAATGCGTATAGTATCTCGGGATTGGATTTTGAAACTGTGATTCCGATTCGTCCGGCTGTGTTTGGTAATCCATTTGTCAGTTCGCTCCATGTATCACCTCCGTCGATTGAACGATAAATTCCTGAAGAAGGACCGCCGTACGATCTTCTGTTGGGGCGACGTACACGTTGCCAGGCGGCTGCATAAACTGTGTCTGGTGATACAGGATTAATGGCCATATCAATGATTCCTGTTGAGTCATTGATATGCAAAACATTTTCCCAGGTCTCACCACCATCCCTTGTACGGTACACACCTCGTTCAGGGTTATTTTCAAATAGATACCCCATGGCACCCACATAGCAGACATCAGGGTTTTCAGCACTTACAACCATTCTTCCAATGCTGCCAATGTTTTCAGGGCCTTTATGGTGCCATGAGTCACCACCATCAGTCGTTTTATATACGCCATTTCCATCGTATGTCAATGATCCTCCTCCGGCATTTGGCTCTCCTGTACCTGCATATATAATCATCGGATCAGAAGGTGCAACGGCCATATCACCTATGGAAAGAGATGCCGCATCATCAAATATTGACTCCCAGTAACCACCATTGTTGATTGTCCGGAAAATTCCGCCTGAGGCAGCGGCAACATATACATAATTGTTGGCAACCTCAATATCTGTTACTCTGCCACCAATATTTGTCGGACCACAGAATTCCCATTCATTGACCTCCATCCCATATTTTCCAAGTTCATAAAGTGCATCTTTCTTAGATTGCAAAAATGCCATTGCCTCGGAAAAAGCCTTTCTGTTTATCTCTCCATTGGGATAGGCTCTTTGTCTGAAACCCCATTCACCGGGAGTGAGCTGATCATCGTTCAATTGTACTTCAGAACCAGAAGATACATCTGAACCTTCTTTTATGTTTTTAGTAAATATAATTACTGTTACAGATAACACCAGTAAAACAGTTATTGCAGCGACCTTGAGTTTCAACATTATGATAAGTTTTGAATTCGCATTATTGAGCTGTTATAGCCAAAAATAAGACAATAAAACCGATACAATGTTGTCTGCCTGCAAAAAATGTAAAATCCGGGTAAGATTACCCGGATTCCAGCTTTTTTATTTGTTTGAATTACTGTTGTAAATCCTCCACCATCTTCCTTAACTCGTCGATCTCTTTTTGCTGCGCCTTAATCGCTTCAATGAGCAAGGGCGTTAGC
>CAZQNY010000184.1:0-3830 GCA_964594665.1 uncultured Bacteroidales bacterium
TACATATTCCACATCTTTTTATTGGCGACTTTGAGTTGGCACAGGTGCTGATGCCAATGCTGAAAGATGTCAGCCTTTTGGGCGGATCACTGTTGATTTTAAGTATGTGTAATAATGAAAAATCCTGAGAATTACACACTCCAAAAGCTGGATATTTACGGTGTCCGCAAACTGGTAAAGTGGGCAGAAGATGAAGGCTGGAACCCCGGTCCGCGCGATGGTGAGGTCTATTATAATACTGACCCGGACGGATTTTATGGTTATTACAATAAAGAAGAGCTTATTGCCGGAGGAGCTGTTGTTTCTTATACCGGAGAGTTCGGTTTTATGGGGCTCTTTATTGTAAAACCCGGGTATCGTTCCATGGGACTTGGGCGTAAATTGTGGTATCAAAGACGTGATATGTTGATAAAAAGGCTCAACCCCGGAGCAGCAATAGGGATGGATGGTGTTGTAGCTATGCAGCCTTTTTATGAAAAAGGCGGCTTTCGTATTGCTTTTCGCGATGTACGGTATCAGAAAACCGGCGAGATCTTTCCCATCGATAAGAATATCTCACCTGTCGGCTACGGAGACCTTGAACAGATTATTGCCTATGACAAACAATGCTTTGGCGTGAAACGATCACAATTTCTTATTCCCTGGCTTCAACTCCCGGAAAGCAAATCGTTTAAATATACTGAGAATGGAACGCTAAAGGGCTTTGCTATAACCCGGAAAGCTGCCGAAGGACATAAAATATGCCCTCTGTTTGCCGATTCTTTTCCAATTGCTGAAAAACTTTACCATGCATGCCTGAATGCCTTTCCAGGAGAGCCTGTTTTTCTCGATATCCCGGAAGTAAATAACGATGCAGTAGCACTGATGAAGAAATATGATGCATCGTATGTTTTTGAGTGTGCACGTATGTACTATGGCAATCCTCCCTCTGTAAATATGGATAATGTATTTGGAATTACTACCTTTGAGCTGGGTTAAATTATCCAAATATCAAAACAACATTAACGATGAAAATAGGAATAATAATTTGCGACAGGTACAGAACATGTGCTGGCGGAAAATGCTTTCGGGCAGTCCGTAACAGGGAAGGTGCTTTTAGTATTTATGATAAAAATGAACCCCTGGAGGTAGTAGGCTATACTACTTGTGACGGGTGTCCCGGAGGTAATATTGAGTATACGCCGGAAGAAATGATTAAAAACGGAGCTGAAGTAATCCATCTTGCTACCGGGTTGGTGGTGGGTTACCCTCCATGTCCCTATATAGCACATTTTAAGCATTTTATTGAAGAAAAATATCATGTTAAAGTGGTTATAGGTACACACCCTATACCTGAGAAATACCGTATTACCCATGATAACCTGGGGACATGGAAGCAAGAAGAGTGGAAGGAAATCATAGCGCCGACAATTTCTGATGAAGCTACCCGACTGGCCTACGATTAACCCTCTGGCACTTCCTCTCTTTTAATGAGAAGTGCATCTTATTCTTATAACTATTGGAGTCACTACCACTGAGATTGTGTCTTGATTACTACGTTAATTTCAGATATGATCTCCGAACTATTGCCATGCCCCTGGGTGTTAGGTGATGAACGTAAAGGTTCCAAATGGAGAGAAAGAACTCTTCCCTTGTGTATGCATCTGATGTCCCTTCAAACATCCTTGAAAAACCATACCATCCCGATAATATTAACCAGGTGTTTTTTACCAATAAACGATAGTTGTGAGTCTGGCAATTAGGATAGAGATATCCTTTTTGAACAAGCCGTTGAAGGGCTTCAAACATAACCTTCATCCGACTTTCAAAAAATTGCTCCTTTATGCTGTTATACCTTGGATATTTTTGAAAAAACAAATAGAAATCAGAGAAAATAAAGGCAAACTCCATTTGCAATTCGTATATTAAACCTATATATTCAGGTACATTGGATATATCCTGTGGGAAATGTACATATAATTCTTCCATTGCTGTTTGAAAGTCAGTAAATATATCATCAATTAGATAATCCCACTTTGGATAATGGTAAGTAAGGTTTCCGGGACTCATGTTCATGGCCTTTGAAACTTCTCTCATCGTTACATTTCCCACCCCCCCCTCATTTAGAAGTGCTATTGTAACTTCTTTTATTCTTTCCCTTGTTGGTGATGTTTTTAATTTCATTTTACAAAGATACATTTTACTAGATAAAATTTGTGTAGTTTATAAAATGCTGTTTGTCATTGAAATAAATTAGTACAGATGTACTATTATTAAATAATTTATGTATTTTTGTGAATCCGTAAATGTTAAATTAAAATGAGAAACTATGTTTATCTTTGATTCAATTTCATGGCAGGCCGGGCTAATGTGGTTCGCAGTGGTAGCTGGTCTGATGCTGGTAAATGAGCTGACCCGCTCAAGTAAGTGGCTATCTTATATTGTTTACATACTTTTACCGGTTGTTCTTACATTAACGGTGTGGCAACATACTGCCAGTGCCGATAGTAGCACTGGCACCTGGTTTCACTGGGTAAAAGTGTATTCCTCTCTGGCAGGGGTATTAGGATTTATGTATATCCGGTATAATAAAAAAGCCGCATCCAACAAATACTGGTTATTATTTCCTCCTGCAATTCTTTCTGTAAATATTCTTGAGGCTGTATTTCGTGATTTTGAGGTTTTTGCTACCTACTCTGGCGATGCTTTCGGAACCGTTGTGAATGGAATGATGATGCAGGGCGGACCTTGGAATATCATGAATGGTATTGCCGGGATTTTGAATATACTGGCACTTTCAGGATGGATGGGTATTTTTATTACAAATGGAAAACGATATAAAGATATGATATGGCCTGATCAGCTGTGGTGGTGGATTATTGCCTATGATATCTGGAACTTCGCATATGTTTATAACTGCGTTACAGATCATGCATTCTTTGCAGGTGCTGCACTACTGGTGTCTTGTACTATTCCTGCATTTTTCTTTGGTAAAGGAGCCTGGTTACAACACCGCGCTCAAACATTGGCGGTATGGATGATGTTTACCATGAGTTTCCCTGCATTTTCTGATACTTCTGTTTTTGCTGTAAAAGCATCTCATAACCCTAATGCCCTCTTCTTGGTAAGTGCTTTGGCATTGGCTGCTAACGTGGCCGTTATAATCTGGCATATTATAAAAATCAGAAAAATAAAGCGGAATCCATTAAAAGAAGAAATATATACCGATGAACCCCAATATCTGAAACTTGCAGCTAAAAAAGCATAAACAAGATTTTAAATCAAAAAAAAGACTCCCAGATTTTTGTCAGGAGTCTTTTTTTTGCCGCCTTAGCAACAAAACATTAATTGAGATAATTTATTACAGCACTGTATCGCTGCGATACATGGTTTTTTAGCTGCTCTGCAGAATTGTCAAATGCATTGTCGTAATTAATAAAAGCAAAACCTGATTCTTCAGCGTATGCTTAGTCACGAAGCAGATAATAATATTCATCATATAGCGCTGCCATATTTTCGTAATTGAAACATTCAGTCACAAACTGCTCCGGATATGCTTTGTATATAGCTTCATATTACGGCTGATCGATGATTTAGAATCTCAACATAAAGAAAGTAAGGTAGAGAATAAAATTGTAGGAACTGTCAAAAACATTCTAATTAGAAACTAATATACAATAGGCGCAGAGCGTTCTCTTCCCAATCCAGTCCCCTCCCTCCTCTGCGCCGCCCCTCCTTTGCGGTTAACCCCTTACTATATGCACGGATACCTTGCTCTTATTCTTTACCTCTCACAGGGTCATATTTCACCACTTTCTGTATTAAACATTAAACGTGCACTATTTTGGGTT
>CAZQNY010000185.1:0-3814 GCA_964594665.1 uncultured Bacteroidales bacterium
TGCATCTGCAGGTAGAGCAACTGTTAAGGGGTCTGATAACAGAAGAGAAATACCTTGACGGGGCACCACTTCCTAAGGAGGTTGATATGGCGAAAACCCTTGGTATCGCCAGAAACACCATCCGTCAGGCCACAAATAAGATGGTGTATGATGGATCTCTTGTAAGAAAAAAAGGGGTAGGTACATTCGTAGCAAAAAACAATGTTACCACACGACTGGATAACTGGTCCAGCTTTACAGAGGAGATGAGTCGGCAAGGCATCGATTTTAAAAACTTCTCCATTGAAGCTTCTTTTGTCAATGCAGAAGGCGATGTAGCCACGCGATTGAATGTGGCAAAAGGAAAAGAAGTTTTGGAACTGCGCCGGCTTCGTGGCGATAAGGAGGGGCCTTTTGTGCTATTTATCTCCTGGTTTCATCCACGCATCGGCCTTTCAGGTGAAGAGGATTTCAGTCAGCCATTGTATAAAATGCTGGAGGATGATTATGCTACGCGTGCTGAGGTTTCCAGAGAAGAGATTAATGCAGTGGCAGCGGATGAGGAACTGGCGGCAATTCTGCAGGTAGAACCGGGCTCCCCGTTGTTATTCAGACGGCGTGTTGTCCTGGATCCGGGAGACAGGGTCATCGAATATAATATATGCTATTATCGCAGCGACAAATTCACCTATTCCATCGACATAAAAAGAGGATCATGACAGCAACGCAAAAACATTTTGCTATTGGGGTTGATGTTGGTGGCACACATATCGCTGCCTGTCTCGTGAATAAGGATAACGATGAAATCATCAAAGATTCGCACCGGGAAACGCCTGTCGATGCCCAAACTTCAGCCTTTAAAATTCTTTCCACCTGGTCAGCATTGATTGCGGAAGTAATTAACATCACAGGGAAAGAGCATATTTCCAATATCGGCGTCGCCATTCCTGGTCCTTTTGACTATAAAAACGGAATTTCACAGATTCATGGAGTGGGAAAATATGAATCACTTTTTGGTGTGAATGTAAAAGCCTATCTCAGCACTACGCTTGATTTTAACCCGGATCACATTCACTTTCTCAATGATGCCAGTGCTTTTGCGCTGGGAGAGTATCACAAACCGTATTGCAGCGAGTATAAAAAGATTCTGGCGTTGACACTGGGAACAGGTTTTGGCAGCACCTATATCCATAACGGCTCTCCTCTGCCTCAAATGCTTTATAATGTGCGTTATAAAGATAGCATTGCAGATGATTATTTCTCTACACGATGGTTTGTTTCTGCATTCAATCAAAATAACGCTACACAAATATCAGGTGTAAAGGAGTTGAGCGAACTTGCAAAATCAGGAAACCAGAATGCACTTGATATCTTCAAAGAGTTTGGTCGTGATTTAGGGAAATTTCTTGTGGCGCACACGGTTAATGAAATGGCTGAATGTGTGGTAATTGGAGGTAATATCAGCAAGGCCTGGGAGCTCTTTTCCGGAGAGCTACAGCAAAATCTCACCACATGTAAAGTAATCCGGGCTGAAAGTATGAACACATCCGCATTCATTGGTGCTGCATTTTACAAAGACGAGGAATAAATGAACGAATTAAGAAAGACCACACAGTTTCTGATACCGGAGCAGGTGCAAGCCACTGAAGCCGGAAATTATGATATTTATCCCGGATTTAAAGTTGCCGATGGAGCAATTAAAATTGGATACCCGGAACTTGCGTCGTATATCAAACAGCATAAAACGGTTATAATTGATGGCTATGCCGGTGTATTCTGGGATGAAATTGTACACAACATCAGTACCATACTTAAAAGAGAGCACCTGAATGTTCTGTGGTTCAATGTGGCAGCAGCTATGAAAGATAATGAAGAGATTGATAAAATGATTGCGCCATTTTTAGGTGGTGATGATCCTATCTTTGGTTATCGCGCCACACTCTCCCTGAGCGATTTCTTCCATACCAATCACTTCCAGCTTTTTACCGCAGATAAAGAGGCTGATATCAACATTATTTACGGGTCTGGGGCATCCCTTTCCGGTTGGGATGCACCGATTATCTATGTGGATCTACCGAAAAATGAGTTGCAGTTCAGGATGCGTGCCGGAAAAATATGTAATCTCGGTGCTACCCAACATTACTCCAACAAAGCGATGTACAAACGATTCTACTTCGTGGACTGGGTGGTGTTAAACCGGCACAAACAGGAGCTATCAGATAAAATTGACATCATCGTGGACAGCCAGAGGCCGGAGACCCCATTCTGGACTACCGGCGAGACTTTGAGAAAGAGGCTGAAACAGATGAGCGAGAACTACTTTCGCGTACGACCCTGGTTTGAGCCGGGCCCCTGGGGCGGACACTTTATGAAAAAACACTTCCCACAGCTGAACCCGGATGTCCCAAACTACGCCTGGTCGTTTGAACTGATTGTTCCGGAAAATGGCCTTTTGCTGGAAGATAACGGTAAGATGCTGGAAGTCTCCTTTGATTTCCTGATGTATCTGGAGTCTAAAAACGTGCTGGGAGATGCTGCAGAGCGCTTTGGCGTTGAATTCCCAATCCGTTTCGACTACCTGGATACCTTTGATGGAGGAAACCTGTCAGTGCAGGTCCATCCACAGCAGGACTATTTTGTGAAGGAGTTTGGTGAGAATTTTACCCAGGACGAATGTTATTATATCCTTGAGACAAAAGATGATGCTGAGGTATATCTGGGTTTTCAGGAGACAATAGAGCCGGAACAATTCAGAAAAGAGCTGGAGCAGAGTTATAAACAAAATTTACCGGTTGCCATCGACAAGCATGTGCAAAAGGTGAAAGCTTCGAAGCATGACCTTTTCCTGATTCCAAACGGAACAATCCATGGATCCGGAAAGAATAACCTGGTGCTGGAGATTAGCTCAACGCCCTATATCTTCACCTTTAAACTATACGACTGGCTTCGTCTGGACCTTGAAGGAAACCCCAGACCACTTAACATCGAAAGAGGGTTTAAAAACCTGGACTTTAACAGAAAAGGAGAAAAAATCTCCGGGGAGCATATTTCCAAACCAACTGTCATTAAAAGTGGTAATGACTGGACTCAATGTCATCTTCCCACGCATAAGGAGCATTTTTATGATGTGCACAGGTATGAATTTTCGGGCAGTATTGAGATCCAAACAAACAATCAGTGCCATGTGATGGTTTTGGTGGAGGGCAGTTCAGTGATTCTGGAGACGAAGCAGGGGCTGCGGCAACGCTTTAATTTTGCAGAGACGTTTGTGGTTCCTGCAGCATGTAAATCATATCGACTAATTAATGAAGATCAACGGCCATGCAAAGTGGTGAAGGCATTTGTAAAACAGATAAATATGAATCACAATGACATATAAATTCAATATATACCAATGTAGAGGAGGGAGATTGCTTCATCATCTACATTCTGCTAAAGGGATAGTTATTGGAGTCATTTTGAGATGATTGCCAATGAAAGATCTTATTTGTGATAATTATTAAAAAAATAAGGAACACTGAGTTTCACTGGAGAAGACACGGGGTTCCACCGAGTATTTTCGCAATGCAGAAAAAAAAACTCCGGGAAACCCCGTGTTAACTCGGAGAAACTCAGTGTTCCCTATATAAAAAAAATAATAAACAAAACTATAATAGCCTCATTATTAGAATCCTATAAATGTCAGACATTAGAAAATATCATCGACTATGAAAAATATAACGATATTATTTGCAACGCTTATGATTGCGGTTTCGGCATTCTCCCAAAGCGAATACCTCGTTGGTTATGAGAAGGACCTTGGCGGGATGAACTTCATCTACCACTCTTTGCACAA
>CAZQNY010000186.1:0-3801 GCA_964594665.1 uncultured Bacteroidales bacterium
TGCTCTTCGATGAAGGTGGTGCCGCCGTTGTCGGTGCGGAGGATAATGCCATTTTCACCCATTACAATGCCGTGGTTTTCGTCGAAGAAATGGACGGCGGTGAGGTTGGAGGTAAAACTGTTTAAAATCGGCATCCAGTTATTACCACCATCTTCTGTTTTAAGGAGTTTTAGTCCATCGCCAACTGCATAGCCAACATTTGGTGTTGGGAAATAAATATCTTTAATAGAAATCCATCTATCGCTATGGATTGTAGTTTCAAACCATGTATCGCCCCCATCTTCAGTTTTTAGTATCTCTTTACTATCTGCAATATAACCTGTATATTGGTTATAAAAATATATGGTATGGTACTCATCACCAGTTATCTCCGTAACCGGATTCCAGGTATCTCCACCATCATCAGATCGCCAAACAGAGTTCCCGGCACCATAGTCGCCTCCAATAACAAACACTCGTTGTGATGTAACATATGCAGCGTCGAGGAACCTTACAATAATCTGATTCCCGGCGTTAACATCAACCCATGTTTCTCCTGCATTACTGGTCTTTAAGATATACCAGTCGCACAGTATTAATCCATTGTAATAATCAAAAAACCGTATACCATTATGATCATAATTCTCCGGTAAACCAACAGGTAAATTCTCCCAGGACTGTCCTCCGTCAATGCTCCGCCGGAGAGTCATTTCACAATCGTTTAAAACCTCAAAAATGGTATCCGGAGACAAATAATCTCTTTTAAGATCAAACACAGACGACATCCCTGTTCGGGTCCAATTCTGAGCTGAATCCGATGATTGGTAAATGCCGTGAATAGAGACGCCACCATCACCTTCATTGGTAATTGCAGTGCAGAAGCCATTCTCAAAAAACCAGCTATCAATAATATCGCCATTTATCATTCGTTCAGATATGGGAACCCAGGTTACACCCCGGTCTTCCGAGATATGTATAGCACCCCGTTCGCCCACAGCAATAACCCGCTGACTATCCAAAACACAAAAATCAGTACCATCAACCCATGACAAATTGTAGGTTGAAGGAGGCACTTCCTCCCAGCTTAAACCGGCATCATTTGTTGCAAACACCTGAACATAATATCCATAACCTGTCGGCAACAGATAAATCCCGTCAAGTTCGTTAAAAAACACGGTATTATGGGGTCCGGGGAAACGATAGTCCTGAAGAACAGTACTCCAGGTTTCACCATAGTCTTCGCTCCTGAGAACAACCGCATTGTCTTGCGAAAAACAACAGATAAAAGCAGTAGAGTCATTTAAAAGAGTAAGATCGACTTGCGACATTGTAAGAGATATAGTATCAGCCAGGATCGTTTCATTCCATGTATTCCCACCGTCAAGTGTTGTGTACACTAACCTTGAATCAGCAAGAGCCATCCCCACCTGATTATTGACAAATTCAATATCATGAAACATGGTACCGGATATATTTTGCACTGTGTCCCAGGTATCACATGCATCCGCAGACTGCATTAATGTCCATTGATAATTTTCATTAAATACAGCATACACATTTATTTCATCAACAAAGGCCATATCAACAATAGCTGCACCTAATGTAGTGCTATCCTGATAGATAATATTCCATGAAAATCCGCCATCGATGGTTTTCAGTACTGTACCAAAATTCCCGCACATAAAGCCTGTATTCTCATCGAAAAAATGCATTCCGTATCCGGAAAAAGAGGAAGATACGCCACCAGGATTCCTAAACATATCCCAACTGACACCGTCGTCATCAGATATTAACACTGTTGACATTGCTCCTGTGGCAATAATTCTTCCGCTTTCAGGCACCATATAAACATTTGTCAGGTTGTGCTCCTGTGGCAACGGCGAAATACGCTGCCAGGAATCATTCTGCTGGCAGGTTGCTGCTTCTGCGAAAGCAAAAACAAAAAGAATAAAATAAAAAACAGTGTTTTTCATGGTTATTATTGTCAGTTCAGGGCAAAGTTAACGATAATCCATCAAAAAATCCACAATTAAAAAAAAAAAAACATTAATATTACCAGCATTTCAACGCAACTGATACAGCTAATACTTCCCGACCTGCAATACAAGAATACCGTTACAATAAAATATCGCTCCGTCCCCGTTAAAATCACTGTTATATCTGCCGATCAAGCTCAGTCCGGTGTCGATTTTCAAACTAATGGAAAAGGGTGTAAGCCGGTTTTTTTCATAATTCCCCAAAGAAGGAAGTTTTACCAGTTTAATATCAAAATTAATGCCCGCGCTGGAATTAAAAAAGTTCACCATCTGGTATTCCTTATTCTCCACATCGTTCAAATACACGGTACTTTCCATCTGGATCCACCCCACTGACAGATAGGGTGCAATATGCAGGTGATCGTTCCTGACAATCATATATCCCAGCGCCGGACGCACATTTGTGTATGTAAACCGGTAACCCTGCTCAAAGGTTCTGGTAAAAGGGTCATAAACATCAAAACTCTTTTGCAAGGGGTAGTTTCCGATTTCAAAGTTTACAGCACAATAAAGACGGTCGAATGAAACGCCGGAATAAATGGAGATAAAGGGACGGGGATTAAAATATTCAGCATGCAAACCCAGAGGAACTGCATAGGAACTTCCCGCACCAAACGTATAGCCAATATCAGTGAGGTTGAGAGGCAAAAAATCATTGACGAAGTCGTTGTACTCCAGCACATCATACTTTTCCAGCAACGCATCAAGATGTTCATAATAGGACTCGGAAAAGTTTCCTTTTTCCAAAGCCAGGAAGAATAGCTCCAAAACGTCGGTTGTCTGCTGGTCAAGGCCGGCCTTCCGGCAATTATTACGCAGATTTTCAACTTCCCGGTATGCAATTATTCTGATATCATGGGCCTGAATATACCAGTCGTTACCACAAAAACGCTCTTCAGGAAAACCAGAATTCATTAATTCGCTGACTTTCTCCCACTCATTGAAAAACATGTAAAAATAAAAGACCTCTTCGCGGGTAAAAAACTCTTTTTCATTTGCATCACCCAGCTCTTTCAGATAATAATATATCTCTTTTGCAGTTTCATAGTTACCATTAAAAAGATTATCGTACAATTCATCATTTGCACTTTCATAAGTAATTTGAGTTGTAACAACATTGTCTTTCTGGTTAACAATCTGAGCAACAGAAAATAATGGTATCAGCGCACATACAACAAAACAAAACAGGAGTTTATTTTTCATAACAGATATAATGGCATTGGTATTTTTCAAAATTAACAAAAAAAACAACATGCATCACATTTAAACGGCTTAGATGTTTTTTTTACTTGAATTCTAACATAACCCCCATTAAAAAGCGGTCACCAGACAGGTATTTTCTCCTGCCACGGGTGGATTTTATTTCACAATCACGATCTTTTCCGATGCCATAACCTTACCATCCACCATATAATGTACCACATACGTCCCCGCATCCATGCCTTCCACATTCATAATGATTCCGGCGACGTTGGGGTTGTGGGTGCGGCGGTGGATTTCGCGGCCGGCGGTATTGTAGAAGATAAGCTCGCCACGCTGCTGCGGATCGTCAAAGGTGATGTTGAGGATCTCGGTGGCAGGGTTGGGGAAGAGGGTGATTGCATCGGGCTCTGAAGGGATGGCGGACTGTTCTTCGATGAAGGTGGTGCCGCCATTGTCGGTGCGGAGGATGATGCCGCTGCCACCAAGGACAATGCCATTCATATCATCCCAGAAATGGAGGCATGATAAACCGGATGTCACACCAGTGGGAATGGAATTCCAGGTTTTTCCTCCATCTGTGGTT
>CAZQNY010000187.1:0-3743 GCA_964594665.1 uncultured Bacteroidales bacterium
TAATAATTAAATGGGGGATGGCTACGTTCCGGTATAAATTCATCATCAGATAACATCGCATCACTAATGTTTTAAATGTTAGCTTTGCAATAATTTTTAAGTAGCATTGAAAACAGCTTGAATGGTCACCTACTGTGAGAAGGATATGATGAAAGCCTGGATAAAGATAAAACACTTTATAGCAACAATATTGCTGCTTTTATTAATAAATGCGGGATATTCACAAAATATCATTGTTGGAATTGTTGCTGACATAAACAACAAACCCATAGAAAATGTAAAAGTATCCAGCGGGAAAAACCCAGACTGTGTTTTCACCAATGTGCGGGGAGAGTATTCCATCACGGTATCGGATACATGCACATTTTTAACATTTTCAACCGCAGAAATGTCCCTCAGCGAAGCTATTAACGGACGCAAAATCATTAACCTGCAGTTTGGTGAAACCAGAAATGACAAGAGAGACAAAAGCTATCGTTTCAATGTGATGTTAAATGCAGGAGGTCCGGTAGTATGGGGTTCAGTATCAGGAAGTATATTACTTGCAGATTTCATGAGTCTGGATGCAGGTTTAGGTTTAGGAAAAGCCTACGGAGGCACGACACTCTACATTAATTCGCCCTTCAAAAACACCAACTGGCAGCCCTATGTAGGGGCAAACATCGCCTATTTTGAGGAATTTATGGGCCCTACCAGTACGCTTATTTATATGCCTGCAGGTTTGCGTTACCTGAATCATAAAGGCACCAGCATCTCATTTGAAGCCGGTTTCTTATTTAGTAACAATAACCGCTTTTTTTTAGAAACCCCTGTTTGGGGTGGCATACGGTTTGGCAAATACTTCTAACGCATCATTACCACACATTATTCATTTAAAAAACACTGTTATCAAAACGAGAATCATTCTATACACCGTCTTGCTGATTGCAACCGGTTTTTCTGCCAGCGCACAAAAAACAATCTACGGCGTTGTAAATGAAACTCCTGAGGCGCCCATTGTAGGGGTTATTGTCAGCGCCCTTCATTGTCCCGATTCAACCCTTACCAATGCATTGGGCGAATACCAAATCACTGTGGCTGAAAATTGCTCAACCCTGATATTTTCCTGGGGAGAGCTTGATCTACTTGAGGATATCGGTGATCGCCAGGTCATCAATGTAGTTTTTTCAGGAGAAGGAAAATCCATGAAGCCCCTCTCTCTTAATCCACGCAAAGATTATCCTTTGGGCCTTCAGCTAACACTGGCAGGCCATTCGCTATTTGCTGTCACCATGAACTACTTCATCACACCAAATCAATCCATTGAAGCCGGTATTTGCGGACGAGGAATAGAAATAGGTGCGCGACACTATTTTTCGCTGCATGATGAAGGTGAAAACAAAGCGTTATACATGGGAGCTGTCACAAATTTACCGATTGACGGTGATTGGGTACTTTATATTCCTTTCGGATATCATATTCTATCCCACAACGGAATGGCATTTAGTATTGAGTTAGGAGCCAAAACGCCTGTGCATTATGATCAGGATTTAAAAATCTATGACTTTCTGGGATTTGGAATCAATTTGGGTTTTCAGTTTTAGCCAAAAAATTCAATCCGAGGTAAAATCATAAAATTATTGAATCGATCGAAGATGGATTTGCCTCATCTTTAATTAATAAAGTCTCAAAGTTTAATTAAAATTGTATTCTCGTGAGAATTTCATTATATTTACATTTCATTTTATTTTGTGTAAACAAAGAGGGTTAAATTTTTATTATTCTTAGTTATTTCCTTTTTTGTACTGTTTTGCAGATTAACTCAGCTATACAATGTACTAAGAGAATCAAGGATTCAGGAGACAATACAAAACTGATTACTGTCGGACTCAAAGTTGGGTGTATTGCTATTAAATTAAAAAATAACACATGAATGACCAGGATAAAACCAGGGAAGAACTGTTGGCCGAATTATCGGATCTGAGGCATAAATATGAGAAATTAGTTACCAGGCATGAAAATGACCTTAAGGATACTGAAATACTAATTAATACGATAATTAATAATCTTCCTTCCTCGGTATTCGTTAAAGACAATAATTTTCGAAAAACACTGGCAAATAATGCTCACCTGTTAAGAATGAAAGCTCATTTAAAGTCAATAGGGTTAGATTCATCTGTAGATATTCTGGGTAAAACAGATTTTGAAGTAACAACAAAAAAACAATCCAACGAGTATTATACGGATGATTATGCGGTAATTAAAAAAGGTGAAAAGATAATCGAGAAAGAGGAGAATGGTTATGATCCTGATGGGAAAAAAATAACTATTATCATCACTAAAGTACCGTTATATAATCATTTGGGTGAAATCATCGGGATGGTTGGTATTACGACAGATATCTCAGAACTCCGGCAGAAAGGGGATGAGATAATCAACAAGAACAAGCAATTATTAAAGCTAAATGCTGAAAAAGACAAGTTTTTCTCCATTATTGCTCATGATCTAAAAAGTCCTTTTAATTCCATTAACGGGTATAGTGAACTATTAATAGAAAGCGTTGATCTGAATGATTTAGAGAACATTAAAAAATATGCAGGAATCATTCAAAAATCGTCAACCCGGGCTGTAGATTTACTAATGAATTTAGTTAACTGGGCGCAATCTGAAACGGGGAGAATTAAGTTTACCCCAAAAAACTTTTATCTTGATGAAGCAGTAAAGGATGTAGTATTATTATTTGAAGACATAGCAGGACAAAAAGCATTAAAAATAGTCAATAATATTAATGATCACAGAGAGGTAAATGGCGATCTTCCCATGATAAGCACAGTCCTTCGTAATTTACTTTCCAATGCTATAAAATACTCACATCCGGGAGGTGAAATAACTATCTCTTCTAAACATATCCAGGATGATATTCAGGTTTCCATTGCAGATTGTGGAGTAGGAATAAAAAAAGACCAATTGAAAAAGTTATTCAGGATTGATGAAGCGCATTCCACCAAAGGCACATTTAATGAAAAAGGCACAGGGCTCGGACTAATTTTATGTAAAGAGTTTATTGAGAAACATCACAAAAAAATCTGGGCTGAAAGCGACGAGGGCAAAGGATCTGTGTTTCATTTTACAATTTCATCTGTGAGATGATTTACGACTGCACCCTGCCGGGAATGAAAACCGGAGAGATAATCTTTATGGACTTCACACGTGATGAACAGAAGATGAATCAGTTGTTTGAGGCATTCATACGAAACTATTATCAAATAAAGCATCCGGAATAGAGGGTATCCAGGTCACGAATCAAGTGGCAATTCTCATCACCAGACACTCACAAGATCCTTATCCGGACCTTGAACCTCAACATGCACTGGTCGAAGATTGAGGAGCGGTTGGAGGAGACTGTGGAAATAATTAATATCCAATAAATAACACGTAATAATTAAATGGGGATGGCTACGTTCCGGGAAAACATGAATGTTCCGGTTTCTATTTGGCGCCACAGACGGAACCTGTAACCGAACTTCTTGGTTCCAGGGCCGGTTCATGGGCTAGTGAGACAGAAAATGTAGCCGTGTTATGGGGTATGGTTGGCTTTGCGGAGGTGTTGATTAACAATCGGAAGACCTCTGCACAGCAAAAAAGCACTCTGCGGAACACTGCTGAAATTCTACAGCCAAAAGGTAATAAGTATCACCCACCAATTAGAATTCCTTCTCCTTGCAATCCTCCAAAAACAATCCTACTTTTGAAAAAACATTACC
>CAZQNY010000188.1:0-3718 GCA_964594665.1 uncultured Bacteroidales bacterium
GATACTAACTGCATTTGTTTTGGTAGGACTATCTTTCCGGGCCAAAGACACCAACGACTATTATGCTGCCGGTCGTGGAATTTCCCGTGTAGGATCCGGAATGGCTATCGCCTCAAACTGGATGAGTGCCGCCTCATTCCTTGGAATGGCAGCCCTGATGTATGGTTCAGGATTTCATGGTTTGGCATACGTTGTGGGCTGGACAGGTGGCTATGTACTGTTACTGATTCTTATGGCAGGGCAAATCCGGAAATACGGAAAATACACAGCTGCCGATTTTATTGGTGACCGGTATTATTCACAAACCCTCCGTGCAGTGGGAGCAATAATAGCAATCCTGATCTCCATTTCCTATTGCGTAGGGCAATTTGGCGGAATCGGATTAATGTTTAAATGGATTCTGGGCATCCCCTATTCCTGGTCTGTGATCATCGGGGGTTCGGTGGTGCTGGCCTATACCCTTATTTCAGGAATGCTCGGAGTGACAAAAAACATGCAGATTCAATATGTAATCATAATTATATCCTTTATTATCCCACTGTTTATTTTAACGTATAAATTCGATTACTTCTGGTTGCTACCGCAGATCGGTTATGGATCAGTTGTTTCGGATGTTGTACAGGGAATACCACTGGCGGAAACCAACCAGTTACTAAATTCTTTTGGACATGAATTTGCCATGGTTCCTGCACCGGAATTTGCGATGCCATGGGACCCGGCAACAGGAAAGACCTTTTTCCAGTGGATTGCTATTGCTTTCTCGCTGATGGTGGGTACCGCAGGCCTTCCACACGTGATCCAACGTTTTTATGTAGTCCCTAAGGCTCGCGATGCACGCTGGTCGGTGGTTTGGGGCCTGTTCTTTATCTGTATCCTTTACTGGAGTGCTCCTGCATATACGGCATTTGGAAAAATTCTCTCTGCAAATCCTGAAGTAGGAAAACTGGCAAAAGATGCCATTGTAGTATATACTGCTCAGCTTGGAAATGTACATCCATTAATTGTAGGCCTGCTTGCCGCTGGTGGCGTTTCTGCAGCATTCTCCACCGTGTCAGGATTGTTGGTAGCGGGATCCTCAGCCTTTGCCCACGATTTATACGTGAAGGTAATTAATCCAAAAGCACCTCCAAAGAAGCAGCTTATGTTTGCCCGTCTTGCTACAGTGCTTATGGCAATTATCGTATCCATGATTGCTTTACTTAAACTGGCATTGATTGGTCAATTGGTTGCGGTGGCGTTCTCTCTCGCCGGATGTACGATTTTCCCGCTTTTCTTACTGGGTATCTGGTGGAGTGGTTCAAACAAACAGGGAGCTATCGCCGGATTGATTACCGGTGGCTTGGTCTCGTTGATTGCAATAACCTATTTTATTGCCGGAAAACAAGGCGTTACCCTGCCATTCCACTCATTCATCAGTTATTGGCTGGAAGCCTGGTATTTTGCATGGATAGGCGCACCTCTGGCAATTCTGGCCAATATCATCGTATCCAAACTTACCAGGGAGACACCTGTTGAAATTCGAAAATTTTTAATCGAAAAAGTACATGCCTAATGGCTGTTTTTAAGGATAAAAAAACAAGAACGCTTGTAATAAGTATGAGCGTTCTTGTGGTTATTGCGTTGATGATTTCCCGATCTTACTATCAGTCGGTTAATAACTCATTCGACCCCAGAGTAATACCAGCCCGTCAACTTTATGGCGAATACAATAAGCTTGCTGTTTTGAATGATTATGAGGGTGTTTTTAAGCTTTTGGATTCGATCGAGACCTGCTATAACCTTTACCCACATTATCAGAATTCATATGAAACCGGCGTACTCTATAATAATCGTGCCGCAGCATATCTTACCATGGCAATCCATAAAGACAGCATGGTCATTCAGTCGAAATATTTCAATGCTCTCACTAAGGATACACTGTTTTATTTGGCTGAAAATGCGGTAATGTCGGCGATTGAAATATATGAAGGCTGGTTAACACTCTATGAGGGAAAAACCGATGAGCAGCTGGAGGAATTGCTTACCAATAATTTCTATGTCGGATTAGAGGCCTGGCCGGATGAGGAAAAGGAGAATTTTCTCAAACGGAGAAAGGCGGAGCTTCAGGTTGCCATGAAAGAGACCCCCCGACGCTTATCGGTAAGTTATTCTAACCTCGGCCTGATCTGTCGTAATCATGAAAACTATGAGCAGGCACTGGCATATTACAAAAAGGCCATCGATCTGTGGGATCAGAATATGGATGCCAGAAATAACGTGAATGTGCTGTTGGGGCGACCCAAAGAAAAACGAAATTTTATACAGAAAATGTTTCCTCCACAGAAAGAGGAATAGTTCTGTATACGAACCAAAATCGATCATATTATGAAAAGACTATTACTTGTAGTGTTGGCATTTCTGTCGGTTGCGACAGTTTTTGGTCAGGACGAAAAGGAGGGTAAGAAATTCGGAATCTCTTTTTCAGGATTTGTAAAGAATGATTTTTTTCTCGATACACGGCAGACGATTTCTGCCAGAGAGGGCCATTTTATGCTTTGGCCTGCGGCTCCTTCCCTTGACGAGATAGGTGAGGATATCAATGCAAAACCAAATCTCAATATGTTGGCAATTCAATCTCGGTTGACAGGAAAAATCACCGGTCCTGATGCCTTTGGTGCCAAAACATCAGGTGTTATTGAAGGTGACTTTTTTGCCCAGGCCAATGAGAATATAAACCTTCTCAGGATGCGGCATGCCTATGTGAAGCTTGCCTGGGAAAATACGGAGCTTCTCACCGGACAGACCTGGAATCCTATGTTTGTTACCGGGTGCTTCCCCGGAACAGTTTCCTTTAATACCGGAACGCCAATTCAGTCTTTCTCAAGAAATCCACAGATACGGGTAACGCAGCGCTTTGGGAATTTAAAGGTGATGGTTGCTGTTCTTGAACAACGTGACTACACTTCCCGTGGCCCAGCAGGTGTCAGCTCAAGCTATCTTCGAAATGCAGTATTGCCTGACATGCACCTACAACTTCAATATGCAAAAAAGAATGCAGATGCCGGCACCGGATTCTTTGCCGCGGCAGGAATGGCATACAAAACCATCGTACCACGGCTGTCAAGTAACATAACCACTCTCTTTGTCACAAAAACATATAAAGTAGATGAAACGGTATCCGGAATGTCATTTTATGTTTGCAGCAATATAAAACTAAAGCCAGTAACCATTAAATGGCAATACCGATATGGAGAAAATATTCCGGATGTGCTTTCCATAAGCGGTTTTGCAGTGAAAGATGTGATCGATCAGACTACAGGAGAGCAAAGTTATACGCCCTTGGTAAACTCTACCTTTTGGGCCGATATCCATACTAATGGGAAGCAATTCCAGGCGGGTGTTTTTGCAGGAATGTTGATGAACCTCGGTACAAAGGATGCAATGTCTGACTTATCCAATAGTGTGTACGGTTTGGGAACCAATATAAAGACACTGGTGAGAGTCTCACCCCGGATTATCTTTAACTCCGGAAAATTCAGGGCAGCGATGGAGGTGGAATATACCGCAGCAAGTTACGGGGATGCTGATTCCTATGATTTGAACTATGTTCCTGCCACTACCACCGATGTTTCCAATATTCGCGTGCTATTGAGTACCTACTATTTCTTTTAGGATATAACTGATTTGTGCATGAAAATAGCCATTATCTCCGATATACATGAGGATGTGTTAAGCCTTA
>CAZQNY010000189.1:0-3714 GCA_964594665.1 uncultured Bacteroidales bacterium
TCAGCGGTGTTTCACCAATAAACTATCATTGGGTACGCGCTGAGGTAGCAGGAATTACTCCTGCATCAAATAGTGACACCGGTGTATTTGACGGAGCAGGAAACCCCAATGAAGCTCTTGATAATACAACGAATTTTGATATTGATGTAACCTACACCTACACGATTATGGCGGGTGGGTGTGCAAGCCCCACCTCTTCCGATGTGGTAGTTAGAGTGAACCCAACGCCTAACCTGAGCTTTACTCCGGAGACGATATGTTCAGGATTGGCGCCTAATGTGATATTAAGTACTTCGGATACTGAGACTACGTTCTATTATGATGCTCCAACAATCAATAATGCCTCTGGTGATATAACAGGAGGAGTAGCCCGTCCAACACCAGGTAACAGAAACAATATTTCTGATGTATTAACCAATACCACAGCTGAGATACGTACTGCAACATACACTGTAATGCCGATAATTGACGGATGTGAAGGAACCGCCAGTGATGTGGTAATAACGGTGAATCCTGTGCCAAATATCACTGCAGGACAGAATCAACGATTGTGTACGGATATGTTTTATCAAGCACAATCTGACCTCGATATCCTAACTGACCCTTCAATGCCAACAGCATTATTTACCTGGTCAGCACCAACATTAACAGGATTATTGTCCGGTGGATCAGAAAGGACTACTGCAAGCTCTGCGAATATTGTGGATGATTTTGTGAATTCAACCCTTGCCATTCAAACAGCTACATACACCATAACTCCTGAAGCGCCTGCCGCACTTGGTGGTTGTGTTGGTAGTGACGAAACTGCTGTTATATATGTGCTTCCGCGTGCAGAAATCACTAGTCTGCTAACGGCAAGTACTTGCGAAGGACTTTTTGAATATGAGATAGAGGGTAATCTTAGTGGATTAACGTTTGCATGGACGCGTTCTGATGTTGTGGGGATAACGCCTTCAACCGCAAGCGGAACGACAGCAATAATATCAGAGACATTGTCAAATAACACAAACTCATCTATTGATATTGAGTATATTTTATATCCCAGAGGTCCTGAAATTTGTTTTGGGACACCATCCACTTTGACCGTTACCGTATTCCCCGATCCGGCTATTGAGACAAACCCTGCCGATATTACAATCTGCAGCGGTTCTTCAACAACCTTATCTGTTGATGCATTCGGAGGAGTGCCACCATTATTGTATCAGTGGAAGGAATCTTCAGACCCCGAAGGACCATTTGTTAATGTTACCGGAGGTTCCGGAGGCAATACAGCGAATTATACAACTGAAGCCCTTACACAAACAACCTATTATCACGTGGTGGTGACTTCTGCCGGTAACGATTGTAACCCCATCACCTCTTCAGATGTTACTGTCAGTGTACCAAGGATTCTTACAGAGCCTGTAGGTGCAGCAGTATGTACCGGTGGATCACATACCATGGAGGTGGATGTGGAAGCTGGTGCCGCAACCTTATCTTATCAATGGCAATTCAGTGACTTTAGCTGCACTTCAGGATGGAATGATATCTCCGGTGCTACAACTGACACATATACTACTACCAGCTTACCCGTTGAAGGAACACGTCACTTCAGGTGCTTGATAACGGTAGAAAATCCCAACTGTTCAACATTAATTACAAACTGTGTTGATGTTGAGGTAATTAAAGATCCTGAGATATCTGTTCAGCCTGTGGGTGCAACAATTTGCGATAACTCATCACATACGATGACAGTCACAGCGAGTGGTGGAACTCCATCCCTTGATTACCAATGGCAAAGTTCATCCACTTTGGGTGGAACATATACAAATGTATCAACCGGAAGTGGAGGGCAAACAGCTTCTTATACAACAGCAAATTTATCCTCTACAACCTACTACAGAGTTGTGATTTCTGCTACCGGAAATGGTTGTAGTCAGACTACATCTGTACCCGTTGAAGTAGAGGTGAACCCTGCTGCAACTGCTAATGCAGGAGGTAATGATCTTGTTTGTAATACTGACTCATACTCATTATCATCCGCTACAGCGAATAATTATACCAACATTTTATGGTCAACTTCCGGGACAGGAAGTTTTAATAATACAGGTTCAGTAAATCCTGTATATACACCTGGCGCTGCGGATATTACTGCCGGAAGCGTTGATCTTACAATTACAGCTTACAGTGCTGATCCTTGTCCGGATGCAACAAGTACAATGACTCTGACAATTGTTCCGGCGCCAACCGCTGATGCAGGTAGTGATGCGGTCATTTGCCAGGGCAGCTCATACACTGTGGATGATGCAACTGCGTCCGAATACCAGTCCATATTGTGGACTGCCACTGGATCGGGAGCACTTTCCAATGAAACAACATTAACACCAACTTATACGCCAACGGCAGGGGAGACCGGAGATGTGACGCTAACGTTAACGGCAGCGCCTAATTCGGGCTGTACTTCCAGTGCAGTATCTACTGCAACCCTAAGTATTACACCATCCACAACAGTTGCTGATGCAGGTGATGATCAGGAATTATGTAATGCAACTTCGACAACCTTAGAGGGTAATATGTCAATACAGGGAACCGGATTATGGACACTTGTGAGTGGTCCTAACGTGCCTGTTATTATAGATCCTACATTGAATTCCTCAGCTGTTAATACCATGATACCAGGTGTTTATGTTTTTAAATGGGCCATATCAAACGGTGTGTGTCCTTCAACAGAAAGCACGGTTACTATTACAAATTATCAGCAGGTAACAACGGCTGATGCAGGCCCGTCTCAGACCATATGTAACAGTTCCAGCTCTGTGACTATGGCAGCTAATACTCCTGTTGTCGGAACCGGAACCTGGACAAAGTCTGGAGGTGGAAGTGCTTCAATATCGGATCCTTCTTCTCCAACAACAAACATTACCGGTTTGTCATTGGGATCCTATACCTTTACATGGACAATAGTAAACGGAACGTGTTCCAGTGCATCTGATGTAATTATAACAGTAGACTATTGTGATCCTGTGGCTAACGATGATGAAGATCTTGCAAATACTCCCGGTGATGACGTCCAAATTAATATACTTTCCAATGATTTACTATCTGATGGGACAACACCTGATCCCGGTGATGTAACCATTGACCTTGATCCCGTTAATTCCGGTACACAATCTTCAGTCACTGTGCCCGGAGAAGGGGAGTGGGACTACAACACCATCACCGGAGAATTGACATTTATCCCAGAACCCGGATTTGTCGATGATCCTACACCTATAATTTATGAGCTTACCGAAATTGCTTCAGGGTTAACTGATACTGCAACGGTAACTGTTGAGTATAATGATCCTCCTGTGGCAGATAACGACTATAGTTTTGGTAATGTCCCTGGAGACAATGCAATTATCCAGATTCTTGAAAACGATGAAGACTCTGACGGTAATAGCGCAACTCCTGCCAATGTAACCGTGGATCTTGATCCCGTAGCAAATGGTGTTCAAAATACCCTTGTTGTTGCAAACGAAGGTACATGGACATATAATCCATCAAATGGTGAATTAACCTTCGATCCGGATGATGGCTTTACTTCTGATCCAGCACCTATTACTTATGAACTTATTGATAACAATACCGGCTTGACAGATGATGCTGTTGTTACTGTAGGTTATGGTGAACAACCCCCTGTTGCTAATGATGATTATAGTAGCGGAAATACTGTTGGAGTAAACACCTCGATGG
>CAZQNY010000190.1:0-3606 GCA_964594665.1 uncultured Bacteroidales bacterium
GCTTAGCTTATGTTATTGGTTGTCAATAATTTACATAGATCGTGCTTTTCTTGCTCCTCTCATGGCCATCAATTAAGATTGCCTTGCGGAGTTTTGCAGGATATTTATTATATTTGTACGGATAATCATTTGTCTAGCTTAAACAAACGATAACCAACTAGTTTTATTAACAAAAATTCTAAACCATGAAAAACTTTACGCGATTTGTTGCTGTGATACTGGCACTGCTGGTGTCCGGCTTCGCTATTGCTCAGGACTACGTTGAAGTGGGTACCGGTACAAGTACCACAAATCGTATTCCCTTCTATGGGTATTACGACTACAACTGGTCTGCAGAAATTCTGGAGCAGGGCGATATCGGGCTTGATAACCCGGTGCTTATTACGGGGATTGCTTATGATGTGAGCAATACTCCGTCAAATTATGCTACCCCTGTACAAAAAATCTTTTTAAACCATACCACTGCTACACAGTGGAATGATGCCAATTATGATGACCCAGGTGCTCTGGGTTACCATACCGCCTGGGAAGGTGATATTACCTGGAACGGCTCCGGTTGGCATACCATTATGTTTGATCAGCCTTTCGTTTATAATGGTGATGACAACCTAATTGTTCAGTATGAAGACTGGAATGGTATGTATAGCTCAGGCTATCCCTATTTCTATTATACCTATGTTTCTTACCATGGTAAGTATAAGTACGCTGATGGTTCATTCCCTGCCATATCCGGTTATCGTGGCGGTTATATGACCAACGTACGCCTTTATTATGAAGAACTGGTGGAATCTACGCTGAATGGTACTATTACTGATGCCATGACCGGTGACCCTGTTAATGGTGCCAAAGTATCCGTCGATGATATGTACACCTTTACAGGCCCTGATGGCACCTATCAGTTTGAAGGCCTCTATATGGGTACTTATGATGTAACTGTTGAAAAAGCCGGCTATGCAACTGCAGTTGAATCTGTATTTGTAAATAATGGTGCTACTGTTACTTTCGACATTATGATCACTGAAGATATGCCTACTCCTGTTGGTGTATATGCTGAGGTGCTTCCTTCCAATGTTGTGGATATCTCATGGGGTGCCCCCGGTACTTCTTATGAAATTATCTACGACGATGGCGTTGCTGAAAACTTCGCTGTATGGTCGCAGGGTGGTAACATGAATGCCCTTAAATTTATGCCTCCCGGATATCCCTGTGAAATTACTGCCGGTACTGTATATGTTGGTGACGGTACCTACCCCGGAGGTAATGATATCCTTCAGCCTTTCTTCATGGCTATCTATGATGATGATGGTACTGATGGTCTTCCCGGAACAGAACTCGCTCGCGTTGAAGTTGTTCCTGTAGGCTTTGGCTGGGTAGCATTTGACTTTGGTGACGAAGCTCAGACAATCGAAGATGGTGAATTCTACCTCGCTATGATTCAGGGTGGTAACTACCCCGAATGTCTCGCTGTCGGTGTGGATGAAACCAATCCCGGATTCAGAAGCTATCAGCGCTTTGTTACCGGTGGCCAGGGATGGACTATCTCAGGCTTCAATGACTTTATGATGCGCGCGATCTGTGTTGGTCCTGCCGGTGTTACCAACCTTAGCTATGAGCCATCTTTCTTTGAAGAAGCTCGTATCTCAAGGGGACACCTCTTTATGAATGCCCCTGAAATTATCTCTGGCTTTGAGGCTATGCCTGTTTATAAAGCTACTTCTGATCAACCACTCAATAACCGTGCTTTCAATAATTATACTGTTTGGCGTTTGGGTTACGACCAGGTGAATGCCCCTGAAACTTGGGAACTCCTTGGTAATACTACTAACCTGAACTACCGCGACAACGCATGGCCAAGCCTCCCCGAAGGTGGTTACCGCTGGGCTGTCGCTGCCAACTACTCTGCTGGTCAGTCTGAACCCGGTATCTCCAATATCCTGGGTAATAACTGGGAAGCTGAAGTAACAATTAATGTATCCCTTACTTCAGGTGACGACCCTGCTGGTACCTATGTATCTCTCGTTAATGAAGACGGCCTCGCCTCTCACGTTTATGAAGGTATGGTTGATGAAACAGGTACCATTATCTTCCCCAATGTGTGGAAAGGTGATTATGCCCTTAGCGTAAACTTCTTTGGCTATGAGCCTTATAATGAAAATGTAGAAATTTATGGCGACATGACCCTCGACGTAGAGCTTCAGGAAATGCTCTATCCTCCAGTGGGCCTCGTTGTAAACCCTGTAACACTGCTCGCTACATGGTTAGCTCCCGGAGTAGACCTGGATCTTTTCTATGATGACTTTGAATCAGGTTCTTTCGCAACGAATGAGTGGAGCTTCTCTCCAAGTCAGGGTAACTGGCAGGTTTCAACACCTGGTAATCCTGGGAATTCGGCTGAATTTTACTGGTCGCCAAGTATTACCAATTACGAACATTCACTGGTATCTAAAACCCTTTCCGGCCTTGGATTCCCCAATATGTGGCTCTCCTTCGACCTGTACCTCTCCAACTTTAGTACTGCTACTGTTGAAGGAATGGTAGTGGAAGTTTTCGATGGTTCTACATGGAACCTTGTGGAAGAGTTTACCAACGCTGGTGGCTCAATTAGCTGGGGTAACCATTTATATGATATCTCTGATTATGCTGTTGGTACTGAATTCCAGGTGCGCTTCCGTGCGTATGGTGGTGACTCCTATAATATCAATAACTGGAATATTGATAATATCATGCTTTATGGTTCTATCGATGATGGTAGCCGCGGCGTAAATGGTTATGCTTTCTATCTTGATGGCGATATCATGACTGCCTATGTTGAAGATACTGAATATCAGATTCAACCATGGATGGTTTCATGGGGACAAACTTATACCTCTTCTGTAGCTGCTGTTTACAATAATGGCTATTCAGAAAAATCTTATTATACCTGGACTGCACAGTACCTGCCTCCTCCAACAGAACTTGAAGGTATGGCCAATGGTCACTATGCAGAACTTACATGGGCTCCGCCTATGATTGAGTATCCTCGTGGAAATGCTGAAATCGAGGTTCTTGGTGAAGAAAATCGTGTGAACAACAATCCAGCACTCGATGCTTCTCCAATTCACAGAAACGTTTCTGTTAGCGGTGGTAACCGTGATATGTGGGATGAGCAAATGAATGTTGCTGTTGGCGTTGCCGGCGGTGAAGCTGGTGCAGAATTTGATGGTGCCAACATTTATACTACTAAGTGGAATGGTACTGCTTCAAATGGTACTTTCTATAAGTATGAAGCTGATGGTACTTATGTAGGCGAATTTACTGTAAGTGGTTGTGGTAATATCCGTGACCTTGCATTTGATGGTACCTATATGTATGGTTCTGATGCTGGTTCGTACATTTACCAAATGGATCTTGCCAATGCAAGTTACATAGGAACAATATCGTCTCCTACTGCTGTTCGTGCAATTGCTTATGATGATGATCAGGATGCATTCTATGTAAATAACTGGGATACTGATATCACGCTTGTTGACCGTAACGGTGCTGTTGTTCAGAGCTGGCCTATTGGCTCGCTCGGTAGCTGGTACGGTATGGCATATGACGCATTCCAGCCAGGCGCTGACCCAATGG
>CAZQNY010000191.1:0-3555 GCA_964594665.1 uncultured Bacteroidales bacterium
ATGGGACTCGCAGTGTCGCCTGTGAATCCTGACTATGTTTACCTTATCATCGAAGCACAAGGTAAAACAGGCGGCTTCTTCCGCTCCACAAACAGAGGTGAGACGTGGAAGAAGATGAGCGACCACCACAGCTCCGGGCAATACTACAACGAAATCTATTGCGACCCTAAGGATGTGGACAAGGTATTCTCCGTTGAAACGTATACGCACTATACGCTCGATGGTGGTAAAACATGGACCCGCCTGGGCCTCGACGGACGTCATGTGGATGACCACGCACTCTGGATTAACCCTGACAATACCGACAACATTATCATCGGTGGCGACGGTGGTGTTTATGAAACCTGGGACATGGGTAAAACATGGGATTTCAAAGAAAACCTGCCTGTGACTCAGTTCTATCGTGTGAATGTGGATGATGATTTCCCGTTTTATAACGTCTATGGCGGAACGCAGGATAACAACAGCCTTTTCGGTCCTTCTGCCACCACATCATACTACGGAATTACCAATGAAGACTACACCGTGATGCTGGGCGGTGACGGTTTCTGGACTGCCGTGGATCCTTCTGAGCCAGATATCGTTTACTGTGAGTATCAGTATGGAAATATCTATCGTTATGACAGAAAAAATGGCCATACCCAGTATATAAAACCAATTCCCCGTAAGGGAGAAGAAACTTATCGCTGGAACTGGAATGCTCCGGTTATTATCAGCCCGCACTCTCCAACACGTCTTTATATGGGCGCCAATAAGATCTTCCGTACCGATGACAGAGGCATTAGCTGGGAGGTGATTAGTGAAGATGTTACTGCTGATAAAGACCGCAACTCATGGCCTGCTATGGGCAAATACTGGGCTTCGGATGCCGTGGCAAAAGATGTCTCCACCAGCCTTTTCGGTACCGTGGTTTCGCTTGCTGAATCACCGGTGAAAGAAGGCCTCGTATTCTCCGGCTCCGACGATGGTGTGCTACAAATCCTAAAAGATGGCGAATGGCATAAAATAAGTACTTTCCCCGGAATCCCTGAGTATACCTACATCAGCGATATCTGTCCTTCCAATTTCGATGAAAATACTGTTTTCGTGACCTTCGATAACCTGAAGCGTGACGATTTCAAACCATACATCCTCAAGTCGGATGACCTTGGTAAAACATGGACTATGCTGGTAGAAGGTTTACCTGAAAACGGAACGGTTCATACTATTGTTCAGGACTTTGTTAACCCTGAGATTCTGTTCTGCGGTACCGAATTTGGCGCTTTTGCATCCATCGACGGAGGAAAAAAATGGAATAAAATTTCCAAAGGGCTGCCTACCATTGCAGTTCGTGACCTGGTGATTCAAAAGACGCATAACGACCTTGTGGCTGCCACATTTGGCCGCGGATTTTATGTGCTGGATGATTTTAGCCCGCTGCGCGAGTACAAAGAGATTACCGAAGCTGGTAAAGCTGCGTTTTTTACAGTTCCCAACGGAAAAATGTTCACCATGAAAGGCGGAAAAGGAAGTCAGGGATCGAACTTCTATCGTGCCAAAAATCCGGACTTTGGGGCCATTATTACCTATTACATTGACTCAGTTCCATCAACAGCCAAATCGGAAAGAAAGAAAAAGGAGAAGGAACTTTTTAAGGAGAGTAAGCCGATTCCGCAACCTACTGTGGAACAACTCCGTGAGGAAGAGCAAGCCATAGCACCACATCTGATATTTACCATTCGCAACAGCGACGGCATTGTGGTTCGGAAAATCAGGGAGAAGGCCTCGAAGGGCGTTGGTTCCATCTCCTGGGACATGAAGTATGACAACACCATGTACCCGATACGACTCAGAGAAAACAAGTACCAGCCCACACGCAACAGCGGAGGTGCTTTCCCGGTACTTCCCGGTACATACACCGTGGAAATGGCAATGTTTAATGAGGGTGAAGTAACGGCGCTGGCAGGACCGGTATCTTTTGAAACCGAGCTGCTGCACCTGGGAACGCTGAAAGACGAAAACAGGGAAGAGACCCTGGCATTTGTGAATCAGTTTGGCGATCTGGCACGGGTAATTCGTGGCACCGAGAAGTTTGCCGATGACCTGCAGGAGCGTGTGGAACATATCCGTCAGGCTATGAATAATAATACAATGGCAGATGAGGCGATGCTGATCAAAGCACATGCACTGGCAAATGAGATCTCAGATATACGTTATGCATTTTACGGTCCCGAGGCCAAAGCCTCTTTCGAGGAAGTGCCACCGCATCAGCTCAGCATCAACGAGCGCATGTCGGCAGTATCAAGGGCTATGTGGGGCGCCGAAACCGGTGTTACCAAAGTGATGAGTGACAATTATCAGATTCTGACAGAGGAGTTTCCTCCACTGCTCAGCCAGCTTGAGAAGATCTACAACGAGGACATTCCTGAGATGGAAAAATATCTGGAAAACATAAAAGCTCCATACACCCCGGGCCGCGTTCCGGTTTGGAATAAGTAGGGGTTCAGACCTGGAAAGTTGCTTAGCGTCTCAAGACGCTTAGCAACTTAAGAAATAGTGCAGACCTGTCAGGTTTTCAAAATCCGTCAGGTCTATTAACTTAATTTTCAGTATATTTGACCTAAATTCCATAAATAAATGAGAACATTGAAAATCCGTGTAAGCGATAATATTTATCAAAATCTAATATGGTTTCTTAAGCGATTTGAAAAGGATGAAATTCAGGTAGTAAGTGAAGACAATGAATTCCTTTCTGTTCAGGCTTATATGGAAAATGAATTGCAGAAAGTAGCAGAAGGAAGTGCTGAGTATATAAGCCTTGAAGAATTGGATAATGATTCTGAAAAAACGATTCAGCGTCATGAGGATTAAAATCACAAAATCATTTTCAAAAAAGTTTAATAAACAAATCGATTATATCGCTTTTGATAAACCTCAGGCAGCAAGGATATTTAAGAATAGGGTGATTGATGAAATAAGGGAAATCCCCTCGATGCCATATAAACACCGCCAATCAATTTTTTTTAATCAGATTGATGTCCGTGATCTAATCGTACAGGGATATATAATAGTTTATCACATCAATAAAGAGGAAAACTGCATTGAAGTTTTCGGCTTTTCCAAATGGGAAGAACGAATTTAAAATGTTTTACCGATAAAACTCCTCAAACCGCTCTGTTGGAGAGGCACACTGTATAGGTCTGCATTTATTGCAAAAAAGAAGTTGCTTCTGATGAGTGTTATGGTTAATTTAGCCCCACTGAAACAAACTGTAAATCCCCATGAGTACCAAGATCATTAACATTAATACCATACGATGTACCTTATCCATAATGATGATGCTCTTATCATTTTCATCTTGTTTTTCCCAATATTGGGAACGATCTTTAGGTAATCCTAATACCTTAGAGTACATATATGATTTTGATGAATCCTACGATAAAGGGTTAATTTTAGGGACTGTACTTGTTGATGAAATATCTCCTAACTTTCAAGAGTACACAAGATCATCTTTTATATACAAAACAGACATAAATGGAGATACACTCTGGTATAGAAACTTTCGTCATGATCCTT
>CAZQNY010000192.1:0-3448 GCA_964594665.1 uncultured Bacteroidales bacterium
TCGGACATGCCGTAGGCGTGGGAGAACAGGGTGCCGTAGTTGTAAAGCAGGGTAAAATCCCAGGCGTGGATATCGGACTGTGCTGATGCCGACCACCACACTCCTGCTTTGCCCTGCCACTCAAAGGCACCGGTTTGAAACCGGTCGCGGGTACCACCCGGCAAAGCAGTAAAGCCCGATTCATTGGTTGCCCCGGTATTGGGGCTCTGCCAGTGCAGCGTATCGGGTTCCTTCATCTTCCCTCCGGCTTCAAACTGACCGCCAAGGTGTTCCATAAGGATCTCCCAATCGACATTAAAAGGCATTCTCCATCCTTCCGGGCAGACACCCTGGCCGTTGTAGTTGTCACGTGCCCAGTTGTCGCCAATGGCTGCGCCGTAGGTGTATAAGGCACCATAAATGGTAAGTTCATGGTTATAATAACAGTAGGCATCCACAGTAGGCAAGCAAAGCAGATTAGCCCAGTCATCGTCGTCTTTCACAATAGGGATTTCATCACCGTTGGGGTAATGGGTTACCTGAAGGTTTTCCAGCATCCAGCACTGTATACCGATCTGCACCGTATTGTACACATTGCCATCAATATCGGTAAGGGTGGGCGTTCCGGGGCATGGAACCACGGGTCCCGGATCCTCGCTAACCTCAATATACTCATACCGTCGCTTTGTATCACTGCCGACAACGTTCGTAACAGTAAGTTCTACCGTGTAGTTACCATAGGTTTCATAAGTATGCTCAGGATTCTGCTCTGTGGAGGTTTGTCCATCGCCAAATTCCCAGAACCAGGAGTGCGGGCTGTGTTGCGACATATCGGTAAACTGTGTTGTATGGGGCTCCATTCCAAATCGTGGAGAGGCCGAAAACAGTGCTTCCGGAGGATTCTTAACATCAATAAAGTTCGTTTTAGTCTGCGTGTCAACACCCTGATTATTACCAACAGAGAGTGATACGTCATAATGACCTGCTTCGGAATAGATATGTGATGGATTTGGAATGGTATCAGTATTTCCATCGCCAAAATCCCAGAACCAACGATCGGGCTCACCTTCAGAGCGGTCGGTAAACTGAACCGGCTCCCCAACTGCCAGCAGCCGGGGTTCGGCCTCAAACGCCGCCACCGGCATTTCACCAATCTCATTAAGATGGATATAGCTACTTTTGACACAGGTATCAGCACCATACTCAGAAAACACGATTAGTGTAACATCATAGTCTCCGGTTTCCTGATAGATATGCAGATAGACCAATCCATCCCCTGTCGAGCCATCACCAAAGTCCCACCTGTAGATGCAGGGATGGCTCTGTTGCTGAGCGGTAAAAGTAACCTGAAGCGGTGCTGTTCCTGCTACCGGAGAAGCTGAAAAGAATGCCACCGGAGGCTGAATATTATTGTTCTCCTGAACCGTTATACAATCAGGCTGGATCTGCTTATCTGAAGCTACTGTATTTGAAACTTCCAAAGAGACAGAATAAACCCCCGGAGAGGAATAAACATGTTCGGGATTGGGCTCAGCAGCGGTAGCACCATCTCCAAAGTCCCAGAGCCATTCATCGGGGTTTCCTGTTGACTGGTCGGTAAAAGAAACTGATAACGGAGCTAAACCACTATATACAGAGGCAGAAAAAAAGGATTCGGGAGGCACAGCAGGATCCTGCAGTAGCACCTGAATAGCATGTTGATGTAACCCTCCGTTACGATCATCGGCTTTACAGGAAAGGGTATGATATCCGGCTGTTTCACCATCAGTGTTCCAACTATAAATCCAGGGTTCGGAATCCAAAACTGATTTACTCTGGCCGTCAACTGTAAATGTTACCTGCACCGGATCACCATCAGGGTCGTTAACCTGAGCAACAACAGGTATCTGCCCTCCGATTATAATAGTATCAAGGCTTCCCGGTGATGTAATCCGGCAATCAGGAGGAGTGTTTTCCTCTTTACAGGAAAATAAAACTCCTGAAAACAGCAAAAACAGACTTAAAACAAAACAAATTCGCAGTCGTATACAAGAAGAACTTTTCTTTACCCTGAATTTCATAAAATTTACTAATTAGCTTTCCAAAGGTTAGTTTTATTTTAGCAGGATAAAGATACAAAACATTCAATTCCAATCGATATTTTAGTAAATATTCCGATCATCAGAAATAAAAAAAGCTGCCTGAAGAGATTTCAGGCAGCGTACAATATATAGGAACCACAATTTTATTTTGTTCTTCCGGGATAGACCTTAAGAGCTTCATCGAGGCATTTTACAGAAGCATTAAGATCGTCGACGTTAAGGACATAACTTATACGCACCTGGTTTGTTCCGGCGCCTTCAGTGGCGTAGAAACCTGTGGCAGGAGCGAGCATGACTGTTGCATTGTTATAGTCAAAATCTTCAAGTAGCCATTTACAGAAACGGTCGGCATTATCGATTGGCAGCGAAGCCACGACATAGAAGGCACCTTTTGGTTTAGGGCAGAAAGCGCCATCGATAGCATTTATGCCATTATAAACAGCCATACGCCGGGCATCATATTCTTTAAGCACGGCATCGAAATACGATGCTGGTACATCAAGAGCAGCTTCAGCGGCGACCTGCCCGAAGGAAGGTGGAGAGAGGCGTGCCTGAGCGAATTTCATAGCAGTAGCCATCACTTCCTCATTGCGCGATATCATGCATCCGATACGCACACCACAGGCGCTATAGCGCTTGGAAACGGAATCGATAAGGATCGTGTAATCCTCCAGACCTTCGAGCTGCATTACGGAAGTATGGGTATTGCCATCGTAGCAAAACTCACGGTAAACCTCATCAGCATAGAGGAAGAGGTCATATTTAAGAGCCAGTTCCCGTAATACCTCAAGTTCTTCCTTACTATAAAGGTAACCAGTAGGGTTGTTGGGGTTACAAATCATAATCCCTTTGGTTTTTTCACTGATCACTTTTTCAAATTCAGCAATTGGCGGCAGGGCAAAGCCATCATCAATAAACGAAGGGATAGGTTTTACTACTACACCGGCGTTTTTTGCAAAGCCATTGTAGTTGGCATAAAACGGCTCGGGGATGATAATTTCATCACCGGGATCCATGGTACTCTGGAAGGCAAAAAGGATAGCTTCCGAAGCACCTGCAGCTACAATAATCTGGTTGGCGTTGATATCAATACCAATACCTTTGTAGTAGCTGGTAAGTTTTTCGCGGTAGGAGACATTTCCTGCAGAATGGCTGTAAGCAACCACTTTCTGGTCGAAATTCTTCACTGCGTCCATCATAACCTGAGGCGTCTCAATATCGGGTTGTCCGATATTCAGGTGATACACTTTCCGGCCCCTTTTCTTTGCAGCTTCAGCAAAGGGAACCAGTTTACGGATAGGTGATTCCGGCATTTGCCGGCCTTTTTCTGATATCTTAGGCATCGTAAATGGTTTTGTATTAAACGTTAATCGCGACAAAGGTAAAAA
>CAZQNY010000193.1:0-3364 GCA_964594665.1 uncultured Bacteroidales bacterium
GTTTTATGATATCAGAATTGATCACTCACACCTCGGATGGAGATGATACTTTTGAGCCTGGTGAATCTGTTACTTTTGATGTTGTGGTTTATAATGGGGGCGGAACAGCATTGTCAAATGTCCCTCTCACCCTTACTGCCAATGATCCCGGTGGTTTTCTTACGCTTACCGATGATCAGGAGGTGATAAGCTCACTGGCGGTTGGAGAGCAACTTACTATATCTGATGCTTTTGCTCTGGATGTAGCCATGAATGTTTCGAATGGGTATGATTTTACATTGAATGTGGGTGCAGATATCCCTTCAGAGGATATGACCTGGTTTGATTTTTCTTTTACTGCCTATTCAGATATCTATCCCGTGAATTTTATTGCCGAAAATGGAAATGGAGAAGTAGATCTTAGCTGGTATGCGCCGTTCAGAGGTTGGTATTCATACCAAAATGGTGGTAATAATGGTACGCATTGGTCGGAAGAAGAACGCGGGGTTCTGTATACTGCTTCTGATTTTGGCCTGACCTATCCCATGTATTTTACTACTATAGCCCATAGGTTTTATGAAGTCGAGTCATATCCATGGAACGGAAATAATAAATTCAGATACAATATTTATGATTATGCCACCAATGATTTGCTTTTTGAATCGGAGTGGCTCTATGCTCCCTCGGATGACTATTTTTACTATACCTTCCCCGAACCCTATGCTGTAAATGGTGATTTTATTGTTGCTGTTGAGGTTTTCGATGCCGGAGGAACAAACTTCCCTTCCAGTGCAAGAAATGACGGGACTACATGGCCCACATGTCATTCCTATCTTGGATCCGGTGGAACATGGACTACCTATCCACATGAATGGATGACTTACCTGTATGTTACCGGTGACGGAGGTACAGCTGCATCACCTGATGGAATGGCAATAGGATACAATGGTGGCAATCCTTCCATATCTGTACCCGATGGCAGTACAAAAGATGGTGCTAAATCCGATATTATTGGCTTTAATATCTACCGCGACGGCTCCAAAATAAATGGAGATACTCCTGTTGATGGATATAGCTATACAGATACCCCTCTCGCAGTAGATAACTATGACTATTATGCTACGGCAGTATATGCCGGCGGCGAGTCCTGCCCCTCGAACAGCGATAATGCTTACTCTTTGGAGGAGCATGTGGTATTCTTTGAGGATTTTGAGAGCTGGAATGACGAAGACTGGGACTGTAATTGGGGCTTTACTACTGCTGATGCATACTCAGGAAACACCAGCCTTGCAAATGCGCCCTGGGGGAATTACGAGGATAACCAGGATTGCTGGGTGAAAACAGATCCGCCAATTAATTTATTAAATGTTAATGCCGATAGTGCAATATTATCATTCTATGCGAAATATGATATAGAGCTGGATTTTGATATTTGTTATGTTGAGATTTCTAATGATTTCTGGGGTGGACAACGGGAAACCCTGGGTTATTTTACCGGTTCAGCCTACACATGGCAGCAGTACTCCTTTGATATTACAGATTACCTGGGTGATCAGATAGTAATAGTCTTCCGATTTGTATCTGATGCAGCTATGAGTTTTGATGGAATTTATATTGATGATATTTCAGTAAGTGTTTACGACAACAATTATGCTCCTCCTCGAAATGTTGAGGTTGATGCCTATGCTTCAGATGTTCATTTGAAGTGGAACTGGCCCATGGCCGGTGGCGAAGGATGGTTCTCCAACTGGAGCTGGTCAAATACATCCTACTTTAACTGGGGCGAAAAAGCATCCTATATCGACCTTGCTGAATTTGGAAACCCTTATCCAATGCTCCTGACAAAAGTACGGCATCAGTTTATCGATTGGGAAGGCAACAACTGGAACGGTGAGAATGAATTTAAAATCAGAGTCTGGGAAAAAGATGGACAAACCCTGATCTTTGAATCTGAAGTATTGTATGCCTCTCATGGAACCTATGAATATGAATTGTCTGAACCCCTTGAGTTAACCGATGATGTGCTGGTAACCATAAAGCCTATGGATGTATATCCTACATCAGGGTATATGAGTGTTACAAATAATACCGGACACGGATACCTGGGTAACCCCGACGAAGGTTGGGCACCAATAAATGGTAACTGGGCGACAGAGATTTATCTGGTGTATTCCGGAGCAAAGGATAATACTTCCGGAAAATGGCTGGATGCAGGTATTGAACTGGCAAATGTTATAGAGCCAGTCAATCCAACAGGTAAACAAACCCTTACACCTGAAATGCGTGCTTCTTTGCCGGTGTTCAAAGGAAATACCGCCCTTGCAAAGAATGTATCTGGTTTTAATGTGTATCGTGACGGACAGCAAGTCAACACAACCATTGTTCCCGGGAACTACTATTATGATACAGTTCCTCACCAGGGAGTTTATGACTATTATGTGAAAGCTGTTTACCCCGGTGATAGGTTATCTGTGCGGACTGCAAGTACCTCTGTGACGGTAGATGATGTTGTGCTGATGTATCCTTTGGATGCCGAACCCGATGAAGAACTTACACTTGTGTTTGATCCTGCCTATTCCTGTGAGGCAGGCCAAGGTAACAGCCTTGAAGGATCTTCTGAAGTGAGAATCCACTCCGGCGTTGCCCTTAATGGTACATCATGGAGTGCAACGAAGGAATGGGACGACACCGGTGTTAATGGTCAAACAACGTACCTTACCCCAATGGTGAACGGTCAGTATGGATTTACCTATAATCCATCTCTCTTTTATGGGTTAAATCCTGATGTTGATGTGGCATCAACACTTAATATGGTGTTTAATGGTGGTAACAGTACTGCCGGGCCATGGGATTTGCAGGGGCATGCTCCTGATGGATCCGGTGGGTGTATGGATATTAATATACCATTAAACTGCCGTACCGTATTATTTGAAGATGACTTTGAGTCGGGAATGACAAATTGGGTTACTACAGGAACCTGGGCTGCTTCAGATGATATGTTTTTTACTGCAACACATTGTTTGTCCGATTCACCCTGGAGCTGGTATTCCGGTGGCACGGAAACTACAGCAACCATGGCGTCCGGGCTTGATTTCTCCGGTTACTCATCGCTTGTTCTGGAGTATAATATCCTTCATGTATTGGATAATGGTGATCACGTATATGTTGATATTTCTACGGATGATTTTGCTACTTTCACAGTGCTTAAAGAATATGCATATTATGATTGGGTGCCCTGGCTGCAGGAATCCATAAGCCTTGATCTATATGAAAATCAATCCAATGTTAAGATCCGTTTCAGGCTCGTAACAGACAATGTTGATGACAATGATGGCGTATTTATTGATGATGTGAAGATAAAGGGTTATCAGTCAACATTGGTTGT
>CAZQNY010000194.1:0-3343 GCA_964594665.1 uncultured Bacteroidales bacterium
TCATAGTAGTCGTCTCCTCATAAAAAGGAGGGAAAAGCTGCGTTGCAACGATATCTTCCGGTATCACAGGCATTCCCTCAGGCACCTCAGCCATCAACAGCGTATACTGTGTTCCCACGGGCGCTCCCGGAGGTGTTGTCCAGCTCACAAGGATGTTGCTCAGATCACCGCCGCGCACTGTATCGCCACATATGGGCATAATAATCTGCGGTGGCTCCGGATTACGGATAAAAAAGATGTTGGAGCAGCCCAATGGTGATTCCATACTCAACGGCTGATCCGTATAATAATCATATGCTTGTAAACAGATCTGGTAATTATCTTCAGGCAATCCGGTAGCGATAAGTTCATCTATCTCAATACCTTCTATAATGATATGATCCAGGTCGAATACTTCGCCCACATTATTTGGCGAAAGCCCATAAACACTACCCTCCTGTATGGTGAGTGCTGTTGGCGGCTTATACCCTGGCTCGGAGATGGCACTAATTCCCCCATCGCTGATAATGCTGCCCCGGAGATAAAAATCCAATGCCCCCATTCCGATTCCGGTATGAGAGATGGTGACGATAATCTTATCCGGATTATCTATGTATTCATATACAGCGGAAGAGTATGGCGGAACCACCATAATCTGAATACTTATTGGGTCTTGTGCTTTAGTGATAACAGGCATGATCATCCATAACAGTATCAGCACAATCCCGATGCGGTTTTTTGTTTTATATGGAGTAGACATAACTGACATTGGTTTTAAATTCCTGATAACTTTTTTGTGGCGATCCGTCCGGATACTGGTTGGACTGGTAGTGAAGGAAAAACTTCACGCCATGCTTCTTGAAGGCTTTTAGCATAGCACTGCATGAGATGTTAAAAACGTTACCTCTTGTATCATTAACAATACTCAGACCACCGGATCCGTTAACACCAAAATTGAGTTTATTCTTAAACAACGACTTATTAAAACCCAGCATTACCACATAGTTGTTGCGCTCTGCTATTGCGTTGTGCATTCCGATATAACTCATACCACTATTTAAATTGAGTGCGATTGGGGTGAAGGAGACCAGATAGTTCATCATGGCGATGTCGGAGGTCACTTCTGTAAGATCGGCGGTATAAGGGTTGTGATCGATGAGGCCGGTGCGTGACAGGTTCCACTGTATTACCTGTTGAATGTTTTTCTTCTTTGCAAAGGTCAGTCGCGGCATCAGCGTGATGCTTCTGTTGGTTTGAAAGAGACGAATGGTATCCTCCAGCGGCAGTCGCCCGGCTTTTTGGTTAATGCTGTAGTTGGAGAAGGAGCCATCGATGCTAAAGACTTTCTGTGTATTATATTGCGCGGCTACCATGGCAATGATTTTGGCCGACCGGCTGATTTTATTGCCTTTAAGGTTGTCGTTTTGAACACCAATATTAGCGCGTACATTCAGTTTTTTCTCAAAGGCCCGAAAGCGGGTATTGATGGTAAGATGCTCCAGGTCGGTATTAAAGAAGTGTGCACCGAAAGAGGTAAAGTCAGGATCCACACGGCGGTATTCCAGTCCGGTGGAGAAACCCGGGGAGGTATAGGTGAGTGCCGCACGAAGTGCAAAAGCATAGGAGGAGGATATATTTACGGCCAAAAGGCGTGCGATGTTCTCCAGCCCTTCCACGCCAAACTCATCAAATCCAAGTGCGTAAAGATCTTTGGTGAGGAGACTTACGGCAGACTCTCCTTCAAAGACAAGATTCTCCATGAAGGAGATCTTCATATTCACGCCTCCCACCACATTGGATTGGGGCGACTTAAAGCTCTCCAGGCTTTGATCAAACATCCCCAGCGTATCATCCTTGATATGCATAAACACCAGATCCACAAAGTTTTTTTGATTTCCGATACCAATCTTGCCGGCATAACCATAGCGCATTGGAGCAATAAGTGTATCGAGAGGGTTTACGGTATTGGGAATTGTCTTTTTCTTGAACCGGCCATAGAGTGCCGAGAAGCGAAACAGTCCCGGGTTCAGCTCCAGTCCTGCACCCAAAAATGAGTGCCCGGCAAGGGTGTATTGCGAATAGCTGATATTACGATATCCGAAATGAAACCGAAGCCATTTATACTCCGGGCTGATGCCTATGCGAGTAAAGGGCTGGGCATAGTCGAAGCTTCTGTTACTGGCAAGAAATGAGAAAGGCAGTTTCATGCCATATACTTCCGGATCAAAATCACCGGAAGCAATATAGGCCAGTGGTTTTCGGGAAGACTCAATGCCTTTGGCGTAGTATCCTTCCACTTTCGCGATGAAAGTTCCGGCCATACGCAGCGGATTTTGTTTTCTGTCGGGTGTTTCTTCTGATTGTCCGAAAATGGTTCCGGCAAACAAAAACAGAAAGAGGCAACCCATCAGTACCGTTTTCAGTTTGTATAGCATAATCAGGTCAGTTGTTGATGGTATAAAGATACGATAAAAATCAGTGCGTTGGCAATTGTTCAAGCGCCACACGGCGGTGTGGTCAGGGATAATCTCCAGCACTTTCTTTAGCCACTCAAAAGGATTTACATCATGTTTTTTGCAGGTTGCCATGAAGGAATAAATCATAGCAGCCCTATGTGCTCCTCTGGTAGAGCCGGCGAATAAATAGTTTTTTCTTCCCAAGGCAATAGGTCTGATAGCATTTTCTGCCGGATTATTGTCAATCTCCAAAGCGCCATCCTTAAGATATGCCATAAGCTTATCCCATCGGGGAATTTTGCCCTTTTTTCGAACGCCATTCTTTTCCAAAACCTGAATGGGTGTCTCATCAACTTGCAGATATCCTTGTGATAACACCCTGTGTTTTAAGGTTTGATAAAGTGGCTCCAATAAATTGCAAACTGCATCCTGCCACCCATTAATAGTCGATGAAGAGAGCTTTACCCCATCTCGCTTGTAGCGCTCTATCTGACGGTAAATTGGCAGATGATCCACAAATTTATCAATGATTATCTGTGAACAGGTTTGAAGATGTATTAGACATTGTATAATACCCATGCCCTTGGGATTTTTAATGGCATCTGGCACGCCTGATTAAAAAAAATTCAGGCTTATGACACCGAGAAGCCGGATTCCGGGTCAAGGGTGCATGTCAGTTTAGAAGAATGAGAAAGTGACCTAACACGAAGGTGAAAGGTCCATAAGAAAGGAATGAGAGAAGACCTTTCCCTTTACCAGGATATACCGGTTCGCAGGTAACTTTGCCTGCCAATTTTGAGCATAATCCATAGTGGGTAGGTTTTCTCTTTTTGCTTCTTTTTCTCTTTTGGTTGGTAGATGAAAAGAGAAAAAGAAGGCAGAATTTGTTAGAAATCCTGCCTGAAATA
>CAZQNY010000195.1:0-3299 GCA_964594665.1 uncultured Bacteroidales bacterium
ATCTCTTTTCCGGTGGCTTTGGCAAGCTTTTTAATGTTTGGAGCTACTTCCCGCAAGGAAAAATTAAACACCTCAATACCGTCAAGGGCAACATGAATATCTGAGCGTTCAATGCCCTCTCCATAGCTTTTCATCTCAAAAGAGTCTTTGCTGATCGGATTTCTCATCCCGCCGGCAGGAATGATTATGGCCTCATATCCGGCGCCGTCACTTTCGAGGTTAAAATGAATTTTCGGAGCTTCTTCATTATATTCCAGTGCTGTTGCTGTGCCGGCATCCCCAAACAGCGGATAGGTGCTTTTGTCGGTGTAAGAGGTGTTGCTGGTACTGATATCTCCAACAAGAAGAAGAGCCTTCTCGATCATCCCTGAGCTTACCAAACCGGCTACCGTTGACAAGCCGTAAACATATCCTGAACATCCCAGGCTTACATCCAGTGCCATACAGGCTTTGGGCAATCCTAACCGATCCTGCAGTATCCCGGAGGTGCTCGGAATAATGTAATCTCTCGATTGCGAAACAAATACCAGCAAACCAATCTCTTTTTTATCCCATCCCAGCTCTTCAATAAGCTTTTCCGCTGACTCATAGCATAAATCGGAGGTTGTAAGGGTGTTGTCTGCCCTGACTCTGCGCTTGTTGACGCCAATGTTCTTTACCAACGACTCTCTTTCTTTGTCGGTGATAAATGCATAATCCATATTGGAGACTTCATTTGCCGGGACACATGCCGCAACACCACGCATTGCTACATTAGAGATTGAAAAAATTGCCATATATGATTTTCTTTGGATGTATTACTCTTACAAAGATAAAAAAAAACGCAGTCGGGAAACCGGCTGCGTTTTGTCTTTTGATCATTAACCTTAATCCATGCGCTCTTCAATAATTTTGAAAAGGTCATTCACGGTTTCCGATTGCTGAATATCTTCTGCGTTGATGGTTACATCGTACTCTGTTTTAACCAATGCAATAAGTCGGAGAGCATTAATGGAGTTCCAGTCGAAAACTTCCCTGAATTTAACATCAGACTTCAGCTGACCCTCCTCTATCTCATCCTCAAATTCTTCTTCAACAACAGCAATTAATTCTTCTATTTTCATGTCCGGATTTTTATGGTTTTCGCAAATGTACAATATTTTATGTTTTAAAGTCTTATTTTATAAATTTGACAAAAATTTAAAGGAATGATGGAAAATCATAAAAAGAAAATACTATTAATAAATCCCATAATTAAATACCGAAAAGGTTTTTCTGTTGGCCGTGGGACACAGGCTCCCCTGGGCCTGGGGATCATTGCTGCTTTAACTCCAGAGGAGTTTGAGGTTGAAATACTCGATGAAGTGCACGATGACTTTGAGTTAAAAAATGCTGATCTGGTAGGTCTAACATCTTTTACCTTTAATATCCCCAGAGCCTATGAAATTGCATCTATGTACAGGGAAAAAGGTGTTCCTGTTGTTCTGGGCGGAATTCATGCCTCAATGATGCCTGACGAAGCTCTGCAGTATGTTGATGCTGTTGTTATCGGTGAGGCTGAGTCAGTATGGAATATTTTGCTCTCTGATTTCCTTAATAAGAAACTTAAACAAAAATACTATGGTGAATATCTGGATATGAGCAATTCTCCTCATCCCAGGCTTGATCTGTTCTCTTCAAAATATCAAAGTGCCACGGTTCAAACTACCAGGGGGTGTCCTATGGATTGTGATTTCTGTTCTGTCACTTTGTTCAATGGAAGAAAATACAGAGAAAGACCCATTGACCAGGTGTTGGATGAAATAGAAAAAAATGATAAATATCCACAATTGTTTTTTGTAGATGACCATATCGTTAACAATAGTAAGAATGCTCAGAAACGTGCTATATCCCTGTTTAAGGGAATGGTGGAACGAGGAATTCAGAAACCCTGGTTTGGTCAGGGTTCTCTTAATATTGTTGATAATGATGAAGTGCTTAAATGGGCGAATAAGAGTGGTTGCTACATGATTCTTACCGGATTTGAATCTGAAAAAACGGATGGACTTGAAACCATTGGTAAGCGGCGCAATCTGAAACGGGGCGTAAAATTTTATGAACAGGTTATAAAAAAGATGCATAAGCATCATATTGCAACGCTTGGTGCTTTTATTTTTGGCCTTGACTCTGATACGGAACAGGATATCATTGATCGTTACAAATATATCAAAAACAGCCGTGTTGATGTTATGCAACTGAGTATCCTTACTCCTCTTCCGGGAACAAGGGTCTATAAGAAGGCTGTTGACGAAGGCAGACTGTTGAAAAATAAATTCCCTGATGACTGGAAGTACTATCATTTTGTAGAGGTAACGATGAAACCCAAAAACATAGAACCGATAAGACTAAGGGAATTGATGCGAATGATTAACCGTGATTTATTTTGTAAAGAGAATCTGAGAAAACGTATGTTTCGCACACTATGGTATACAAAATCCTTTACAGCAGCCTATCAATCCTATGCCTATAATTGTACCTATGGCAGAATGGGACTTGAAGACGAAATTTATGACGATACAAAAGAGGGGTTGAATTTTAATCTGGAATGGAAAAACCGTCCAAGGTCAAAATATTTAAATAGAACCGACTGGATTATTGTTATATTTTATCATACATTTTGGCGACGATATCATTATAAGGCAGCTAAATAGATATATCATTTAATTCTCCACTTAGAAATGCATTGATTATTTTATATCGCTTAATTTTTCCACTTGATGTTTTTGGGATCTGATTGGATCTGACCAAAACAAAGTTACTAATGGGAATCCCTAATTTGTTGAGAAAATAATTACCGACTTCTCTGCATCTTGCCCTTGTAGTCGGGTTATCACTTCCTACCATAAATGCGATAATACTGTCATGACCTTTCTTTTCATCATGATATCCACCAATGATAAATTTACCATAAACCAACCCAAATTCTCTGATGGCTGTTGCTTCAAGGTCATTGGCGTAATAATTACTTCCATTAATAAAGATGATGTCTTTATAACGCCCTGTAATATAGAGGTCTCCGTATAAAATAAAGCCTTGATCCCCGGTTCTGAGCCATTGTAACTCCCGGAGATCTTTGATTTTATCCTTATCACGAAAATACCCTTTGGAAACGTTTTCACCTTTTACACAAACTTCTCCCACAATACCTTCCTTTACTGAAACGCCATCGCCATTCATAATGGCAATTTCAACCCCTGTTATTGGTCTGCCAACGTTTACAATCCGCTGTACCGGCTCATGACCCCCGTTATGTATGCGTGCGGCATTGTTTACCGATAAAC
>CAZQNY010000196.1:0-3289 GCA_964594665.1 uncultured Bacteroidales bacterium
ACGCTGGAGGAGACGCATCCAAACTTGTATGCCTATATTACCAAAGATGAGTTCTTGAAAAAAACCGATGAATACCGGGCTACGATTAATAAGCCAATGTCAAAATCAGAATTTCATAAGATATTACTTCAAACCATTGCACTTGTAAAACAAGGACATACAATGGTTTTTGGTGATGGTGGGTATCGGGATTTTTTGAAGTCAGGTGGATTGGCATTTCCTTTTGCCATAAAATATTGCTCCGGTCATATTTATGTGGATGAAAATTTCTCAACCCACTCGGAATTCATTAAGGGCACAGAAATAATCGCTATAAATAGTAAAACGGTTAATAACATTATTGATGAATTCACTCCTTATCTGCGGGTTCGTCCCAATGGATATATAGGAGGTACACTATCCTACAACTGGAGCGGATTTCTATGGCTGTTGTACGGGTTTTGTGATGAGTTTAAGGTGAGTTATATTTTACCCAATGATCATAAAATTAAAACTAAAACAGTTAGCGGAGTTGGATATGAAAAGATTAAAAAAGATTCTCCCGCCATGCCGACTAATGATTTTGAGTTTAAACCCGAACCGGCCCGGAAAACGGCGCTGCTAAAACTAAATACTTTTCACCTTGACTTTGATCGTTACGACAGCCTCTTGAAACATGTTTTTTCTGAAATAAAGAGAGATGAAATCGAAAATTTAATTATTGATGTTCGCAATAATAAAGGTGGCAATGGAAATCTTGTAAGCCTTCTTCTAAACTATCTGACCGATCAACCTTATGTTGCCTCAGCTGGCAGCAAGGTAAAGACCAGTGTAGCTACAAAACACTGTTATACAACACATCCGGTTCTGGTGGATGCCATTGAACAAGCCAGAAAAGCCGAAGGTGAAAAGGCTGAGTTTCTAAAATTGGTTGACTGTTTTTTGGAGTACGAACCGGGAACTATAACAGATTTTCCGGAAGAAGTTATTACTCCGGAAGAAAACCCATTGCGCTTTAGCGGGCAACTCTATGTTTTGACTAGTAAGAATACCTACTCTGCCGGAACACTCTTCTCTGCTCAAATTAAAGACAATAACATTGGTGTTATTGTGGGGGAAGAGACCTCCGACAACCCCACAATGTATGCTTGTATCATGTTATTTGAGCTGCCAAATTCTAAGGTTACGATTCAAAATTCGGCGCAGTACAGCATTCGTCCGGGTGGATTTGACGACCATCATGGTGTATTACCGGATTTTTTGGTGGAGCCGACTTATAATGATTATATAAATAATTATGATAAAGTATTGAACTATACCTATTGGATTATAGATCAGGGAATAGTTAAATAATAATGAAAAAAACACGGTATGAAAAAAACAGCGATTTTTATATTGATGGGAATCCTTTTTTCTCAGGGAATTCTTAAAGCACAAACTGGTGCAGAGCAGGATAGTGCAGTACTAACCCTTGGATTTTCAACCTATCTCGCGCATACCGATAAATATGCCTCCGGATTTGATATCTACAGTGACAAGGATGGAAATACTTATGTCTGTGGGAATACCCGCGATAAGAACTTTCCTGCCACTGAGAATGCCTATCAGACTAAACTTAATGGTTCAGCTGACGTGTTTGTAGTTAAATATTCCCCTGCCGGTGAGATCATATTTGCTACCCTTTTGGGTGGTTCAAACAGAGAGCACCACAGCGCGATAACCGTTGATGAACAGGGGTTTATTTTTGTCACAGGAGGAACTGAATCTGAAGATTTCCCGGTAACGGAAGGCGCTTTTGATGAAAGTTTCAATGGCAAAGGATCCTGGGCCGGTGATATATTTGTAACGAAGCTAACACCCGACGGCAGCAACATCGTCTTCTCCACCTATATCGGAGGAGAAGTAGAAGAGACACTTAGCGGCGGATGTATTAAAGTTGACTCAAAGGGTAATGTGATAATTGGCGGACTTACAAAGTCAAAAGATTTCCCACTGACAAAAGGACAAATTTCTGACAGTGAATCCATGCATGGTTTTATTGCTAAATTTTCCCCGAAAGGAGAAAAATTGTTGTTTTCATATACGTTCGGCTCAAGTACATGGGAAATCGTGACCGGTGTAGAGGTAGATGATAAAGATAACATCTATCTTACGGGAGCCACCTTCAGTGAAAACTTACCTGTAACTGATGATGCCCTCAGAAAAGAGATTATAATGCCTAAGTCTGGCGGTATCAACGACCATTATCTGGCAAAAATCGATGGCATCAGCAATAACATAACCTATTTTAGTTATTTCGTTACTGAAGGATTTGCCACAACACCAGTAAAGTGGACAAGCCCCAACAAACTGGTTGTTTGTGGAAGCACAGAGACCAATCATTTTCCTGCCACCACAACACTTTTATGTGATTCGATTAAAGGAATGCAGGACTGCTATGTGGCCCTCTTTAATTCAGAGACCATGAATCTTGAATATGCTGCGATCTTTGGTGGAAGTGAAATGGAGAGAGTAAGCTCAACAGGATTTATCAATGATTATACGATCATAATAGGCGGGACAACAACCTCTCCGGATTTTCCAATCACGGAAAATGCACTATATAAGGGCTTCCCAACGTGTGAGAAAACATTCAACTCCTCCTTTTTAGGTCGTAAAAAGTGTTTTGTCTCAATTATTGATACACGGAACAATGAGATACTTAACTCTACATTTATGGGTTCCGGGTTCTTGTTTAATATCTATCCGGATATAAACGGGAACATCAGTTTTGTGGCTGAAGCAGGACAAAGAGGCGAATCCGGGGATACTGGATTCCCTATCACCAAAAATGCTGAAGAACCTCCGACCTATACCATGATTGGTCGATTATTATTAAACGTTCCTCCTGAGCCGACCAAAGAGGAGCTGTATAAGGATGTAACTGTAGACAGTGACATACTCAAATCCTATGTGGCGAAATATGAGCTATCCCCAGGATTTGCCTTTACCATAACCTGCGATGACGGGCAGCTTATGCTTCATATTCCGGAGGAGGGTAGTGTCCCGTTGTTTCCAAAGTGTGATAATACTTTCTTCCTAAAAACATCAAATTATGAGTTCTCATTCAATGCCGGTTCAGATGGTGAGGTAGTGAGTATGACCATGCATCCGGATGGGGGAGATGATGTGATTTGTAAAAAGATTGAAGAGTAATATTTTCTAATTATGAGAAAGAACACGCTGTTTGTTTGTTTAATGCTATTTGTGGCTTCTGTGACTGCGCAACCTGAATCGAATAATGAATTTATCACGGTAAACGGGTTCAAAG
>CAZQNY010000197.1:0-3276 GCA_964594665.1 uncultured Bacteroidales bacterium
GGTTGTCGGGTTGTCGGGTTAAGAAAATCTGTTTAACGGAATATTGAGGATCACCTCCACATAATACAACTCGAAACAAAACGAATCAATTCATTCTGTCAACCTCTGAGAAATCTTCAAAAACTAATTGGAAGATATAAATTTCCATAAATAATCAGAGACTGCCAGATACAAACCCTGACAGCCTCTGATTGTATAAGCCTATTTCTTAATTACCCTTTTAATAACAGGATTACTGATCCCATCTGTAATTTCAACCAGATAAACACCCGAAGGCAGTACGCTGATGTCGATAGCAGTACGACCGGCAAATGTGGCTTCTGCTTTCACATTGCCACCATTAGCGCTTATCACACGTAAATGGCACTCGATATCACCACCACCCGGAACATGGATATATAGCTTATCCGTAGCAGGATTCGGATATACTTCCAGATACTTCAGATATTCACTACCTATACCATTGGGAGCCGATGTGATTTTCGTTATCAACGACAATCCGTTATCAACATAATCCTGATGATACTGATTATCAAACTCAGCAACAAACTCGCTAATATCTTCCTCAGCAGAGCTGTACAAGCGGAATATAAACCTCTCACCCGGATACATTCCATCTTTCTCATTGGTAGTTTTGTCATCACCATAAACAGAAATCACAAGATCAGAATCCTTTGCAACCTGGTTTAATCCAACGCAACGGTCATTCATATCAAAAACACCGATATAATCGCCTTCTCCGAACATTGATACTGCATCGGGGTTAAAGGCAATGGTATGCGTGTTACCTGTATTTGAGGGCGTTACCCAAACATCAGATTTTATCGGATCAGGATACCCTTTTTCTGCAATAGCACTTTTTGCAGATAGTGCCGGGAAGGTAAGTGAACCCGGAGCGCCAAGCTTCACCATATACGATTCGCCAGGGTTGAGTTGCTGCAGGGTCTGAACACCGACTGAAGGCCAGTAAACGCCCATTCCGTCGATTGATTTGGCAATAATCAGATCATCAAGAACAGGAGCGAAGAATCCTACAACCTCTACATTTTGGTCAGTAAGCACCGGCAACAGGCTCCATCCTTCTCCCAGTGCCAGGGTCTTATCCGTATCAGTACCGGTAAAAGTAACCTCTCCGGGAAGCTCCATTTTTATCTTATAACCTTCATAACTATTCCAGTGAACGATCTGGTTGGAGTAGCCCGGCCAGTAAACCAGTGTCATACTCTTAAGGATCACCATATCCTCCACGATCGGGGCAAAGATCAGCTCGGTGGAATCATTTTCAGGAACCACATAAGTAGAGATACCGCTCCAGCCATCGCTCAGTGTAACCGTATGAGAAATAGAGGTTAGCGCATAAACAGAAGGCACTACGGTAGTTCCGTTTGTTGTATAAACGCCGGGACCGATGGAATAGACTGCCGTTGCATAAAGCTCTGTTCCTTTCACATCATTGGTATAAAACTTCCAGATAAAGTCCTCACCTTCGGCAAAACCATCCTTTTCAGGCGTAGTGGAGTCATCACCCTGTGCTGCGATTATGGGTGAGTCAGGGCCCTGCCAGTTTATTGCACCGGCACATTTTTCGACTCCATTATCCATATAAAAGACACCGATCCATGAGCCATAGGATAAAGGTTCGCCATCAATGGTTGGAGCCGTAGAAGTAATTGTCAGGGTATGGTTTGAACCCGTATTAACATAACCCCATCCCGGAGGCAGGCCATTTTCTTCTGTAGCTTCAAAATCCTTTCCAGTAACAGGTGCTGATACCATACTGATATCGTGGAATGCAGGATCAAAGGAATAGCCCTCCAGTGATGGTGTAATATGTCCATACCAGCCATAAGGCACAAGGCATGAATATGTTCCATCTGACGCAGTAAGAGGATCGTTTGCAATATTATCGAAATCAAGCAGAACGCCTGCCAGAGGCACACTGTTGCAGGTAACGGTTCCTGAGACCGTATATTCATCAGCCGTTCCGGTAAAGTCAAAGTTATCAATATTTGTAGTAATATTTGAGAACGACTCTGATTCAGGTACAAAATTATAACCGTCTTTTGTTGGCGTAACAGTTCCTGAAGACCGACGCGCCACCGTAAATGAGTAGCTGCCATCACTGGCTGTGAGGGTTGTCGTCTTAGAACCGGAAAGAGTCATGGTAACACCCTCAACCGGATCAGTACCATCCGTCACAATTCCGGAAACCGTATACTGTGTGGTATTGATGGCTTCAAAATTCTGCTGTCCGGTACTGTTTATCATATTTGTGTACGTTCGCTCCACAGGATCAAAGGTGAAGTTGGTTTTATTAGGTGTTATTGCACCTGAAAAACCATATTGAACATTAACACTATAATAACCAACCTGATTAGTAAATACAGATTCAACAACACCACCGGAGCCATCAGTAACAACCATTTCAACACCTTGAATATAGTATTCACCCTCTTTTACGACACCATTAATAAACAGGGGATCATGCGTTGCCTCAAAGTCCTGACCCGGAACCGGGGCATTAACCTCCGGCACATTAATAATCTGTGGAGCGAATGTAAAATACTGTTTGTAAGGCAGTATGGCACCCGACCAGCCGGCAGGCACATAACAAACATAGGTACCGTCGGAGCCGGTGTATGGGGCAGGCGTAATACTACCTACATTCACTTTTACACCTTCCAGAGGTTGCCCGTTAAAGGTAATGGTACCGGAAACCGGATAATGCGTTGCTGTACCCACAAAATCGTTACCGGTGCTGTTGGCTGTAACATTGGGAACCGTAATATTCTCCGGAGCAAAAGTATAATATGACATCGACGGTGTGATTGTACCGCTGTAGCCATTTGCAACCGTAAAGGAATAATAACCATCGGAATCAGTCTGAGTGGTTTCCTTAGAACCGGATAAGGTTAAAGTAACCCCTTCCAGCGGCAGGGTCCCATCAGTAACAGTTCCTGATACAATGTATTCTGCAACATTGGCAGCTGTGTAATCCTGACCGGCAATATTAGCAGTAACATTTGCATATGATTTGGAAACCGGATCAAACTCATAATTCAGTTTTGTGGGTGTCAGATCACCGGTAAATCCATATGGGACAAGGGCATAATAAGCACCGTCAGACATTGTACTCCATGTATCAACGACTGCACCTTGTGAATCCGTTGCTGTGATGGTTACATTCTGCAATGGAGAGCCATTTTCGGTAACAGTTCCTGAAATCACAAAACCATTATGAGTGGCATCAAAGTCCTGATCTGTAACCGGAGCAGA
>CAZQNY010000198.1:0-3228 GCA_964594665.1 uncultured Bacteroidales bacterium
GTGAAAACCTTTTCAACGGTGAATACCTCATCGATGCTCAGGGTGAAGACGTGGTTGCCGGTATCCGTACTCCTCAGCAAATCACCAAAGAGGGTTCACAGCGTTGGGCGGTGCTGGCAAATGTTACTGAAGAAGAGCGTGCCGCTAAATACCCTTCACTTGAAGAAGCTATGCCTGAGCTTTACAAACAGCTTGATGAAACTCAGGAAAAACTTGAACAGCATTATAAAGATATGCAGGATCTCGAGTTCACCATCCAGGAAGGTAAACTCTGGCTGCTCCAGACCCGTAACGGAAAACGTACCGGTGCTGCTATGGTACGTATAGCCATGGAAATGCTGAAAGAGGGTATGATTGATGCTGAAACTGCACTTCTCCGTGTGGAGCCTAACAAACTTGATGAGCTTCTCCACCCTGTTTTTGATAATCAGGCTCTCGAAGAAGCAACAACCATCACCAAAGGTCTCCCAGCTTCTCCGGGTGCTGCTACAGGCCAGATCGTTTTCCACGCTGATGAAGCAACAAAATTCGAAAATACAATCCTCGTGCGTATCGAGACCTCTCCTGAAGACCTCGAAGGTATGAATAATGCCAATGGTATCCTCACTGCTCGCGGTGGTATGACTTCTCACGCCGCTGTTGTTGCCCGTGGTATGGGTAAATGTTGTGTCTCCGGCGCCGGTTCTATCCAGGTTGATTACAAAGCACGTACTCTTACCGTTGATGGTAAAACATACAAAGAAGGCGAATGGATGTCGCTGAATGGTTCTACCGGTCAGGTATATGAAGGCCATGTTAAGACTATCGACCCTGAATTAAGCGGATATTTTGGTGAGCTGATGGAACTTGCTGACAAGCACTCCAAACTTCTTGTTCGCACCAATGCAGATACACCAAACGATTCAACAGTAGCACGTAACTTCGGTGCTCAGGGTATTGGTCTCTGCCGTACTGAGCACATGTTCTTCGAAGGGGAACGGATCAAGGCAATGCGTGAGATGATCCTTGCTAATGATGAAGCAGGTCGCCGTGATGCACTCGCCAAGATTCTCCCTTACCAGCGCGAAGATTTCGAAGGTATCTTCGAAGCTATGCAGGATCTTCCTGTAACAGTTCGTCTGCTCGATCCACCTCTGCATGAGTTCGTTCCTCACGAAGAGAAAAACCAGCAGGAAATGGCTGATGAAATGGGAATTTCTATTGAAGCAGTTCAAAAGAAAGTTCACGACCTTGCCGAATTCAACCCAATGCTCGGTCACCGTGGCTGTCGTCTTGGTAACACCTATCCTGAAATCTCTGAGATGCAGGCACGTGCTATCATCGAAGCTGCACTGAACCTCAAGGCAAAAGGTATCAATGCTCATCCGGAAATTATGATTCCTCTGACAGGTACTGTTCAGGAGATGAAGATGCAGGAACAAATCGTTCGCGAAACAATCGCTAAGGTTTTTGAAGAGCGCAACGATACTGTTGATCACATGGTAGGTACAATGATTGAGATTCCACGTGCAGCACTTACTGCCGACATGATCGCTGAGAGCGCTGAGTTCTTCTCATTCGGAACCAATGACCTTACACAGATGACTTTCGGATACTCAAGAGATGATGCCGGTAAATTCCTGCCTGTATACCTCGACAAAAACATCCTCAAGCACGATCCATTCCAGGTTCTCGATCAGGAAGGTGTTGGACAGCTTGTAAAGATGGGTGTTGAGAAAGGCCGCAGCACACGTAAAGACCTCAAGGTTGGTATTTGTGGTGAGCATGGTGGTGAGCCAAGCTCTATCGAATTCTGCCACCGTGTAGGTATGAACTACGTAAGTTGTTCTCCTTTCCGCGTGCCTATCGCACGTCTGGCTGCTGCTCAGGCTGCAATTATCAATAAATAATACGGCGTACAACCGCCCGCCCGTAGAGACAACCGATCGGTTGTCTCTACGATCGGTTGTCTCTACATCTAAAATACCAGGCCGCAATCCGTAAGGGTTGCGGTTTTTTTTGTGGGCGGCAGAGGAAAGAATCCAGACACCCGAATTTTCCTACCGAAAACGTTTGCATAATCATTAATATTTGTAATTTTGCACCGGATTGTTACCATTAAAACCACAAAATCATCGTTCATGAATCCTAAATCTATATTACAGGAAGCCTTAAAGGCACATCCCGGTGTTCTTGATAACCTCGGAAGAAAAGACATCATTCAGCATTCCGTAGACAACCGCGATGCTATTATTACTAAAAATGGCGCTTTAGCCACCTGGACCCCTACTGAGTCTACCGGCAGAAGCCCTAAAGATACACTGATCGTCAGACATGATGACACGCAGCACCATATCGACTGGACTTCACCCAACAATATCCCTATTGAAGAGGATACCTTCGACATGATCTTCAGCGATGCCGTGGAATATATGAAGGAAGAAAAAGAGATTTTTATTACTGACCGCGTTATTGGTGCCGACAGTAATTATGCGCTCCCCGTAAAAACAGTAACCAACTTTGCGCTTGCCGCACTTTTCACTGATAATATGTTCCGCCCGGTTATGGACGATATCAGCAAAAGCTGCTTCTACAACAATGGGTTTACTTTGCTGGCGCTCCCCTATCACAAGCTAAATGCTGAAAAATATGAAGGCAGACTGCGGAAAATGCCTGACGGAACAACCTCTGATATGGCTGTAGCCATGGACTTCGACCGTAGAGTGGGCGTTATTGTTGGTTCGGCATATATGGGTTCCGTAAAGAAAATGCTCTTTACCGTTATGAATTACCTGCTTCCTTTTGAAGGTATTCTACCATTGCACTGTAGCGCCAATGAAGGTGATGACGGATCTTCAGCCCTTTTGCTGGGTCTTTCAGGTACAGGTAAAACAACACTCTCAGCAGACCCGGAAAGAGCGCTGCTCGGTGACGATGAGCACGGCTGGGGTGAGCATGGTATTGCAAACTTTGAAAATGGCTGTTATGCAAAAATGATTGATATCAATCCAAAAAAGGAACCGGATATCTATGATGCTGTAATGCATGATGACAATTACCTTGAGCATGGTGCCATCATTGAAAACGCTATGATGTACCCAACTGGAATAATAGATTATTATGACGATCGTTTCACCCAAAACAGCAGGGCTTCATATCCGCTGACAATGCTCAAAAACATTAAAGAGTCATCTACCAGCGGGCATCCGTCAACGATTCTCTTTCTCACAGCTGATGCCTATGGTGTAC
>CAZQNY010000199.1:0-3203 GCA_964594665.1 uncultured Bacteroidales bacterium
CTAAAACTCCATTTCATCGCAGTCGTATTTATTTACTTTCTTTTTATCAAGAGATATTCGTACAGATAGCTCCATGCCGCCACGATATAATGATGCAGGATGCATTATGCCAATATTGGTATCGTAAGAAATCGTAAACTCAAGCCTTTGTTTTGCTATTCTGAGTGATGGAATGATATCGCTTCTCCATCGGTACCAAAGCCCCCCGCCAATAGTGAAATCTGAGATGTGGTATAAAATATCCGAGCCAAACAGGATCTCGCTGTTTTTGCTTTGAGTAAGGAAAATTGCTCCCGGGGTAAATTGTAATTGTTCGTTTATGATTCGTGATGATACAAATACTGATACCTTCCGTCCGAGTTGATTTTTACTTGTATAAAATGTTTCTTTCGGCTCTTTCAGATGGTCTGTTGCTATTCCTCCTTCAAACCGGAGTTTGTCAGAGGCACTGTAGAATGCAGACAACCCTGCATACATATCAAGGTAAAAAATGGAACTGTTGGCATAGGGTTCGTGTTGTGCCGCTGCAGGGTCAAAGAAATTTCCGTTCCATTGAGTTGCAAAGGTGAGTTTGCTGAAATCAATACTTTGGTTTGTGATACCTATGCCATAACCCAGCGCAACAACGAGCTTTTTATCCATAAGGGTCTTTGCATAGGATCCTGAGAGTAAGATTCTTACTTTTTGTAGATTTCCGTCGCCGGCAATATCATTTGACGCAATTAACGCATATCCAGCCTTATCATTTTGTAGGAATTTTAAATTCAGTTTTTTTTCGAGCCATAGTCCATAGGTTTTGTAGGGTACAGTAATACTTTTACCCTGACACCTGTAGATAATTCCGGTATTATTGATTTCTGTTGGTAATGAGGATACAGATGGATTAATGAATATTTTATTATGAAGAATATCTGAAAAGTGAATGTCCTGTGAAAAACATAGCATAGGAACAAGAAGAAATATTAGCGTTATCCTTTTCATTCAGGTGTTGGTGTTTGATCTGAAATATACACCAAATATAGGAATTATTTATCATTAAATTTTTCACATAAAAGAATATTTTTATTGAAGAGTATTTTTTGTTTCTTCGTTTTTTTGGTTGTCACGAGCCTGATATACGGCAGCATTGAACTCGAATCCGATAAGCAGGATAATTGCGATAAGGTATATCCAGAATAAGAAAATGATTAGTGCCCCAAGTGAGCCATAAAGGTAGTTGTATCGTCCGAAATTATGGATGTAAAAGTTAAAACCCCAGGTGGCAAGGGCACTGAGGATAATGGTTATTGCTGCACCATGGGAGATGAACTGGAAGTCCTTTCGTTTTGCAGGTGCAAAATAATAAAGTACTGAAATGGCGAAGAACATCAGGGCAGCGATTAGAATATAGCGTACTGCCTGATACAAAACAATGCTTATATCAGAACGAACAATATTGTTTTCAACAAGGTAGTCGAGGGCGATATTTCCAAATGCGAGCAAAACAATAGTGACAATAAGTAACGCAGTGATCAGAATGGCAAGTGCAAAGGATAACATCCTTCTTCGAATCCATGGCCTGTATTCAATATAATGATAGGTGTTGTTGAATGCTGCAATCATCATACTTATGCCACTGGATGTAAATAATAGGGTCAGAAAGGTGGAAAATGACAAAAGACCGGCACGGGGACGGAGGATAATATCTTTAATGGTATGATGCACCATATCCCACGAATCTTCCGGAATAAATGTGTTGATCATATTGAGAAGTAATTCCTGGAAGTTTTCAACCCGGATGTAAGGAATGATGGTGAAAATTGTAATAAGTGCCGGGAATAGCGCCAGAAAGAAATTGAAAGCAATAGCACTTCCCCTGACTCCAAGAAAGCCATTGTCGAGGCCACGAATGAAATTTTTCCATACGGCTCGTAACTGAATGCCTCCTGACCATAAAAGTGTCCTGTCTGCGGCTTTGTCAAAATACTGTTTCATGAATCTGATTTTATTCAGATTCTTCCATAGGTCTTTCCCCTGTGGTTTTACCGACATAAGCGCGCGTTATTTTTTTTCGAAGTGTAATTGGAAAATGTGAGTGGCGTCATTTTGATTCTTACACAGGTAATAGGTCCTGAAGGTTGTATTACCTGAAACATATTCTCCAATATGATACGAGGAGCTATCTGCTGATGTGCCATGATGTACTTCTTTAAATGATGAGGGTGGATAGTTTGTAAAAAAGCTGTCCATGAGTACTGTGGCCTGGGTTTTTGAGAAACTTCCTTCTTTTCCCGGGAATGCTAATTCCAGTGAGCTGCTAAAATGTGCCGACAAGGTTTTTGCGTCCCCGTTGCGGATGGCTTTTTCGATTTCTTTCTGACCCGACTGACAAAAAGTAACAGCCGGGAGAATCATCAGAGCTATAAGCCATGAAGTGCTGATAAATGGTGTTTTTAAGAATTTCATAATGATGCACTTTCAGCAAATTTAATATTTTTGTTTGTTTTAGCAAGAAAACTGAACTATGAAGATACGTATTATTTGTGTTGGCAAAACTGAAAAAGGATATTTACCTGACGCAATTGACACATATGTGAAACGGCTCCGGCATTATGTGAATGTGGAAATGGTGATAATTCCTGACCTGCGAAAGGCAGGAAGTATGGATGTTGCAGAGCGTAAACGGCAGGAAGGTGAGCTGATCCTTAAGCAGGTTGCTCCTGAAGATTGCCTTGTGCTGCTGGATGAAAATGGAAAAATTCTCTCATCAAAGGGTTTTGCTGAATTTTTACAAAAACGTATGAATTCCGGTTTGAGGAATCTGGTTTTTGTTGTGGGCGGTGCCTTTGGATTTAGTGATGAGGTATACCAAAGAGCAGATACAAAGCTATCGCTTTCAAAAATGACTTTTTCGCATCAGATGGTTCGGCTGTTTTTTGTGGAGCAGTTATACCGGGGCTATTCAATACTAAAAGGGGAGCCGTATCATAATGAATAGCAATGACCAGACCTGCCAGGTATTGCCCGGGCTGACCTGAAAGGTGTTATCGTTTATCAGGTAAGCGATGACCTGACAGGTATCTTTCTCCTTTCAGGTCTGGGAAGTTATTGTTATCGGGTTATCGGGTTGTCGGGTATCGGGTTATCGGGTTATCGGGTTATCGGGTTGTCGGGTTATCGGGTTGTCGGGTTGTCGGGTTGTCGGGTTGTCGGGTTGTCGGGTT
>CAZQNY010000200.1:0-3123 GCA_964594665.1 uncultured Bacteroidales bacterium
TACATCGCAAAAGAGGTGATCATCGTCTTCTTTCTTCCCATTGAATCGGAAATAAATCCTGCAGGTACCTCCAGAAGGTTTAATAATACTTCCCGAATAGCGTATAATACACCTATCTGAAAATAATTAATCCCCTGATCCAAAAAATAGAGAATGATAAACGATTCATAAAACCGCTGGTTCTTCAGAAAGCCATAAGCACAAAATTTCCTATATTGCTTATCTTTTATGTACATGTTCACTATTTTTTACAAATGTATGGTTTCCGTACTTTTTAATAATAACGAACAGGATTTTTAATGGTAATTTAAACCAACATTTGATTAAATGACTTATTATGAGAAATATAACTACACTTTTGATGGCATTTTGTGCCTTGCTGTATTCATGTTCAGAACCACTGTCGGTGAATAATTACAGCAAATATCCCATTTACAGCGGCAATGATCTCGGTGTTACATGGTCGCCGGAACAAACACTTTTTAAGGTTTATGCTCCAACGGCTGATTCTGTTGTTATCTATCTGTATGAAAATGGTGACGGCGGCGAGCCATCTGAGAAGATAAATACCCAAAAGGCTGAAAACGGAACATGGAAGGCAATAGTATCCGGCGACAGACACGGGACCTATTACACCTGGCAGATAAAATATCATGAAACATGGCTCCCGGAAACATGCGGTATCTATGCAAAGGCTGTCGGTCTTAACGGTAAAAGAGGGATGATCACTGATTTCTCAACGACAAACCCTGACGGATGGGATAATGACAACAGCCCTCAGCTGGATTCAAAAAACGACGTTATCCTCTATGAATTGCAAATCCGCGATTTCTCAGTGGCAGAAAATTCCGGGATGAAGAACAAAGGCTTGTATACGGCCTTTACAGAAACCAACATAAAAAACAGCAATGGGCAGTCAGTTGGAATTGATCATCTGGCAGAAATGGGCGTTACTCACGTTCATCTTTTACCTGCTTTCGACTTCCGTTCCATCGATGAATCGCTGACAGAAAAGCCCTACAACTGGGGCTATGATCCGCTGAACTATAATGTCCCCGAGGGCTCGTTTAGCAGCGACCCCCGACAGGCAGAGGTTCGTATTAAAGAGTTTAAGCAGATGGTAATGGCACTGCATGAAAAGGGTATCCGGGTAATTATGGATGTGGTGTACAACCATACCGGGCCCACGGAAAACTCGCCCTTTAACCTGCTCGTTCCGGGATATTACTACCGCCATAATGAAGATGGCAGCTGGTCGAACGCCTCTGCCTGTGGTAATGAAACCGCTTCCGAGAGGCCCATGATGAGGAAATTCATGACCGAAAGCCTCTTATGGTGGATGGAGGAGTACCATATCGACGGCTTCCGCTTCGACCTCATGGGTATCCACGATATTGAAACCATGAACGCTATATCAAAAGCTTTGCACCAGGCCAACAGCTCCGTATTCCTGTATGGCGAAGGGTGGACTGCCGGAAACAGTCCCATGCCCGACAGCCTGCTGGCACTGAAAAAAAACACCCAAAGGCTACATCAGATTGCTGCCTTCAGCGACGACCTCCGCGACGGAATTAAAGGTCACTGGGCGTCCGAAACAGACTCCGGGTTTATAAATGGTAAAAACGACCTTGAGGAATCCATAAAATTTGGTGTCGTGGCTTCCGGTTTTCACCCGCAGGTGAACTACAGCAAAGTAAACTATTCTGATGCACCATGGACCAACGAACCGGCTCAGTGCATCAATTATGTTACCTGCCACGACAACCATACACTGTACGATAAGCTCCGCCTGACCACACCATCGGCATCTACTGATGAGCTGAAAGCCTTACATAAACTGGCAAATACCATCATTCTTACGGCTCAGGGCATTCCTTTTTTACATGCCGGAGTAGAATTTATGCGCTCAAAAGATGGTGTGCACAACAGTTTTGAATCACCTGATGCCATTAACCAAATCAATTGGGACCTGAAGTCGCAGAACATTGAAATGGTGCAATATTACCAGGATCTTATTACGCTCCGAAAGGCACACCCGGCATTCAGAATGCCTTCTGCAGAGATGATCAGAAAACACCTCGCATTTTATCCTTCAAAACATGGTATTGTAAGCTATAAAATCACCGACCATGCCAACGGAGATAAATGGAAAACCATTGCAGTAATGTATAATGCAACCAAAAAAGCTGTTCCCTTTAGCCCCGGAGAAGGTACCTGGACGGTGGTATTTGATAAAAACGGACTGAAAAATGCCCCGCTATCCGTTAAAGGAGCAGTAAATGTTGCTCCTCAGTCGGCAATAATCCTTGCGGAGTCAGAATAAAATATCGCTGACCGCCAGCTCAGGACCGGAGAGCCCCAGCAAGGCATTGATGAGCTTTATCTTCTTAAATGTACGGATTTCCTGAATGGGAATTTCCGATTCACTGGCCCACCCATGGTCAAGGAGGTACTCCCGCATAGTGCCCTTCAGAAGTGGCTGCAATGGAGTAACCCACCGCAGTCCATTATAAAACAACACATTGCAATAACTTGTATCTGTAACCAACCCATTACGAACGATCAGAATATCATCGGCGCCATCACGCAGAGCATACAGCCGGTCAATCTCCGTGCGGTTGGCAAATTTATAATCGTAGTGGATATTATCGCAGTAGACAACCCGCAGAGAAGTGATCCTTTTGGGGGTATAACGGTTCAGGGAATAATTTTCGATATCCTTTGCATATTCAATACGCAGTTTATGATGACCTTCCCGGGGCACAACAACCCGGGAAAGAAACTGTTGCAGTGAAGGCGCATCGCCAGCCCACAGAGCTTTAGCTGCGGCATCCATTCGTTGCTGATGCCACGGAATACGCTCCGCAACACCGTCAACAATACTGATACTCTCAAGTAAACGGCACATATACTTTATCGATCATTTCCTGATACTCACTTTCCGGGTCGCTTTTAAAGGTTATCCCGCCTCCGCTGCGATAGGTCATTCCCTTGTCATTCTTTTCCAGAAAACGAATCATCACAGCACTGTCGAGGTTCTTGCCGTCAAAATGAAAGAAAACACCGGTGTAATAGCCTCTGTTATCCAATTCGCTGTTATGAATCACTTCAACGGTTTTTTCC
>CAZQNY010000201.1:0-3069 GCA_964594665.1 uncultured Bacteroidales bacterium
TTCGTAAACTCAAATGCGGAGCAATATTATTATAAGCTTGAAGGAATCGACAGGGAATGGACAGGCCCAACAAATAAAACCTATGTTGTTTATCCTTACCTCAAACCGGGCGAGTACACCTTCAGAGCCCGCAGCCGTAATCATACCTCAGGACTTTTATCGGAAGAAGCGACCTTCAGTTTTACAATTTTAAAACCCTGGTACTTCCAATTGTGGTTTATCATTTCCATGTCTGCAATAATTCTCATAACCGCAGCGATCCTGTATCGCATGCGCATAAAGTACATCCGGCGTCAGGAAAAACAGAAAAGGGACATTGTAACCAAAATATCCGAGTTGGAGACCAAGGCATTGCAGGCACAGATGAACCCGCACTTCATCTTTAACTCCATGAGTTCCATCCAGAATTTTGTGATTGATAATGATGTGGATGAAGCGCTGACTTTTATGGGGCACTTCTCGAAAGTAATCCGTATGACCCTCGACAATGTTGACAACAAGGCCATTCCTTTGCAGGACGAGCTGGACTACCTCAGACACTACACCGAGCTTGAAAAGATGCGTTTCGACGACAGCTTTGAATTCTTGCTATCTGTGGAAAACGCCATAGATGTTTATAACACCCACATCCCGCCAATGCTTTTGCAGCCAATCATTGAGAATTGCATTAAACACGCCTTTCCGGACCGGAAGTTTAAAGGCATTATCCAACTCAACATCACACTAAAAGACAAATACGCATACCAGTGTACCATTGAGGACAATGGAATCGGCCGGGCAGCGGCATCCCGGAACAAGTCCCGTAAAAACCTGGGACATACCTCCAAAGGGATGAAGATCACCAAAGACAGAATCAGGATGCTGAATGATGACGATCAGGAGAGATATCAGCTTCAGGTGATAGATTTATTTAATGATGAAGGGAAGGCGATTGGCACGAGAGTGGTGATTATATTGCCGGTGAATCTGTAGCAAAAACCCTTTTTCAAATCCCAAATCACATCAGAAGCATTGTATGCATAATATCTCTCATAAAGATTTTGCACCATTATCCCGGACAATTAAAAACCCTCTCCTAAAACGGCATCCTGATTAATACAGTTGCTTAGCATCACAACAGACTTCAAGCTCCCTTTTCAAAATCAACCAACTCCGGTTTTCTTGTTTTTACCTCTTTCCAAGATGCTTAGCAACAACCCGACAGCCCTATTTGTTACACCGCAACAATCCCTCAGTGAAACTCTGTGATTCCTCCGCGGAACTCGGTGTTCCTTTTCAAAAAAAACAATAAAAAGGGTAGCAAGTCATGGATATTCAGACCTGTCAGGAGCGATACCTGACAGGTCTTTCCGGGAAGACCCGACAGGTCTTGGAGACCTGTTGGGTCTGGGCAAAATTTTAAACCCACATCAACAAACAAATGCACACTCAGATGTGCAAAATAGAGACGCAACACGTAAAACAATCAGTGTATTGATCATTTTTTTCATGTTTTGGTCAGTGTATTGATCATTTTTATGTATTTTTGATCAGTGTATTGATCATTATGTATTATGAAAAATTTACTTTTAGCTTCCGAAAAGGCAATTGAAAAGGTTGAAACCAATTATATCAGACAACATATCAAATGGTTAGACCAGCCAGAGCGATTAATTGGGATCAAAGGGAGTCGTGGAGTTGGAAAAACGACATTACTCCTGCAATATGCAAAACAAAAGTTGCCCGTAAAGAATACGGTTTACATTAGCCTTGAAGACCTGTATTTTAGTGAGAATTCGTTTTATGATTTTGCTGTGGCCTTTGTTCAGGAGGGAGGAAAATACCTACTCGTAGATGAAGTTCACCACTACTCCAGATGGTCAACAGAGATGAAGAAAATATATGACACTCTTCCTGAACTGAGGGTAATATATACCGGATCATCACTACTACACCTTTCTATGGGAAGAACAGATCTATCAAGAAGAAGTGTTAATTATACGCTACCCGGACTCTCCTTTAGGGAATTTATCAACCTTACAAATAATCACAAATTCCCGGCTTTAAGTTTACAGGAAATCCTCAAGGATCATAAACAACATGCAAAAGCGGTTTGGAAGGACATCAAACCTATCGAGCATTTTAAAAAATACCTAAAAACAGGTTATTATCCCTTTTTCCTTGAAGGGGAGAATAATTATCACAAAAAACTGAATGAGATAATAATACAGATTCTTGAATCGGATCTGCCATTTTCAGCCGGTATACGATATGCAAACATTCAGAAGATAAAACAGATTTTATACATCATCTCAGAGAGTGTTCCTTTTAAACCCAACATAGAAAAAATTAGTTCAAGGGTCGGGATCTCAAGAAATACACTTAAGGAGTATCTCTATTATTTACATGAAGCACTTCTTACAATGAATCTTGGAAGTGAGTCTAAAGGGATAAGTAAACTCTCCAAACCGGAAAAAGTATATCTACATAATCCTAATATTATTAATGCACTTGCAGGGGAAGATGCAGACAAAGGAAATCTAAGGGAGACATTCTTTTATAATCAGATATCCAATAACCACTACGTAACATCTGCATCTAAAGGTGATTTTCTGATCGACAGAAAATACCTCTTCGAAATAGGTGGCCGCAACAAAACACAAAAACAGATCGCTGGTATTCCCAATTCATACCTCGCTCTGGATGACATTGAATCGGGGTATAAAAATGAAATTCCGTTGTGGCTGTTTGGGTTTTTGTATTAATTGTTTTTCAGTATCTTTGTGTAGGAGATTAAGAAATGAGCAAAAAAGAAGATATTTTATTATGGCTCTCTTTAAATAAAGAGAGAATCTTTGCAGAGTACAACCTGAAAAAGATTGGACTTTTTGGCTCATATGCCAGAGGTGAACAACACCAGAACAGTGATATTGATATTATTGTAGAATTTAAAGACAACACTGAAGATCTCTATTCAAAAAAACAGCAATTGAAAGGTGAAATAGAAAGCACCTTTAACACTCCTGTTGACATCTGCCGCGAGAAATATATAAAACCATTTTTCAGATCTCAAATAACCTCAGAAGCGCT
>CAZQNY010000202.1:0-3063 GCA_964594665.1 uncultured Bacteroidales bacterium
TAAATAGATTTTATTACTTTAATATTTCGTAGAATATTGCCTTCTACAACAATGGATGCGATGTATATACCAGGTTTGCACGGTGAACCATAATGGTCTGAACCATTCCAAACCATTTTGTAATTTTGGTTTCCATCCCGTTTTAAGTCGGATAAGTGTGCAATTTGTTTTCCTTGTAGATCATAAATAGTGAGTTCCGGCTGGTGGGAACTTTCCACAGAAAAAGTAAATGTTGTTTCATCTTTAAATGGATTGGGAAAACAACTTAACTGATTTTGTGACTGTAGCGGAGAGTGCTCAATATCAGTCAATGGGTTCTCCCCAAAATTTCCATTCCCATCATTGAAAAGAATCACAAGATTATCGGGTAAAGAAATTTGCGCATGACGGGTTATAATAATGTCATTAAAACCATTTCCATCTAAATCACTGCAAAAACAATCACGCAAACCTTCATAGGCGTATGATGTTAAAGGGATAAATGTAGGATCACTAAGTTGAAATTCGCCCTCATTATAGTATATGATGAATCCTGAATTATCTGTATGCTGAAACAAGATATCCTGTAGACTATCATTGTTGAAGTCGGTAACAAAGAATCTTGAAGAAGCCTGTTGAAAAACGAATTCAGGAATCGTGTCAAAACTGTTATTCCCCTGGTTTTCATACATAATGAGGCTGGTGATACCTCCGGCCATAGAAATCCCAACAAAAGTTAGTATATCATTGTCACCGTCAAAGTCAAAGTCAACGATTGAAGCTCCCATTTTATAATTATTGGTTTCCAGTAACATAGATTGAAACCCATCCTCATAGCTAAAAAATACCTCTGTACTTTGAGCACATACAACTATGTCATCTCTACCATCATTGTTAAGGTCTTTACTTACAATATCTGTAGGAGAATAGCCGTATACATTATGATATTCGGGAGTGGAGAGATTGCCATTTCCATCGTTATAAAGTACACCCCAGAATTGACCATTATGCGATGCAACAACAATATCCAAGTCTCCGTCGCCATTTATATCACCAGTAGTTTTCGTGTTGATACTTTCATCCGCATTTAAATTGAAATAGGAGATATCTGTTACATTAAAATTATTTATTACCGGCAGTGTTGTTGATCCGTTCTGAGAATCAATGTGATAGCCAATAATCTCTTTATTGGAACTACTGTTTAGGTTTCCCATTAATACATCTGACTGACCAGCATAAAGAAAAACAGAATCGTATAAAGAGAAAGATCCGTTGCCATCATTCAGCAAAATAGAAACACCACTCCACTGGGTTTGGGAACTATAGTTATGTCCAACCACAATATCATTATCCCCGTCCATATCAATATCACCAGCTGTAACACTATAAGCTACCCTGGGAATGTTATACCTACTTCGTGAATCACTGACACTAAATGAAACCATTAACAATGCGATAAGAGCCAAAACAGATATTACCGGTCTTTTTATCATACTACTATAGTTTTCATGTCATGGTGGTTAGATTGATTCAGAATTAGACTTTGAATCTATTCCATAAACAAAGTTACATTATTTTGTTTGCAACAAAAATTCATTGTTAATATTATTATGAGATGGGTGAAATAACTTTTGCTTTTGTGACAACAAGAAAATTATAATGACCAAACGTTATGCTTTTAGGTCATTGTAATATGTGGTTGGTAGCGTATTCACCATGCTGGAATCCACGGGTCAATGATTAACACTATGTGTCATATTATTATTTTAATTCTTGCATTCCTTCGAAATTCCTTGTTACTCTGTTCTGTGTTCGATATTAATTAATGCCGCCGCTACCGCGGCTCTATGTCTGTTGGTTATCGTCTGGGCTACAGAGATTTCGCCGCTGATGCGGCTACATGTTTCATGGGAGATGTCGCGGTGCTATTGAGATGGAATCTCTACGAGATTCAAGGGGTCGACGCGCTGCGGCTTGTGGTTTCATGGGGGCGTTTCGGGTTATAGAGAGGGCGCTCCTGCCGGAGCTTCCGGTTTCAAAATATCGTATCATGGTAGATGCTTGAGCGCAGTCGAAAGCATCGGCTTCCGCTATACGGCATCGGTTTCATTGGAGGGCTGGGATTTTGCGTGCTGCGCCTACAGCGCAGGGTAGGGTGTCCCGTTCTTCTCACCCTGCGCTTCGCACTGGGTTATGCCTGTTATCGCTCCTAACGGAGCTTCTGTAATAATATAATGCTGTGTTATTGAGCGATTTGTAGAGCCGACGATTTATCGCGGCTCACAAATCTTAATCAAAAAGCTCAAGTAACCTAAACTGCGTCCGACACCGATCCAAATTATGCCCCTCTCTTGACACCTTGAAATAGACGTCGCCATTGAGGTGGTCGGTGAGAAAGCGGAGGCCGATGATGAAGGTCATGATCTTTCCTCCGAAGCGGAGATGCTCTTTTTCGGCGTCGGTGAGGATGTCTCCAAGCTCTTCGGTGTAGCCTTTGTGAAGGGCTTCGAAGATCTCTTGCCGGAAGATGACTTTTGTGAGGTCGGGTTCGTCCTCGGCGGCGGGACTGAGGAAGGTGCGCATCATGTCGCCGAAATCATAGAGTACGGTGCCGGGCATGACGGTGTCCAGATCTACCACGGCGATGCCTTTACCCGTGGTGTTACTGAAGAGCACGTTGTTTATCTTGGTGTCGTTATGGGTGATGCGGATGGGAATGTTGCCACTCTCCAACAGCGCTTCCAGCTTGTGAGCAAAATGTCGGTGTTGCTCTACAAAATCCAACTCATCTTTGCAGCTTTGTGCTCTTTTTACGGCGTCCTTCTTCAGCGCTTCATCGTATTGTTTCAGTCGCCAGCTCAGGCTGTGGAAGTCAGGAATTGTTTCTATGAATCCTTCGGTGGGAAGGGTGGCCAGATGGCGCTGGAAGTAGGCATAGGCTTTGGCAGCCTCATACGCCTGCTCTGCGCTCTCTACTACATCCACCGAGAGTGAATCCTTGATGAAATTCATCACGCGCCAGTATTTCCCCTCTTCATCCACATGGTGGTAGCTGTTCTCTTTTGTGGGATACAAACGGATCTC
>CAZQNY010000203.1:0-3059 GCA_964594665.1 uncultured Bacteroidales bacterium
TGTGTTCGTAGTTACGTTCAGCAGTAACACCAATTACAGGATAAGGGAATTCACAAACTTCGAAATTCTGTTCATAAGAACCTGCATCCGGAACAAAAATGCCTTCTACCATTGCTGATTCATAACCTTCAGCAACAACAGTAACATCGTAAGTACCTTCGATAACTTCCATAGAATAGTTACCATTAGAAGCAGTAGTAGCCATAAATTCGTCACCTGTTTCAGGATTAACAGCAGTAACAACAGCACCTTCGATAGGTGTTGGGAGTGTACCACAAAGGCTTACAGTACCATAAAGGGTACCCTGACCAAGGATATAAATATCTTCAGGACCTTCATGAGCTGATTCACCCGGAGTAGGATCACCGTAAACAGCTGTTACAGTAAAGCTATGCCATCCGGCGATAAGGTAATCAGTAGTATATTCAGTAGTTTCAGCATCTACCTGATCGTAATAAGCACCATTTTCATAGATGTTATAAGCGATAAGGTTTTCAGGAACATAACCTGATCCACCACCCTGGAATCCAAATGCACAGATTTCAGTACCTGAAGGGAATGCACCAACAAGACCAGCAGAACCGGTAGCAGTATTAAGGATATACAGCTCAGCAGCTGTAGTATAAGCAGCGATATAAACAACATCAGTTGCGGGATCCCATGCAAGACCCTGAGCATAGTTCAGGTCAATACCGAGAGCACCAAGAGAAGTTGCAGTAGCAGTAGTTTTGTCGATAGAGAATGCTTCGTCAGTGATGATATCAGTAGCATACATTACACCGTTACCATCAATTGCAATATCAATGATACCGCCAATTGCAGGAGAACCGATAGTAGTAGTAGCACCTGTTTCAAGATCAATTGTGTAAATTGTAGATGCACTACCATTTGTAGAAGCAGCATACATAACACCTTCGCTCTTGTCCATAGCCATACCAGTCCATGTGTGACCGGAAGCACCGGATACAGAACCAACACTTGTGAAAACGCCTGAAGTGATATCAACAACTTTAAGAGTTGAAGAAGCATTATCAATCAGGTAGAACATATTTTCATCTTCTACGCCAAAGTCACCACAATAGAAATCTTCAGTAAATGTAGAAATCTGGTTCATAGTACCAGGAAGATCAACATCAATAGTACCGAAGATACCACCGAGAGCATCAGTAGCATAAGCGATAGAACCACGGTTCATAGTCAGATCAGCAGGCTTGTTGGAAGGAGTTCCGGCCTGAGGAGCGCGACCAAGATTAATTTCGCGTGAGCTGTTACCAGAAGTAGCAACTGTTGGGAAAGTACCTTCATAAGCAGGTTCTTCAATCATAGGTGGTTCCCATGTAAGAGTAGCATAGTGACCATCAGCTTCACCTTCAAGGTTTCTTGGAGGAGCAAGATAAGAGGCAGTCCATGTATAATACTCACGAGGAGAAATACCATTAGGATATACAGCTTCTACAGAAGAGGTATATTCCTGACCCCATGTTACCATCCAGGGTGCAATCTGGTATTGAGTAGCCTGAACGTTGGCAGTCATAAGGTCGCCATCAAGGTAGAAGTTATAGCTTGTTACACCACGTGTATCAACCATACCGTCCCAAATCTTAATGTTATCAACAGCCCAGTACCATGCCCAGCTGTTAGCATCATTAAAATAGAAACGTACTTTAAGACCAGCATTGGCATATTCAGTTATATCAATAACCTGGCGATTTGGAGCAGACCATGAACCAGCGTCAGAAGTCTGATGAAGAACAGTAACCCATTGAGAACCATCCCATACATCTACGTCAGCCCAGTCAGAGCCAATATTATTATAGTATTGGTCAAATTCAAGAAGAAGCTGAGGAAGACCTGCAGTATTAAGGGCAGGAGTAATCATTTCACCTTCATCCTGGCAACCATTACCGTTAGCATCAGAGTCGATACGTGCAAACTGAGTAGAAAATCCGCTGTAAGCAGGATTCAGGAACCAGCCACCGCAACCACCGATGTCATTAACTTCGAGATCTTCCGGGAATCCGTCGTTAAAATCAATTTCGTAAGGTTCGAATGTACCTGGCTCAACCCAAGTTGCAAGGAGTGTAGTACCATCTACGTAAAGAGCACGTGGTGGATTAAGTGACTCCTGAAGAAGAACTTCAATGGTCATATCACCATCAATAACTTCTACTGATTCGTAAATGTCATATCCTGTAAGGTTTACAGTAAGATCATAAGTATCGTTCCATACTTCTGTGAAAACAACTGTACCGTTGGCATCACAAACATCCTGGAAGATAATAGTATTATGTGCATTACTTGTCATAGTAACAAGCGCACCTTCTGCAGAAGTACCGTCAGTAGTAGTAACCTCAACTGTTACTTCATAATCGAAGTTATTGCTAAGGAAGTTGGAGAGTACAGGTTCAGAAGAGTTATTGGTATAATTTGCAACAACAGCCCAGTGATACATACCAGCTTCGAGAGATGGCCATGCATTATCGCGGTAGTTGAGGTTTGAAGTATTTCCAAGGAGTGTCCAGTTTTCAGGATTGTTAACATCCATATGGTTAAGACGGTAAACAGAGTAGTTTGCGAAACCACGGCTTGTATTACCACCTTCAACAGCGCGGAAGATACCCTGAGCAACTTCACCGGAACCAGTAACAGGTTCGAGCATACTCAATGAAGCAGCATCCGGCTTGCTTTCAGCAATTACATCAGCAGCATTCATGTTTACAACGCCTGCAGGACCTTCACATACAGCACGCATCATAAAGTCAGTATAACCAGCTGTTGTCCATCCCTGACCGTTAGTAACGTTACGAGAGTAGCTTCTCATAACAGGCACAGTTTCATCAACACCGATAGCAAGACATTCAGGATAGTTACCACCCTGAATCATAGCAACGTAGAAGTCACCACTTTCAATAGTAATATTGAGAGCAGAGAAATCAACAGGAATCCAGCCAAAAGTGGTAGGAGTTACTTCAACACGACCGAGCTCCGTACCCGGAAGGTTATCAGCACCTGTAGCGTCATAAACAGCAACTTCGAAAGGCTGGAGGATATCTTCACCC
>CAZQNY010000204.1:0-3032 GCA_964594665.1 uncultured Bacteroidales bacterium
ATATTCTGTCCAACAATACCTACAGGAAAATGTATGTGGCGCACATGAAGACTATTATTGAGGAGTTTATTTCCAATGGCTATTATCAGACAAGAGCCGAAGAAATTCAGGGTATTATCGATGCCGATGTACAGGCCGATAACAATAAGTTCTATACCTATAATGATTTTATTAATAATCTGAATAGCACGGTAAATGGGGGTGGCCCTCATGGAGGAATGAGTGTTATTGGGCTTACTCAGCTTATGGATGCACGTGCAAATTATCTTCTGGGTCTGGCGGCTTTCTCTGCACAACAACCGGAGATGTCCGATGTGAATATCACCCCCGAAGAACCTGCTCCAAATAGCGAGATTACCGTAACGGTAAACGCTGGTTATGCCGACCAGGTATTTTTGAAATTCAGAGAAGGCTATATCGCTCGCTTTGAAACCCTGGAGATGTTTGATGATGGTGCCCATAATGATGGTGCTGCCGGAGATGGTGTTTTTGGTGTGAACAAAGTTGTTTCCAGTGCCGGTTTTCAGTACTACTTTTATGCGGAAAATGCCGATGCTGCAGCCTTTTTCCCTCAGCGTGCAGCAAATGAATTTTTTACCATCTCCGTTTCTGGTAGCCTTGTAATAAATGAGTTTCTTGCGGATAACGAAACCATTATCGCTGACCAGGATGGTGACTATGACGACTGGGTGGAGATTTATAATAATGATACTGAAGCGATTAACCTTAGTGGGTATTATCTCAGTGATGATGCCGCAGAACCCGATGTATGGATGTTCCCCGACACGACTATTCAGGCAGGTGGTTATATTGTCGTCTGGGCTGACAAAGATGAAGAACAGGAAGGATTACATGCTGATTTCAAACTCTCTAAGGAAGGTGAAGCCGTTATCCTTTCCAATGCCAACCTTGAAGTTGTAGATATGGTTGAATTCGATGCCCAGGATACGGATATCTCTACCGGGCGCTATGAAAACGGTACCGGCGATTTTATTCAGATGACTCCAACATTTGGTGAAGAAAACCTGCCTGGTATTGTTGGTATTAACGATATTGTAGCTCAGGAAATGCCGTTAACAGTTATGCCGAACCCTTTTGCTGATAATTTATCCGTTGTGTTTGAAACAGAGACTGCCTCAACGGTGACTATTATGATGCATAGTACTACCGGACAAACAATTATGATGGCGGAAAGAAGCTTTGGTGCAGGATATAATACAATTGATCTGAATACTTCAGGCCTGAGCTCCGGAGTTTGGATTATGTCGATTCAAAGTAATGATAATGTAACTACACGAAAGTTGCTGCGCTTGTAGCTTATTAACCATGTTGCATAAGAGTGCAATTAAAATTGTGCTTATAACGCGGGATATGTGAAGAAAATATAGTAACTCTTTGCATTCCCGTTTTTTTATTTTTTATAGCGTCATATGAAATATATGTTTATATTTGTGATGATTATAAGAGAGCCCGACTATGAATCCATCCAAATTTAATGTAAAAGCTACATGTGTAGTGTTTTTCAGCTTGCTTTGTATTCTTCTTAGCCAACCGTTATTTTTATTAGGTAATACTTCGAAAAGTGCACCTGATAAGGTCTTTTATGTTGATATTAATGCATCTGGAGCAGGGACCGGATTAACCTGGGCCGATGCATTTACTGATGTTCAGGATGGCATTGACGAAGCATATACGTATGTTCAGAGCAATAGCAGTGAAACCGTTCATGTATGGATTGCAAAAGGCAGATATATTCCAACAAGTCACAACCCTAAAGGGGGTGGTGATGTTGCGCGCAATTATACATTTGTAATGAAAAACAGCGTGCATGTATATGGAGGCTTTAGTGGCGACGAGACATCGGTAGATGAAAGGGCAAACTACTGGATTGGCCAACCCAATGAGACCATTCTTTCCGGCGATCTTAGCAATGATGATATTTACACGGGCTGGACGAACACCACAACGGCAATGGATGTGAATATGACAGAGAATGTATATAATGTGGTTTATTATTATAATGTAAGTGATGAAACTACCCTGGATGGTGTTACCATAAGCGGAGGTAATGCAGATACAAAAGTCACAGGAAAGCCTTATCATGATGGAGGGGGAGCACATCTTACCAATGATATGGCCATACTGCAGAATTGCCGGATACATTACAACCGGGCTGTAAATGCAGGTGGTGCTATAACTTTTAATGGCGGAAGATTGGTTGATTGTGTGATTAAAAATAATCGCTCTACAGGGCTTGGCTCCCCATACTATGATAATGGCGATGGTGCCGGCGTTAAACTCCATAATGGGGGTATGTTGATAAACAGTATTGTAACGCATAACGTAGCCTATAAAGTCGGTACTACATCTCTTCCAAGGGGAGGTGGCGTATGTGTAAGTAATAATGTTAATGATCATTATATTATTAATTGTGTTATCGCAAATAATTACACCAATGGATATGGCGGTGGAGTAGGATCTTATAATGCTTCCTCAAGGCCGCATATATATAATTCGGTTATTTGGAATAATGAAGATGAGGTTGGTGATGAATTCGATGATATCAAATCAGACCCCGGTGCTTCTACTTCCACTTCCTTTACAATAGAAAATTGCGCAATCAGCGGTGACTACACAACCGGTACATTACCTTCACGAACCAGCTATAATACAAGTAATCTTATTGTCCTCTCAACTACAAATATGGATCCCACAGGGCCGAAGTTTTATAACCCTGATGATGGTGACTGGCGCGTACAGGACGGATCCCCATGTATTAATTCAGGAGATAACTCCTTCGTTAGTGGAGGTATTGCCTCAGTGGGAACGATAAGCTATGACTTTTCGGGGAATGAACGAATAATGGAAAGCACAGTGGATATCGGGGCTTATGAGAATGTATATGTTGCTCCGGCACCACAGATTTTACCGGATGGTAACGGCAGGTTTTATGTTAAGGCCGGAGCCTCCGGCACTGGTGATGCCTCCAGCTGGGAGAACGCCTCTTCATGGCTGCAGGGCGTTATTGATGC
>CAZQNY010000205.1:0-3011 GCA_964594665.1 uncultured Bacteroidales bacterium
CAAAACTATCATCAATGGCCAAAAACACTCAGTTCGGAATGCATGTCGAGCCGGAGAAGCGCGACAAAAGAAGAATCAAAAAGGATGTTTATGAAAAGGAGCTCAGGAGGTTACAGATAGAGCTTGTTAAATTGCAGGAGTGGGTAAAGGAAAAAGGGCTGAAGGTTGTGGTAATTTTTGAAGGCCGCGATGCAGCAGGAAAAGGAGGAGTAATAAAGCGCATCACTGAGCCGCTAAACCCTCGTATTGCCAAAGTAGTGGCACTTGGCACGCCCACCGAGCGCGACAAGACCCAATGGTACTTCCAGCGTTATGTACCGCATCTTCCTGCCGCCGGAGAGATGATCCTTTTCGACCGCAGCTGGTACAACAGAGCCGGCGTAGAACGCGTTATGGGTTTCTGCACCGAAGAGCAATACCATGAATTTATGCGTACCTGCCCGGAATTTGAACGCATGATTATACGCTCCGGGATTATCCTGATAAAATACTGGTTCTCCGTTTCTGATGAAGAGCAGGAAAACCGCTTTCAGGCCCGCCTCAACGACCCAACCAAAAGATGGAAACTAAGCCCGATGGACATGGAATCACGCAATAAGTGGGTAGAGTATTCACGTGCCAAGGATGAAATGTTCAAATACACCGATATTAAACAGGCTCCGTGGTATGTAGTCCCCGCCGATAATAAAAAACGGGCACGCCTGAACTGTATCAGCCATCTTCTCTCACTGATTCCCTATCAAGACCTTACCCCCGAACCTATTGAACTCCCTCCACGTGTGAAAACAGAGTGCTATATCCGGCCACCAATGAGTGACCAGACATTTGTACCTGAAAGATACTAAAAAAAAGGATGCCTGTCGGGGCATCCTTTGTCTAACCTAAAACTAAACATTATAAAACAATCACTATGATGAGTGTTTATTAATTTCCTGTTGAGTAACCCTCATTTTGCGTTGCATTGGGGTTGTTTGTCAGCTCATCCAGTGGTATTGGATAGAGTTCATTTTTATTGGCTGTAAAGCCTTTTCCTGAGAGTACATCATTTGCCATTCCCCATCTTACAAGATCAAGGAAACGAACACCTTCAAAAGCAAGCTCACACTGGCGTTCCAGAACAATGGCATCAAAAAGATCACCGGATACAGGGCCCAGGTTTGCTCTTTGACGGACTCTGTTGATATAGGTTTCAGCAGTTCCCGAAGCGCCGTTACGGAAATGTGCTTCAGCAGCCATCAGCAGTACATCACCAAAACGGAGAAGACGAAGGTTGGTACCATAGTTCAAAGCGTCAACAGCGCCATTTTCAACGCTTGTTTCATCAGCGATAGTACTGTATTTGATACGGAAGTATCCGTCGTAGCCCCATGCTTCAGCGTTTGCCCATGAGCCACCTGCAGCTTCGAGCTCTTCTTCACTGATAAGGGTAGCTTTTCTGCGAACAGTATCGCCGGCAGTAACAAACGGTTCCCAGCACTCAGCAGCAGGGTTATTGAAGCCCCAGCCACCGATAAGTCCTGTTGTACCCGGATCGAGGTAATCACCACGGGGGCCACAAAGCTGCCAGTGAATGTTATTTTCCATGGCTCTGTTGCCACCCCACTGGAAAGTACCCCAGTCGTATCCCATATCACTGGAATAGGCAACTTCAAAGATTGATTCAACGCCAAATTCAGTCTCCTTGCGGAAAAGAGTTGAATAATCAGCTTCCAGGTCGTATTCACCGGATTCGATCACTACATCAAAGATATCAGCAGCATCGGCCCATTTTTCCTGATAAAGGTATGCCTTACCAAGAAGAGCCTGAGCCATACCCTTTGAGCAACGGAATTCATCACCCGCAGCATATTCACTCTTAAGAGGAAGCACTGCGATAGCGTCGGTAAGGTCCTGTTCAATCTGAGCATAAATCTCAGCAGCACTTACCGTAGGTTGAGCGTACTCACTTGGAGCGGGTTCTGCAAGCATCAAAGGAACATCACCAAACATACTCACCAGCTCGAAGTAGAAATAGGCTCTGAGAGCTTTTGCTTCACCAATAATCTTTTCGCGGGCCTCTGTCTCCGGCTCCACGTTATTTATCACCTTATTGGCACGATAGATACCATAATAATTGGACTGAAAAACGGCAGTAATCACTGAATTTCCTGCACCGTAAGTAAAGACATCCAGTTCCTGATAAGGCACCTGGTCACCGGCATTACCACCACCTGCAAAGGATTCATCCGAAGGAAGTGTTTTTGCAAGGTATGCACTATTCCAGTCACGGGCATTGGCCCACTGGAGGATATCATATGCAGAGATTACCGCTGCAAGTGCATCATCATCAGTTTTATAAAAATCTTCTTCTGCCATTTTTCCTACAGGGCTTACATCCAGGAAGTCCTTGGTACAACCATTAAAAAGGAAGGCAAGGCAGATAACACCTAATATACCAATTGATATTTTATATTTCATCGTTTTCATTTTAATATTAAACAACCACTAAAGACCTAAACTTAAACCAAAGAGTATCATTTTGGGAGTAGGATAATAGCCAAAATCAATACCCATACTATTGGCATCACCATTTCCTATAACAGGATCCAGTCCGGGATAGCTGGTGAAAGTGAAGTAATTTTCCATTGAAGCGTAAACACGCAGATTATTAATATTAATCTTATTGGATATGCTGGACGGAATTGTATATCCCAGCTGAATCTGGCGAATCTTAACATAAGAACCATCAAATACCATCATATCACTGTAGTAAGCAAACGGGTCTGTTGTTGTTGGTGCAAACCAATCATTGGTACTACCATCACCAGTCCACATATTATCGTAGAAGAACTGAGGCCGGTTGGCAGTAGCGCGGTCAGTACGGTTGAAGCCCATGAGGATGTCATTTCCAAAAGAGCCCTGTACAAAAACGTTAAGGTCAAATCCTTTATAGTTAGCATTGAAATTAGCACCCAGCATTACATCAGGATGAGGATCACCAATATAGGTCATATCATCCTCGTTGATAAGGT
>CAZQNY010000206.1:0-2991 GCA_964594665.1 uncultured Bacteroidales bacterium
ATGAGGTGATTGCCAATTACGCTATTGATAAAGATCGGATATATATCACAGGACTCTCCATGGGAGGATACGGCACCTATGATTTGCTAATGCGGCGGCCGGAACTTTTTGCCGCAGCTGTTCCTGTTTGCGGAGCCGGTGATATAACAAAAGCCAGTGAAATTGCCCATATCCCCATATGGATTTTCCATGGTGCCAAAGATGATGTCGTGGATCCGAAAAACTCCATCGAAATGTACTCAGCGTTATTGAAAGAAGGCGCGAAACCCGGCCTTACAATATATCCGGAGGCAGGGCATTTTTCCTGGATCTCGGCATACAGCGACCCAATGCTTATGCCATGGCTTTTTGATAAAAAGAAATAATTTGTAACTTTCGCAACTTAAACCAGCCCAAACAACATATGTGAATCAGCATGTTGCGGTATATGTGTACGGGATAATTGTATGTTTTATTTAGAAATTGATCTATGAGTTCAACAGGTACAGTTCCTTTTGGTCAGAAAGTGGCTTTCGGACTTGGTATGCTGGCAAACCAGATGTTTCCGGCTGCAGTGGGTATATTTATGGTGATTTTGGTCCGTGATCTTGGCTTCCCTCCTCATCTATGGGGCATTTTATATTTCCTGCCAAGGGTTTTTGATTCCATCACGGATCCAATCATGGGTTTTATCTCCGACAATACCCGCTCCAAATGGGGCCGCCGCCGCCACTATGTTTTTATCGGCGCTATTATTCTGGGCATCTCTTTTATTGCCATGTGGCAGCTATATAGTCATAATACGCTATCCTATAACTTTTACTACTTTCTCATCATATCCATCATTTTCTATCTCGGGCTCACCATTTTCAGTGTCCCTTATGTAGCCATGGGTTATGAGATGAGTACCGACTTTCACGAACGCACCAACATCATGGCAGTAGCGCAGTGGATCGGGCAGTGGGCATGGGTAATTGCGCCGTGGTTCTGGGTGGTCTTATACCGACCGGAGTGGTTTGCAACTCCTGAGGCAGGATGCCGGGAGTTGTCGATATATGTTGGTATTGGATGTATGATTCTGGCCATGATACCGGCCATATTTATCAAAAGCGAATCTACTGTTGACCGTGACGATTTTGCTCCTCTGAACATGAAAAGCATTGGCAATAGCCTGAAAGAAATCCTTATTGGCTTCAAGGAAGCCTTCAACAATATCCCTTTCAGAAGACTATGCGTCGCTACTTTCTTTATCTTCAATTCTTTCAACACCATTGCGGCATTCTCATTCTTCATCATCGTTTATTATCTCTTTAACGGCGATGCTGCAGCGGCTGGTGTATGGCCAACCTTACACGGCAGTCTGGGCGCCATTGCAACTACATTCCTGGTAATTCCAATCGTCACATGGATGTCGAAACGACTGGGCAAGAGGAGAACATTCCTGGTATCACAGGCTATTTCTCTCATCGGATACATTCTTTTCTGGTTTTTGTTCATCCCCGGGAAACCCTACATGTTCATCTTCGCACTTCCGTTTTTCTCTTTCGGAATAGGTTCGCTTTTTACACTTATGATGTCGATGACAGCAGATGTTTGCGACCTGGATGAATTAAAGACAGGCAAACGCCGCGAAGGCATCTTTGGCGCCATTTACTGGTGGATGGTGAAGTTTGGATTTGCCATTGCCGGACTGCTGAGCGGTGTTATCATGTCGATCATTGGCTTCTCCCCCGACACACCCGTTCAGACCGAGAGCGCCATGACAGGGCTACGATTATTCTATTCCGGGTTTCCTATAATTGGAACCATTATAGCAATTCTGGTAATGCGGAAGTACGACATAACCGAAAAGCGCGCCCTCGAAATCCGCGCTCAGCTGGAAGAAGTCAAGCTCAAAAAAAATAAATAACAAACGAACATGCTGTGTAAAGCCACACCGCCGTGTGGCGCTGAATAAAATGCAAACCTGACGAGGTCTCAAAGACCAGTCAGGTTTATATACGTGGAGACATGTCAGGTTTTGTATCTTTGCAAAAAATAACATCATGAAAAGCCCGGTAAAAAAAGTTGCAGCCGTACACGATCTCTCAGGGTACGGAAGGTCGTCACTAACGGTTGTGATGCCCATTCTTTCGTCCATGGGTATTTATGTGTGTCCGCTGCCAACGGCCATTCTATCCACAAATTCCTCGTTCGAGAATTTCCATTTTGCTGATATGACGGCCCATATGCGCCCCATTTTAAAACACTGGAAAGAGCTAAACCTCTGTTTCGACGGCATCTACAGCGGTTTTCTGGGTTCCCCGGGGCAAACAGAAATTGTTATTGATCTCATAGACAACTTCAGTCAGCCGGAAACAATGGTTATGGTGGATCCTGTTCTTGGCGACAACGGCCAGCTATACGGCCCATTCGACCACAATATGGTTAGCAGCATGAAAGGTCTTATTGCCCATGCCGGTATTATCACGCCCAACCTCACGGAGGCCTGTCTGTTACTCGACGAACCTTACAAAGAAGGATACACCATCCGAGAGATACAATCTTTTGCCAAACGGTTGTCAGAAAAAGGCCCTGCCACGGTGATAATCACCAGCGTGCCGGATAATGGCACCGACAGCGCTGTTATCGCCTACGACAGCAACGACAGCAGGTTCTGGAAAGTAGGTTGCCGGTATCTGCCTGCAGAATATCCCGGCACCGGCGACACATTCTCCAGTGTTATCTGCGGTGCTTTGCTGCAGGGCGACTCCCTGCCCATTGCTCTTGACCGCGCTGTACATTTCGTTTCATATGGTGTGCGGGCCACCTTCGGATACGATCACGACACCCGTGAGGGCATCCTGCAGGAAAAAATCCTTCACACCCTCGACACCCCGGTGCAGATTTCTTCCTATGAACTTATGGATCAGGAATAAAAATTATACCTTTGCATGCCGTTTTTATAAGTCCCTGATACGGCGGGGACATCACAACATAAAATTGTAGTAACAATGACTCAACAAAATCATA
>CAZQNY010000207.1:0-2839 GCA_964594665.1 uncultured Bacteroidales bacterium
GGAGATGACTGGTGTTGATTGAGAGGGTTGTATATCGTCATTGTATTACGATTTTATAGGTTTCAACGATTTTATCACCGACGGTGTAATGCACCACATACGCCCCTGCATCCATTGTCTGTACATTCATGATGATGCCTGCCACGTTGGGGTTGTGGGTGCGGCGGTGGACTTCGATTCCATTGGTGTTGTAGAAGATAAGCTCGCCGCGCTGCTGTGGATCTTCAAAGGTGATGTTGAGGATATCGGTGACGGGGTTGGGGAAGAGGGTGACAAGGGATGGCTCTGAAAGGATGGCGGGCTGCTCTTCGATGAAGGTGGTGCCGCCGTTGTCGGTGCGGAGGATGATGCCGTTTTCACCCATTACGATGCCGTGGTTTTCGTCGAAGAAGTGGACTTCTGTTAACTCTGCTGTCACTTCTGTCGGATAGGAATACCATGTTTCACCGCCATCAGTGGTCTTAAGAAAATTATTGCTAGTACCAAAACCAACTATATAACCAACAGATTCATTCACAAAATATGCTTCTAATCCTACAAAATGCTCACCGATATTAACATCTGCCTGGATCCATGTTATTCCATTATCATCTGAATAATAAATCGAGGTATATTGCTGAATCAGCAATCGGCCATTATCCAAAACAAAGATATTTTCACCTGAAGGGATATTTATAGTTGAGACATCCCATGTCAAACCTCCATCAGGTGAATGAATAAGGATTGCATCACTACCGTATTGTGTTGCAAGTGCATAAATTTGGTTGTCATCCAAAGAAATTACATCATAAAAGGAATAATCGAGTTCATCGACTCTCTGCCATGTCTCACCAAAATCATTTGTTCTATAAAGTCCATAAAAACCTACGATATAGCCTGTTTTTGCATTGAGAAAAGTTATTGCCCTTATCTCTTCAGGTTCCACATCGCTATAAAACAGCTCCCAATCCTTACCCCCATTAAAAGTCCTTGATATTTCAAGTCCGAATACTTCACTAACGATATACCCGGTATCAGGGTCACAGAAAAAAATTCCATTTATATCAGACATTGTTGCCCAATTTGCTTTTTCCCATACATCTCCACCATCTGTAGTTCTGTATAACGGGGAATAAATTACTCCGCCACCTAAAGGTTTTGTAAGACAATATCCCAGCATATCATTTACAAAATATGAATCAATAACATCGCCTTCCAAAAATGAAGAATATTCAGAATTCCAACTATGTCCGTAATCATCAGAAATATGAATTGCACCGTACATTCCAACAGCAATAAGTGACGTATCAGAAATAATGTGACCATTTCGGTAATAGATATAGAAAATTCCGCCAGGTAATACTTCCCATGTCAATCCACCATCCCAGGTTTCCATACAAGTTGCGGAATATTCGACATTAGTAGAAATTACCACCACACCGTGTAAGGCATCAAAAAAGTGAATATCCGATATAAACCCACTTTTCCACAAAGAGCCCACTTCTACCCAATTATAACCACCATCAACACTTCGGTAAATTTTATGTAACCAATCATATTCATTTTGTACTTCAGCCGAAATTATTAATACAGAATCAGATGGTTGAGACAAATCCATAATATTCACAAAATCCATGTCCTGATCCACATCCAGCATATCCCACGAGCTGCCACCATTTTCTGTAAGAAACACATATCTGCCTGTCGAGGAAAGAATAAAAGAGTTTTCATCTTTTACGATAAACCGGTCAAGATTATACATAAGTGATGAATTATCCAGTGCCCAGGTTTCACCAGTATCATAGGTAATATATAGTCTTCCACTACTTGCGGTAGCGAAACCCATTGTATCATTAACAAATGTAATCTCCCTTAAACAACTATTGTAGCTTCCGGTTTCGCTTTTTACCTCATACCAGGTATATCCGCCATCCACAGTTTTAAGAATTGATTCTTTAATGCCGGATATAAAACCTGTATTCTGAGTGATAAAAAACACCCTGAAGAGTTTAAAAAAGTTTTCTTTCCCTGCCGGGTTATGAATAATCTCCCAGGTCTCCGCAGCATCTTTCGAAATCATTACCGTAGCGCCCTCACCCACTGCCACAATGGTATTTGTTCCGGGGATGGTGGTAACTGAATTCAGCGTCTGCTCCTGTGGCAACGGTGAAATGCGCTGCCAGGAATCCTGGGTGAAACCCGTACTGGTAATGATTTGCAGAAGGCAGAATAATGTGGTCAGTTTTTTCATTGTATTATATTATTAAGGTAATTTTCTTCTTTCCAGTCTCTCTCTTGCTTCTGTTACAGCCTGCTGAAGCCTTTTTTCAAAAAGTCGTTTTGGTGGTAGTTCAGTCCAGTCGACAGCGTCGACACAATCTCAATATCAGTAAATTGCTCAGCAAACTGCCTCATTCTTCGTAAATTACGAAGCTCAAAGTTACGACCATACTCCTCGGTTAAATGGGTCGACACTGTCGACATAATATGTTTACCATATTCCGCACGATCATTATTTAATAAATAGTCGTTAATATGTTTTCCAATTTGCCAGAACAAAATTGTAAGAGTACTATTCGCCTGAGAAACAATCGTTAACCGACCAGATTCAACAAGTTCGCGTAACTTTAATAAGAGGTCATGTTCATTATTTTCTATTTGTTCTATGTCCATCATTACTTTCTTCTGAAATACTCGTATTCATAATTTTTTAATTAAAGAAGGCAGCGGCTCTACTGCGCATCACCAGACAGGCATTTTTCTCCTGTCAGGGATGGATTTTATTGCGCAATGAGGATCTTATCCGATGCCATAATTTTCCCATCCACCACATATTGCACCACATACGTTCCCGCGTGCA
>CAZQNY010000208.1:0-2838 GCA_964594665.1 uncultured Bacteroidales bacterium
CCGACCAAAACGGTCTTGCCCATTTTTGTGAGCATATGGCCTTTAATGGTACCGAAAACTTCGAAAAACATGAAATTATCGAATGGCTTCAGTCAATAGGTATGAAGTTTGGCCCGGAAATTAACGCCTATACTGCACATGATAATACAACATACATGCTTCAGAAGGTGCCATTGGATGTTCCCGGTGCGGTGGATACCGCCCTGCTGATTCTTCACGACTGGGCAGGAAAAGTTGCCTATGAAAATGAAGAAATTGATAACGAGCGCGGTGTTATCCACGAAGAGTGGCGTGTACGTCGTGGTGCCGATTTTCGCATGATGAACAAGTACCAGAAGGTGGTTTTTAAAGACTCCAAATATGCCGTTCATGATGTGATTGGTGATATCGATATTATAGATAATTTTGATTATCAGACTATTAAGGATTTTTACCATGACTGGTATCGTCCGAATCTTCAGGCTATTATTGCTGTTGGTGATTTTAATGCAGATGATATAGAAGCAAAAATCAAAACCCTCTTTGGTGAGCTTAAAAACCCGGTAAATGAACGCCCCCGCGAAGAATTTGAAGTTCCCGAACATAAAGAAACACTGGTGTCTGTTGTTAAAGATAAAGAAGCAACACAAACCATGTCGCTGGTATTTTATAAGCACGACCCTGCAACTGTAAAGGATATGAACTACTACCGTGAGAGTATCCTTCAGCAGCTTTATTCGATGATGATTAATCAGCGCCTTCAGGAAAAATTAACCGAAAAGAAACCTCCTTTTGTATATGCCTTTTCTGCTTACATCCCATATCTGAGAACTGTTGATGCCTATCTGGCAGGTGCACTGGCAAATAATAATGAAGCCCTTAGCGCATTGGAAGCTGTTTTGATCGAGAATCAGCGCGTTATGCAGTATGGCTTTGTGGAATCTGAGCTGGAACGTAGCAAGGAAGAAATGATCTCAATGATTGAAAAATCATACCGTGAAAAAGATAAAAAGAAATCTGCTGAATATATGAACCAGTATCAGTCGCATTTTCTTGATAATGAGCCTGTTCCCGGGGTTGAGTTTGATAATGATTTTGTGAAGGATGTACTCCCTACTGTTACTCTGGATGAAATGAACAGCCTGGCAGAGAAGTATATCCGTAAGGAAAACCGCGTTGTGGTTGTTACAGGCCCCGAAAAAGAAGGCGTTACCATGCCATCAGAAAATGAGGTTCTTGAAGTGGTTGAAAAGGTGGAAAATATGACGGTTGAACCTTATGAAGATAAGGTTGTGGATGCTCCGCTGGTAGCCAATGAACCTGTACCCGGAAAAAGAGCGAAAAAATCAAAGGATAAGCAGCTGGGTACCGAGACATGGATTATGAAAAACGGTGTTAAGGTGGTTTTTAAACCTACGGATTTTAAAGATGATGAAATCCTGTTGAGCGCCTGGAGCTACGGCGGAACATCAGCTGTAAAAACCGATTACCTCCCCAGTGCTGCTTTTGCTACGGATATTGTCGATGAAAGTGGCCTCGGCAAGCTGGACAAAAACTCGCTCCAAAAGAAACTTACAGGAAAAATCGTTCGTGTATCACCTTATATTGGAGAAACCTATGAGGGTTTCTATGGCAGCTGCAGCCCCAAAGATTATGAGGTTATGTTAAAACTTATTTACCTCTACTTTACAGAGCCCCGACTGGATGGTGATGCTGTTGAAAGCCTTATGACCCGTACCCGTGGCATGCTTGAAAACCGCTCTTCCCGTCCGCAAACCGCAATTTCTGATACCATGACCATGACCCTGGCACAGTATCACCCGCGAGTAGAGCCTTTTACAGCCGAATACCTCGACAGAGCTGATCCGGATCGTGCCCTGAAAATATTCAAACGCCGCTTTGGTGATCCTTCAGGTTTTACTTTTTATTTTGTTGGTAATATCGATACCAAAGAGGCCCGCCCGATGATAGAGAAATGGCTCGGCGGCCTGCCAACCGTTACCCGCGAAGAAAATTATACCGATCATAATATCCGCCCTCCAAAAGGTGACCTCCAAAAAGTTATTGAACGCGAAATGGAAACACCTCAGGGTACTGTGGCTATCGCTTTCGATGGCGAATACGACTATGATGTTGCCCGCGACAGAGTACTGCTCAATGCGGTGAAAGATATCCTCGATGTACGATATACCGAAACAATCCGCGAAGATGAAGGTGGTACCTATGGCGTGATGATTCGTCTTGCGCAGGATAAGTATCCTTATGAACATTATGATATTAAAGTGATGTTTAACAGCGACCCGGAACGTACTGATGAGCTAAAGGCTATTGTCTATCGCGAAATTGAAGATCTGAAGGAAAACGGTCCACGCGAAAAAGACCTCCAGGGTTTTAAAGAAAATAAAATCAAAACCCGTCGCGAGAACCTTAAGGAAAACCGCTTCTGGCTCTCAATGCTTGCTGCTCAGGATCGTCAACTCCAGAATCTTTCCAATATGGATGGCTACGAAGATATGATTAATAGTATCACTGCTGAAGAAGTGCAGGAAGCTGCAAAACGTTTCCTTAGTAATGGTAGCAAAGAATTTATCATGCTGCCGGAATAAAGATTTTCTTTGAAATGGAGGATGCTTTGTCTATCCTCTCCAAGCGCCACAAGAGTTTATACTGTTGTGGCGTTTTTTTGTGGTTGTGGGATGGCAATGACCTGACAGGTATTTTTTTCCTGTCAGGTCTGGAAAGTGAGTTGTTATCGGGTTGTCGGGTTGTCGGGTTGTCGGGTTATCGGGTTATCGGGTTATCGGGTTGTCGGGTTATCGGGTTATCGGGTTGTCGGGTTGTCGGGTTGTCGGGTTGTCG
>CAZQNY010000209.1:0-2838 GCA_964594665.1 uncultured Bacteroidales bacterium
ACAGGGTGCACAGCCGGGTCCCGATGCCGGACAGCAGCAATCGCAGCAAAAAGGCGGCGACGACGAAGTAACCGACGTAGACTTCGAAGAAGTAAAATAAACATACTTAAGCCATATTAAATACAAACCGGCGGGATATTCCTGCCGGTTTTTTTATATAAAAAAACAAAAATAATAGCATTCCTATTAAAAAATTTGCACCTTTGTCACGAACGACCATTCAACAGAATATTTATGAAAAGCTTCAGCAATTTGTTAATGTTGTGTATTGCTATTGCATTACTACCAATTAATACTCTTTCACAAACTACAAATCTTATAATTTCTGAATATGCTGAAGGGTCATCAAGGAATAAATATTTGGAAATATATAATGGGACAGGTGCTGATATCGATTTAACTGGTGTTGATATAAGGTTTGCATTTAATGAAAATTCATGGTCTACAACCATTCCCCTTACGGGAACAATTCTCAATGGTGATGTCTTTATTCTTGCCAGATCGACAGCTTCTTCAATAATTACTTCCCAGGCTGATCAAGTATCATCCACCTCTTTTTTTAATGGAAATGATGCGGTTGGTCTTTTTAGATCAGGATTACTAATTGATATTATAGGCATCCCGGAAGAAAATCCGACCGAAGGTTGGGATGTCGCTGGCACTACCAAAGCAACAGCCAACCATACCCTTGTACGAAAATCTATCGTTTGTTCCCCAAATACCGACTGGACAACATCAGCAGGTACCTCATCAGCGGATTCGGAGTGGATTGTACAACAGGAGGATGACTGGAGTAATCTGGGATCACACTTCTCAATATGTGGTGGCGTGCCTGTACCTTTATCATCCTTTTTTATTATTCTTCTTTTTGCCGGTTCACTGTTTCTGTTCAGAAGGCATATCAGATAGTATTTTCCTCCCCCCTATTCCTATAAAAATTTGAGCAACCCCGCAATCGTTTGCATTATCGGTTAATAATAAGTTAATCACAAAAGTCCCTCATTAATATAAAAATACCGATATTTGTAATCCTTTATTAATTAATGGCAGAAAATTAATTACTAACCGTTTATACTATGAAAAAACTTACACGCTTAATGTTCGTGGTTATACTTGCCACAATCGGACAGCTGGCCTGGGCACAAACTACCGATCTCTTTTTCTCGGAGTATGCCGAAGGTTCTGGCAACAACAAGTACTATGAAATTTACAATGGCACCGGTGCCGACGTAGATCTGACACCTTATGTTGTTAAACTCGGGTCTAACGGAAATGCTTGGGGAAACACTCTCGACCTGACAGGAACACTTGCTAATGGAGATGTATATGTTGTTGCAAACTCAAGCTCGGATCCTGCAATTCTCGCCCTGGCTGATGAAACCAGTAGTACAACATACTTTAATGGTGATGATGCACTTGGACTTTTCAATAATGATGTTCTCATTGATGTTATTGGTGTTCAGGGAGAGGATCCTGGCTCATATTGGCCGGTTGCCGGTGTATCAAATGGGACACAAAATCACACCATTGTAAGAAAGTCAAGCATCTGTTCTCCAACAACAGATTGGGCTGCATCTGCCGGTACCAGCGCAGATGACTCGCAATGGGACGTTTATGACATTGACACCTGGAGTTATCTTGGTTCCCATACTGCCAACTGCGGCGGTGGTGCTGCTGCCCCTACAGCCATAACCAACGATGCAAGCAATATTTCCAACGGTGCTGTAACTCTCAACGGCACAGTTTCTGCCAACGGTGCTGAGGCTACTATCACCTTCGAGTGGGGTACCGACGACACCTATGGCAATACCGTAAATGCTAATCCCAACACCACAACAGGTAATAACACATCTGTATCCTACGACCTCTCAGGCCTTACAAACGGAACCACTTATCACTACCGTGTTGTTGCTGTGAATTCAGAAGGAACAACACAAGGTGCGGATAAAACATTTGTTCCGTATGCTGATGTTATTAATGATGAAAGCTTTGATGTTGAACTTGGCGCCTGGTCGCAATACAGTGTTACCGGTGACCAGGTCTGGGCACATGGAGAATATGGTGGAAGAACTTACGCTATGATGACTGGATATTCCGGTAGCAACAATGTTAATGAAGACTGGCTGATTTCTCCGGCATTAAACTTTGAAAATTATAGCGATGAAATGTGTTGGTTTGAAACTGCTACAAAATGGGACGGACCTTCACTCCAGTTTATGGTTTCAACTGATTATGATGGAACCTCAGATCCTAATACCGCTACATGGACTGATCTCTCTGCAAATGCTGCATGGTCTACAGGAAACTACGATTGGATTCATTCCGGTGTGCTTGACCTCTCTTCTTTTAACGGAACTAATGTCTACCTCGCATTTAAATATACTTCTACAGATTCACAATCTGCAACATGGGAAGTTGACTTTGTATTCACCACTGGCGTTCAACAAACCCTCCCTACAGCAGCCCGTATTGTAGGAGACATGAACGGTTGGAATACTACCGACCCTGATTATGTGATGACAATGAATGCAAATGGTTGTTACGAACTCGTAAAGTCTCTCGATGCAGGAGATTACGGATACAAACTCCTTGAAGGTGACGACTGGTCTCAACCTAATTATCCCGGTAACAATCAATCTATAAGTATTGCCGCTACTGAAGATATTACCTGGAAAGGCAATATCGATGCTGACCTCGTATTCCATGGTATGCCCGCTGTTGCCGGCAGTTTCTTTGAAGCTATGGGCCAGGGTAACAACTGGGATCCTTCCAACCCCGCAGGGGATATGATTGACCCTGAAGGTGACGATGTTTATACCTGGACTGGTGTAGTACCGC
>CAZQNY010000210.1:0-2822 GCA_964594665.1 uncultured Bacteroidales bacterium
TGGAAGATGAGAAGAATAATGTTTCCGTGGAGAAGTTTGTGAAGAATTAGTTATTCAAAAAATTATCACACAAAGGACAACAAAGAAGACGTAGAGAGCCTCAAAGAGTTTTATGTTTACCTGAATCAGTAAATTATAAGTGTTCTTCTGTGGCTCTTTGTGACTCCTTAGCGGCCCTTTGTGAAATAGCTTCTATAATTTTGTTGAATAACTTGTCTGTGATGATATGCCTTTAAAAATTGAACGCATATGAAGTGTTTTATTATGCATCATTAATTCACATTGTATTTGTAAAGATACATCCGTTTCAGGATGGGAATGGAAGAACCGCAAGGCTTATAGAGAAGTGGTTCCTGCTGGAGAAACCGGGGGTGATTGCCAATTCTATACAGTTAGAGAAAAACTACTATCAGAATCTGGAGGCTTACTATCACAATATTAAGATATTAGGTCTTGAATATGAAAACCCGGATTTCAAAAAAAGCCTTGACTTTTTATTGATGACCGTTAATTCCATAAAGGAAGACATCTGATATTGAGCATTTGATACAGGTAAACCTTTTGCAGGATGTTATACCTTTGTTTTCTATATGATAAATATGAAAGGACTGGAACTGTCGGAAAGCTACTTCCATGAATATGGAATACCACTTATTAAGGAATATTTTTCAGCTTATTATGATATGATGGCTGTGGGAATGGTCGGCGAAGGCTCAGAGTGCTTTGGTTTTGATGATGATATCTCGCGCGATCATGACTGGGGTCCGGGGTTTTGCATCTGGCTTCCTCCTGCAACACACCAGGAAATCGGATCATTATTACAGGAAGCATATAATGAACTTCCGGACACCTTTCGGGGTTACCGATCACACAAGACCATACGAGGATCGGGGCGCAACGGTGTTTTTGAGATCACGGCTTTTTACCAGCGTTTTACAGGCTTACCTTATGTTCCTGAAACTTCAGATCAGTGGCTGCGTATTCCGGAAAGTTATCTGGCTGTAGCCACCAATGGCAAGGTTTTTATGGATAATCCAGGGCTTTTTACGGCATACAGAAATGAGCTTATGGGATTTTACCCTGAAGATGTGCGCAGGCTTAAAATCGCTTCCCGCGCGACAACAATAGCAAAAACAGGACAATACAATTACCCAAGAAGCATCCAAAGAAAGGAATACGTTGCTGCTCAGCATGCCTTAATGCAATTTATCCAGGCATCCATATCAATAACCTTTCTGCTTAATAAAAAATACACTCCCTTTTATAAATGGATGCACCGCTCGATGAAAAGCCTGCCTGTTTTAGGAGAAGAAATATATGAAAACATTGCCACATTATGCGCCTCAGGGCCTGCTGAAGATGCGAACAACAAGGTTCTCATCGTTGAGAATATCTGCGCGCGTATTGTTAATGAACTACATAATCAGGGGTTAAGCCAGGGCGAGAGTAATTTCCTTCTCGACCATGCGCCTCTGATACAGGCTGGAATCAAAGACCCGGATCTTCGGGAGCACTAATTCCAGGCTGCCCTATTCCGGTAGCTCCAGCACCTCGCCGGCGTCGTGGCTATCGAGCTTGCCAATATCCTTCAGCTTGCGGTTCATCACATTGGTACGTGTATTTCGAAGTTCATTCAATGATTTGGATGCCGTATCGAGTTGTTTGTCAACCTTGTCGAGCTGTTCGGCGAACTTATCGAACTCCGTTTTCACGGCTTCAAGAATTTTCCACACCTCGCTGCTGCGTTTTTGTACTGCCAGCGTCCGGAAGCCCATCTGCAGGCTGTTGAGCAGTGCGGATAGTGTTGTTGGACCGGTAACGGTGATGCGGTATTTGCGTTGCAAAGTTTCGAACAAACCAGGATGCCTTAACACCTCGGCATAAAGGCTCTCCACGGGCAGGAACATAATGGCGAAGTCGGTGGTATGTGGCGGATCGAGGTATTTGGTGCTGATATCTTTAGCGAAAAGTTCTACGGTTCGAAGCAGCACTTTTTGCGCCTTGTCGATATCATCCGGCGCACCGGCCTCATAAGCCTCCAGCAGCAACTGGTAATTTTCTATGGGGAACTTGGAATCTACGGGCATCCAAACGGTTTCATCGCTGGCTTTACCGGGAAGCTTTATTGCAAACTCCACATTGGCCTGGCTACCTTTTTTTGTGGCTACGTTTTTGGCATACTGCTCCGGTGTCAGAATCTGTTCCAGGATATTTTCAAGCTGGTATTCGCCCAGTACACCACGGGTTTTCACATTGGAAAGCACTTTTTTCAGGTCGCCAACCCCGGTAGCGATGGTTTGCATTTCTCCCAGTCCTTTATGCACCTGCTCCAGTCGTTCACTCACCTGCTTAAACGATTCTCCCAGGCGTTTCTCCAGCGTTGTCTGCAGCTTTTCATCCACGGTCCGGCGCATCTCTGCCAGCTGTTTACTGTTATCTTCCCGTATCTCCTTCAGCTGCTTTTCCACACCTTCATGAATGGCTTTAAGCTGTTGTTGCGATTTCATGTTAAGGTCATCCTGTTGCCTCATAAAATCAGTAAACTTAAGGCGTATCGCTTCGTTGAGATCCTTATTATTCAGGTTGTTTTGCTCCCCGAAACGATCCATGGTTTTTGCCAGTTCTTCGCGGTTATTGGATGCAGTCTGGTTGCTCTCCTGCCTGGAGCGTTGAAACTCATCCTTAATAAGCTTCTCATTACGCTGAAGATCGGATTGAAACTCCCTGATTGCATCATGGCCTGGATCCTTTCTTTTTCTGAAATGAAGAATGATATTCAGAACCGAAAAAAGCAAAATCGCAATTAAAAGTATATCAGTCAT
>CAZQNY010000211.1:0-2819 GCA_964594665.1 uncultured Bacteroidales bacterium
TCACTCCCGACAAGGCCTATCTGGAGGGCATTGTACGCACTTTCGATGCGGAATGGCGCAAGGCAATCCACGAGAAGATCCGCACCATTGCGGAGACCACGGCACGGAAACACGGTGCTAAAGTCGAGGTGAAGATTGCACATGGATACCCGGCAATTTATAACAACCCTGCCGTAACAGAACGTGTCTTTGGCTATGCCCGTAATTTCTGGGGTGCAAACAATGTTATCACACTGCCGCAGCGCATGACCGCCGATGATATGGCCTATTTCCTGCAGGAGATCCCGGGAGTTTATTACCGGCTGGGAACGGGAAACAAAGCAAAAGGCATCACGGCAAATCTTCACTCCGGGAATTTTAATATTGATGAAGATGCGCTGCTTCCGGGAATGGCTTTTTTAGCCGGAATAGCACTCAGCGAGATGGAACGGTAAGATTTTTATCAAAAAAGATGCAACAGAGCCTGTTTTTTCGCGTCTCTGATGATGAAAATCAGTTTTTACTATGAAAAAAATATTACTTCTAATTTCCGTTTTCTTTCTTTTCAACGCATATGGCAAAGCCCAGGATTATATCACTGCTGCAGGCTTGCGTGGAGGTGTTTTCAGTGGTGTGACCATAAAGCAAAGGTTGTCGGAAGACCATATGCTGGAGGTTCTTCTTAGCGCTCATAAGGGAGGGTATAACTTCACCATATTAGCTGAGAACCAGCGTATTGCTTTTAAAAACGATCAATTCCACTGGTACTATGGCTTTGGCATGCACACCGGGGTGTGGGGTGATCAGATGATTATTCGTCCATGGGGCGAACGACCAGAGTACACATCACGTTTTGTTTTGGGGCTTGATGCCATTGGCGGACTTGAATACACCTTCCGCCAGGTACCGATAAATATAGCCATCGACTACAAACCATGCGTTAATTTACTACCTTTGGGAGTCTGGGGTGAAGGACCTGCGCTGAGTGTCAGGTACACATTCCGTTAAACCCAAAAAGCATGAAAGTAAACAATATCCACTACCTTACCATACGTATGGAAGGAGGTTCTGTTTTTATGGTGGAACAGAACAAACTACCCTTTGAATTTTCAATTTTTGAGGCCAAAACATACCTCGACACGTGCATGGCGATCAGCACGATGATCACGCGTGGCGCCGGCGCCATTGGTGCTGCCGGTGGTTTTGCCATGGCGCAGGCGTTTTTGGAAAAGGCTCCGCTTAAGCAAGCCCGTAATGAGATCCGCAACACCCGCCCTACCGCACAAAACCTCTTCTACGCCATCGACAGGGTGTATGAAGCGGGAATAAAAAATGGTACTGTGGCGGCTGTAGAAGAAGCACAGAAGATCGCGGCTGAGAATGTGGAAGAGGGACGTACCATAGGCCTTTATGGTCGTGAGCTCGTAAAAGACGGCATGAAAGTGATGACCCACTGCAATGCAGGATGGCTGGGCTTTGTGGATTATGGTACTGCAGTAGCTGTTATCCACCTGGCACATGAGCAGGGCAAAAAGTTCTTTGTCTGGGCCGACGAGACGCGTCCCCGCAGTCAGGGAGCGCGCCTCACAGCATGGGAGCTGGTGAATGCCGGCATCGACCACGCCATAGTCCCCGACAATGCCGGCGCATGGCTTATGGAAAAGGGCGACGTGGACATGATCGTAGTGGGTGCTGATCGAATCGCTGCCAACGGTGACACAGCGAACAAAATTGGCACCTTTGAAAAAGCAATTGTAGCAAAACGATTCAATATTCCGTTTTATATTGCAGCACCGTTTTCTACCTTCGATATGTCTATTCCTGATGGTTCACACATCCCAATAGAACAGCGCAGTGAGGACGAGGTGCACTACCAGACCGGTCCTGATAGCGATGGAGTGATGCACACCATCCGCGTTACAGCTCCGGGAGCCAACGCCATCAACCCCGCCTTTGATGTAACGCCGGCAGAGCTTATCACCGGCATTATCACCGATAAAGGAATTGTTAAACCGGAAACCAAAGCCATAGCAGCGTTGTTTAACAGGAAGTAACAACTATCTTTGCTGCCCTATGAACGAAAAAGCGCTACGGCCAATCACCGACTGGCTCCCCATCACCAAACAGGAGATGGACAAGAGAGGCTGGTCACAACCTGATGTTATACTTATCAGCGGCGACGCCTATGTGGATCACCCTGCCTTTGGCACGGCTGTAATTGGTCGTGTGCTGGAACATGCCGGGCTCACAGTGGCGATCATCCCGCAACCCAACTGGCAGGACGACCTGCGCGACTTCAAAAAATTCGGAGCTCCGCGGCTGTTCTTTGGCATCTCCTCCGGGAATATGGACTCAATGGTAAACCACTACACAGCCAACAAGCGCCTTCGCTCCGACGATGCCTACACACCAGGCAACAAGGCAGGGTTCCGTCCCGACTACGCTCTGACTGTTTACACCAAAATCATCAAAGAGCTATATCCCGACTCACCGGTAATCATCGGTGGTATTGAGGCATCACTGCGCCGGCTTACCCACTATGATTACTGGTCCGATGAGCTGAAGCAGTCGGTACTGGCAGAGACAAAGGCTGATCTGCTGGTGTATGGCATGGGCGAACTGGCAATGACCGAGATTGCAACCAGGCTCAACGAAGGCGAGCACATCTCCATGTTAAAGGATATACCACAGACGGCATACCTCAGCACAAATCCCAAAGGCGTAACACAATTCCTGCCGGATTTTGATAATTGCATTAAAGACAAACGGGCATTTGCAGAAGCCTTTAAAATTATTGAGACCGAGTCGAACCGTTTGGAACCCGCGGTGATGGCACAGAA
>CAZQNY010000212.1:0-2803 GCA_964594665.1 uncultured Bacteroidales bacterium
CCGGCAGCGCATCCGCCCCATGTTAATCTGTATGGTGATTCCTGAGCAATAACACCCGGAGCCGTTTGTAACACTATGATTAAAACGAGAATTAGCAGTATTGCTTTGCCCAACAGATGTCTCATTATTTTGAGGATTGATATTAAATATTATCCAAAGATAATGTTTATTGATAATGGTATTTACGACCGTAAGTTTTTAATTTGATTTATTGTTTTAAGCAGCTCAGCTTTATTAATGGGTTTTGTGATGTATGCATCACCACCGGCTTTAATAGCTTTTTCTTTTTCTGATGCCATTGCATGGGCTGATTGAAAGAGAATATAAATATTGCTGTTGAATTGTCGGATTGCTTTTGCTGCATCGTAACCATTCATTTCCGGCATTTTAATGTCCATAAGGATAATGTCGTAGCTGTTGTTGTTTTTGCATTGCTGAACAGCCTCTTTGCCATTATTACTTCGGGTGATGTCACAGTTTGTGTTTTTTAATATTTCTGCAAGATAATCGTAGCTGACGTCATCATCTTCGGCAATAAGGATGTTTAATTTTTTCAGTGGCGTTTTCTGAGGCACTGGTTCAGAAGCACCGATTGTAATATTTGTAGCCGCATTTTGAGGCAGGCGAAGGTTTGCAGGAATGGTGAAAAAGAAAGTGGACCCAGTATTGATTTCTGACTTCAGCCGCAGCGATCCGCCGAGCATTTCCACATAGGATTTTGTGATTGCAAGGCCTAATCCCGACCCTTCAAATGCGTCTCTGTCTTCAATATCGGCTTGTACAAATCTGTCAAAAATGGCTTTTTGACGGCTCTCTGGAATACCAATCCCCGTGTCTTTAATATAAAACTCCAGCAGCTCTTTATTGTTTGTAAAGCCGATGGAAATTGTACCGGAAGGGGTGTATTTTATGGCGTTTTTTATAAGGTTTGTGAATATTGAGTTTATTTTCGTACCGTCACTTTTAATGATGATCTTTTCAGATAATAAATCCGGGGCAATGACGAGTTTTAGCCCTTTCTTCAAACATTGAGGGTTGAAAAACTCAGCTAAAGTCTCTATCATCTCGCTGATATTGACAGTCTCTGATGAGAGTTTAATCTGCTTTGAGTCTATTTTTGATATATCGATGATGTCGTTGATCGTATTGAGAAGTCTTTCTCCTGATTTGTTAATTATCCCGATATACTTTTCCTGTTTTGTTTTTGTGGTATCAGGTTCGCGTAATAAATTCAGGAAGCCCAGTATACCATTCATCGGAGTACGTATCTCATGACTCATATTTGCAAGAAATGCTGATTTTAATCTGTTGCTCTCTTCTGCTTTTTCTTTTGCTAATATTAATTCATCATTTATACATTTTCTTTCAGTGATATCTTCAATACAAGCCAAAATTCCATCCAGTGCATTATTTTCCTTTATGGGTACAAAATAATATTCGATAAATAATTTTTTGCCCCATTTTGTTGTGTATATACCATTCCCTGAGGTTGTGGTTTCATTCAAAACACAGTTTTTGTATTTTTCAGTAAATCCCTGATCTATTAAAGGCTGAAAAGTAAGAATATTAATTGCCTTTGTGGCTTCGGGAGAAGGAGAGCCCATGATTTCTAGTATGGATTTGTTCACCTCCAGAATTTCCCCTTCTGTATTTACATACAGTATTCCTTGTTGTAATTTGTTGATAAGTGCTTTAAAACGATCTTTTTCGAGCTGTATTTTTCCACCTCTTTTTTTAACTTCTCTTTTTAAATCTTCTTTAACCCGCTTTAGCTCCTTTGTAAGTTCTTTGTTATTGTATAGGTATTCCAGCGAGCGGATTTTTTCTTTTCGGTATAGAAACGATAGCAATGTTGAAATAGTACTTATAGGAAGAATAACAAATGCAGTAGAGGTAAATACATTTTCGGAATAGGAACTATAGTTAATGATGATTAAGAGAAGAATAGTAGATGCCCATATTAAGCTTGTGAAAAACACAGGGCTAAAATTTAAATACAGCAGCGACAATAGCAGCATTGCAATGTAAGTTGAAAACCCGGAGCCGGTATATTCTATTCCGCAAACTATAGTGGTCCAAAGAATTAGAATTACGATGTTTAATTTTATTATATTATTATTTACGCGAAATCTTTTGACTTTTGCCAACCTGTAGTAAAATACTGCAATTACGGAGACTGAAGTAAAGCAAAGATCAAGGATTTTATAGTAGGGGAGGATTTCTTTATTCCATGGACTAAAGGAGGAAAAATCCGAGATTAAGGTAAAAACCCCAACTGCCAGAAATACGATACTCAGTGTCTTCATCCGGTTGAAATTTTCCAGATAAAGATTGTTTAGGATTTTGTTTTTTATATCCATAGGCAGCACTTATGGCATATGATTATTTGGTTGGTTTAATGACTATATATTTGACGCCCTAAGATAGAACATATTTTTGGAAATGTCAATGTTAGTGGTGAGCATGGTGGGTTGTGAATGTGGAAAATCAAAAATTGTAAAAATACGGATGGTAATCACACCTGGCATGGTTTAAAAAAAGAAGAAGAGCACAAATAGAACCGCTGATTTTATGTGTATGTTACCTGACAAAAAACATAAAATCAGCGATTTATAAATAGGTATAAAATTTTAACCAAGAGGTTTTAAAGCCTTATTTTCCTCCACTCTTCCTTCATGCGCTCGAGGTCGGCCATCCAGTCCTCGATGTCCGTTTCATGTTCAAGCTCTTCATTAAGGATTTGCACTGCCATCTGGTGTGTGGAGTGGTCTTTCCCGGACGTGAAGTCGGCAATTTCCTGATA
>CAZQNY010000213.1:0-2775 GCA_964594665.1 uncultured Bacteroidales bacterium
GTTTATATCGCTGCCGGTGGTGGCTTCTCCAATCCGGATGACTATGTCGAAGTGAAAAAAATTGATCCTTCTGATTATTCTGTGACGCCTTTTAATACCATCTATACCCAGGCTGTTACTGATATGCTTATTTACGGTGATCGTATGTTCGTGGCTGCCATGGACAGCCTTGTTGCCTACGACCTTACCACTAGCAGCCGATATGCTGCTATTGCTGTGTCAAATACCAATAAACTGTCAATGGTCAACAACCAGTTATGGCTTACGCGTCAGGCAGGTTCCGCAGGGCCTCCTGCTGATGGTGTCTATGTGAAGGTCTTTGATCCTGAAAACCTGTCTCTGGTGATGGATATTGCCGACATTAATGCTGATGCTGCCTATGTGAATTATTGCGCCGACTCGATTTATATCACCGTTCCGGGCGACTGGTCGTCAACAACTGGTAGCCTTGCAGTTTTGGATCTGGATACCTATACCGTTCAAAGGGTTATCGATATGGGTGAAGGTGCTGTGGGTATTTTTAATATTTACCATAAAAATGATAGGTTATGGATAACCTGCAAAACACCTTATCTGGGAACAAATGGTTCTTTTGTTGCGTATGATCCGGTATCTGCTTCATTCGAAATACTTTATAATGAAGCTGTTTTTGGTTTTGGTGCCGGTATGGATGAGGACAATGACCGCTCCTTCTTATTATATAATAATACGATAGCATGGTATGATTTCAATAATGCTGTTTTTACTGAGGTGGCTCCGGACCCGGGTTCAGCCAGCTGGATTTCCTATGCTTCTGCAGCCTATGAAAAAGAATCTGCTCTTTTATGGGTTAATTATACCGACTATTATTCCAGCGGAACAGGTGTGGTATACAACCTTTCCGGTGAACAGGTTGCAACATTTGATATCGGTATCAGCCCTGAAGCCATGGCATTTCATTACTCCAACTCAACTGCTATTGATGAAATTCAGGAAAATATTATAGCAGCAGTATATCCCAATCCGTGCTCTGGTATAATAACAATTGAAGCAGCTCCTGAAGCAAATTGTGTTATTATTGATTCCAATGGCCGTATTGTAAAGCAATTTATTTCCGACGGTGTAAATACTTTGTCACTGGATGATCTGTCCCGTGGTATTTATTTTGTTAAAGTGCAGGTGAATAGCACTGTAGATGTTCATAGAATTATTATTCAATAGCCTTAAGAGCTGCCTTTTGAACTATCCTGATAATGGTTTGTTTCATTGTTAAATTAAATTGAAAAACCATGAATGTAGATGTTACCTGGAAAGGAAAAATGGCTTTTGAAGCCGCTGATGAGCAAAATACGGTTATGATGGATGCAGTCCCCAAAGTAGGAGGGGAGGGAAAAGGAATGACGCCCAAAAAGTTGCTGCTGGCATCACTGGCAGGATGTACTTCAATGGATGTTATTTCAATTCTTGCAAAAATGAAAGTCGAACCTGAGTTCTTTAATGTTAAGGTGGACGCTACTGCCAATAATGAGCATCCTGTTTATTTTACCCATATTAAATTAACCTATCAGTTTAAAGGCGAAAACCTGCCGATGGCAAAGCTTGAAAAAGCAGTCTCTTTGTCGCAGGAACGTTATTGCGGTATCAGTTATATGCTCGGGAAGGCAGCTGAATTATCCTATGAAATAGAAGTTTTATAATTTTTTATCTCCTTTTTTTGAATTTTTTCGGATCCGCCGCCTGTTTTCAGGTGGCGGTTTTTTTAATATAAAAAGAGAGCCGGAGAAGAATCCCCGGCCCAACCATTGGTAAACCCCCATTTACCGTCTGAATGATTGCTTTAGTATTTTTTTTAGTCGATTACCTCTGTGATGATGAATTCGACATTTACGTTGTATAATCCTTTTTTTAGATCCTGCTCAAAGAGACTCTCATCGTTCATGTTACCATCTGTAGTACCCATTTCCCAGTAGATTACAAAAGAGTTGGCTTCGTTGTCACCGGCGTTCGACTGGTTGCCTTGCTGGCCGATAAGAAGGATGTTCTCATCGTCAAGAGCCAGTGGCGTGTTTTTACAGTAGTTTTTTGCGCTGTTTGTTCCTGTCCAGTCAATGGTTACTCCAATGTTGTCAAGTGGCATTGTAGTTGATCCGTCAGAATGTGTTAACTGACCTGACGCTTTGTATCCAAATTCCCAGTTTGATGTAGAGCTGATACTTGCGTTGGTGCTGTAGGTGCTGAATTTTCCGCCAAGTCCATCTTCATAATCATCTAATGTGGAGAATTCAAAACTGATAGGCTCGTTCGTTACATCCAATGCCATTGTAGTATTTAAACTGGCTGTGATTGTGATTTGCTCTGATTGAGATATCTGAGCGAAAATGTTTAGTGAAATGAGAAGTGTTGCTGCGAGTGTTACTAATGTTTTCATATCTGTAGTTTTTTGTTTTTCTAGTGTTGTAGTGTGCTTTCACTTAAACAATGCTCGTGCCATAAAATGTAAAATACTGATATTGAGGTATTTATGTTTGTGCGGAGTTTTTGCGGTATTTTTTACTGTTCAAAAATGAATAGAAACATGATGGGTTTTGATTTTTTTTTTATTCTTTTTAAATACAAAAAGAGTTAAGTGGTTTGTAATCAATGTATTGTGTGTGTATGTTCGAAAATGAATATCCCGTTTTTCAAAAACGAAGAGTAGTAGAAAAACAATGTTTATTCTTTTACGTTCATATGATGCTTAAAAAGAAGTATTGTGTAAACATCTTCCGTTATCATGCGTCCATGAAGGTGTTGAAT
>CAZQNY010000214.1:0-2682 GCA_964594665.1 uncultured Bacteroidales bacterium
CTGCTGTTCTGCCAGGTGCTCCCCGGCATTTCGCAGCGTGGCAACTGCAAATGGCAGTATTTGTTCCTCCAGTCCGGTGTACTCCTTGCGAAGGTTTATAATAAGTTTTCTATAGGTATTTCTGTATGCATTGATTGAATCATTTCCCTGGGCAACCTCTTCCAAAGCCTTTGACAGTGAGTCATTAGTGATTTTTTCTATTGTAGTGAAAAAATGATTAAAGCGCTCACCGATCTTATGGGTAGCTTTTGCGTAATTATTAACTCCTGAGATAAGTTCATTTATAACCGGGGTTGTTTGTTCGGCCAGTTCAGGATGAACGATTGTTGGTACAGTAACCTGAATATCAGATGTATCGAGATCTAACTCCGTTTGCAGGGGCATATCAAGGCGGTAACCAAGGTTCAGCCTTTCAAATTCTGACGATGATTTAACCAATAGAACTGATCCTAAATCACGACACAGAATATCAGTGTTTTTAATCCATTCTTCACTGTTCTGCTTTTCAAAGTCAGGGATGCCCATAATAATAAGGTCAGCCTCTTCCGATTCATTACGAATAATTTCGTGATGCGGCCTATGCTCAAGCTGGTTATTTAATACCCGTATACCAGCATCAATGCGAACTTTGTCAAGTATCTGATTTACAGACCTGAAGATGGTTTTTGAGTCCTCGTTATGGTCGTTGATAACCATTACACGCAGCTTACTTTTTGCCCATATATCGGTATACCAGAGGAACCTGACAATGAACAAAGGAAAGATACCGTTGAGGTCATCAGGCCGCAGGTAGATATCGATGAGTTTTTGTTTGCCAAAGCCTTTTCGGTGGTCATAGTCGAGCATCAGCACATTGAGGTCCAGGCGGTAAAGGTTTTCCAGAAGTTTTACAAAACGATCGGCATCCCGGGTTTGGTTCGCCCAGCCCATAAATACCGTGTTAGGCTCAATGCCGCTGAAACCATACGTCTGAGCAATGGTTTCGATACCTTCATAAATATCTTCACAAACATGGTTTCGGGTAAAAATTCCTGCCTCATCAGGGGTTTCTGTCTGTTGCTGTTTTTTTGTGATGCTGACAGCTCCTTTCCCGGTGGTGAGGTCGAAATTGCTGAGAAAACCATGCTTCCCGGCGAGCCATTTGCCGAATTCCACAAGATAAGGACGGGATTTGGTGCCACCGCTGAACAGAATAATGTTGGGACGCCAGTTGCGCTCCTCAAGGGTTCGTTTGTTGGCTCTGTGCAATGCACTGCGGGTGAGTGAGTTCCATACGCTGGTCCATACATCGCCATACTCCGATTGCAGGTTTTTCCTGCGAAGAAGCAGGTATACTACCGCAATGATTACGATGGCAGCAATCATCGCCGGAGCATCAAGCTCGTACATTACCGCAAAGCAGGCAATAAACCCGATAATACCTATCCAGCGGTTGACTTTGAAAGAAGGCCTGAAGTCGGTGGAAGCCCAGTTTTCAAGGGTGAAAGCAAGGTTGATGAACCCGTAAGCTGCAATATAAAACATGGAAACAACACCGGCAATAACATTAAGCTCACCGATAAGGATTCCTGCCTCAGCAATCAGAAACGTAAGAATAAGCGCATTGCGGGGTTCGTTGCTTTTTCCTGCTCCCCTGGCAAAAATCCGTGGCATAATTTTATCCATGGCAATGGCCTGCATAATACGCGGTGCACCAAGAATACCTCCAAGTGCTGAGCTTAACGTTGCTCCCCAGATACCGGCAATCACCAATGGCGAAAACCAGGCAATCTTCAAAAGAAAATTAGGATCCCCAACGAGCATGTCGCGACGGATAAATACAGCAAATAAAACAGCCAGTGAAACATATACGATTAATCCCACAAGAATGGCCAGCAGAGTGCCTTTTGGAATGTCTTTTTTCGGATTTTTTAAATCTCCCGACATCGCTACACCGGCAGTAAATCCCGTTACCGCAGGAAAGAATATACCAAAAATTACCGGTAGCGCATCAGCTCCTTCTGCCATACTGATTGCCGTTTGCGATGGATGATAGCCCACACGCCAGAAAATACCCACTACAATGCTGATTAGCGACAAGGCAATGGCTCCAAGGATGAAATATTGGGTTTTTATTACGACCGAAGTGCTGATAAGTGCCAGAATGACGAGGATAATGATTACTACCGTGCCAACAATACGGTATCCGTCGATGCCAGGAGTGAGGTGCAGGAAATTTGCCACGGCATCCAGTGAGAGAAACGACTCGGCAAAACCCACAATATACAGTGAGATGCTAAGAGCCGTGCCCACAAAGATGGTGAGGCCTATAGCACCGCCCGCCGGAAGGCCCAGACTGCGGCTTAGCATGTAGTAAATTCCGCCTGTACGGATCTTCTTATCCGTGGCAATGCTTGAAATGCTTAATCCGGTGGTAACACTGATGATATGTGCAATAAAGATGATCGCAAGGGTGTTGATAAGCCCTGCCTGGCCCACGACCCAGCCCAGACGCATATACATTATAACACCAAGGATTGTCAATATGGATGGTGTAAAGACACCGGCAAAAGCCCCGAATTTTTTCGCCTGACTCATAGTTGGATTTTCTTTTTGGTAAAGATAGGGAAAGTTTTGGTGTTGACGATAGCCGGAGGGGGAGATGTTGTGGGGTTGTCAGGTTGGCGATGACCTGACAGGTAT
>CAZQNY010000215.1:0-2671 GCA_964594665.1 uncultured Bacteroidales bacterium
CTCTTGTAATGGTGTATTCCAGAAGATCATCCTGCCCTTTTCGATAAATTTCAACTGTTACCTGAGTACCCTTATCACCACGCAGATGTTTGCGAACCCATTCATTATTTATTTTTTCGCCAAAAGCTTCTTCACCATCAATGGTAATAATCTTATCACCGGCCAGTATCCCCAATGCTTCAGAAGGGCCACCTGTAATGGGAGATACCACGAGGATGGTATCCTTAAAGATTTGAAACTGAATACCAATACCATCAAATTTGCCTTCCAGTGGTTCATTGGCTTCTTTTGTTTCTTTAGCATCCATATACACCGAATGGGGGTCGAGTTCCTTGAGCATTTCACGGAAAGCTGTTTCCACCAATTCATCGGGGTTTACATCATCAACATAGAAATAATCAATCAGCGAAAGTCCCCGTCCGATTTTTTTTGCTGCTTCCTGAACATCCGATTCCTGCGCAAAAGAACACAGGGAAAACAATAACAATAAAATGGTTGTTAAACCAACGATTCTGATATGCATATTAAAAGGTTCTTTTCAATGTTTGTATAAAGAACCCCAAAGGTAGTATAAAAAACCGGAGAAGAGTTTGTACATTTGATGTTTTAAGAATATTTAACAGCGGTAAAATGGGAGATAAAACAGTAGGGAAAGTCCTCTGGAAGGGCATGCAAATACCTCTTGCATTGGTAGTTCTGATGTTTGTCATCCATCTCACGGATCATCTTTTGGGGCTGGGATTAAACCGCTTCGGTCTTATTCCTCTGGACATCCGGGGTTTGACCGGCGTTATCACAGCTCCGTTATTACACGGCGATTTTAATCATTTGTGGAGCAATGCAGTGCCGTTTCTGGTATTGGGAACGGGTTTATTTATCCTTTACAAGCCCATCGCAGTAAAGGTTTTATTTTTTTCCTGGCTTATCACCGGTTTATGGACGTGGGTCTTTGCACGCGGAGGCAGCACGCATGTTGGCAGCAGTGGTGTAGTATATGCTTTGGCAGCTTTTCATCTTACAGGGGCACTGGTTCGCCGGCGCTACGATCTGGCAGCATTCGCCCTAATCGTTGTCTTTTTCTATGGAAGCCTTATCTGGGGCTTTTTCCCCGACTTCTTCCCGGAGCGCAATATATCATGGGAGTCGCACCTAATGGGTGCTGTTACAGGCGTTATTCTGGCTTTTCTGTTTCGCAAGGAAGGCCCTGCCGATAACTTCCGAAGCCTTGAAGATGTCCCTGATGAAGATACCACCCTGCCCTGGGATGAATATGAGCTCGAAGGAAAGCGCAAAAGGAAAGTAAACCCTGTAAACACCACCCACAAAGGAGCCATATCCTATTCATACAAGCCGGAAAATAAGGATAAAAACAGTTCTGCTGAAGAAAATAAACCCGATTAAGCCTTTTTAACAACAAACCGATCGTAAAGGAACAATGCCACAACTGTAGTAAGGCCTATCCCGGTGAAGATATACCATATACTTTGAGGATGACACTGACTCCAGAGAAAAGAGGTAAGTTCAGTTTGTGATAAACCGAGTTTATCTCCGGCAAAGGTATAAAGGTCATTTTGTGTAAAAGTTTCAGATAATTGAGGAAATGAAATTCCTTTTTCAGTCAACAGGTTCTGAAGAAGATGGGTTTTATCGGATATGTGGCCATAAACAGAACCACTTAAGATTCCTGCAAAGAAATTTCCGCCCGCCATAGGAAGAAAAGAACAGCCCATATAAAGCGCCACCTTATCGTGGGGTGCAATTTTCCCGATATATTCCGTGATTTTTGGTGAACTGGCCATTTCGCCCAATCCAAAAACCAATATGGAAGGAAAGAGGAAAAAGACATTATTAAAGGCAAACATCAGTCCAATTCCGATACTGGACACCAGGATACCGCCAATCATGGCATTAAGGTGCTTAAACCTCATTACAAATGTTGAGACCATTATCTGAAAAATAACAATATAGAGTGCATCAATATTGGTAAGGATTTCAGGGTTCACAACGCCTTCAGAAGCACCGGGAATAACGCGACCCAGCCAGGGCCAGAAATTTTGGATTTTATCGTATAAAACGGTCGTGTCAATCCATTGATCAATAAACACCGGAAGGGTATAGAAGAGCTGGTTATACATAGACCAAAAGCCGATTATTATAACCAGGAAAAGTAAAAACCGCCAGTCTTTGAGGGTTACAATGATGTTTGTAAGTGCTTTTTTCATGGCAACACCCAATGGCTCGCCATTATCTTCCCGTTCAGGTTCTTTAAAAAAGAGAAACAGCACAATAAAATTGAGGCTGATAATAATTGCTGACATCACAAAGACATAGTTCCAGGATATTTCTCTGAATTTACCGGCAAAAATGGGACCCAGAAAAGCACCAATATTCACCATCATATAAAAAATTCCAAAGCCAATGGAAGAGTTACTTTCGTCGGTGGTTTTCGCTATTGAAGCGGATATTACAGGTTTAAAAAGTGCAGCACCTACGGCCACATAAAGAAACACCAGAAACATTGCTGAATACGATGACACCTGCCCCATAAGCAAGTATCCGGAAGCCAGAATAAGGTATGCCACAACAAGTACTTTCCGGTATCCTACCCTGTCGGCGATTGCGCCGGTAATTACAGGCAAAAAATAGAGTATTGCCACGACAGTACCCATAA
>CAZQNY010000216.1:0-2647 GCA_964594665.1 uncultured Bacteroidales bacterium
GGTGGTTTGTTAATATTGATATCAGAATGTAGAATATTGAATATTGAGGGGGGGCAACCCCTAAGAATGAATCACAGCGGGCTTTTTCCGGTTGTGCTTCGCTCCGGGGAATTTTCCGTATCTTGCCGGCGAAAAGATCGTTATATGGACATTGATAAACATACTTCTAATACTCCTCAGAAAGCACGTCTGCATAAAAGAAACCGGAACAGAGAACCCTACGACCTGGAGGCGCTTGTGGAGGCGCTGCCGCAACTAAAATCGTTCGTGAAAACCAATAAATACGGCGCCCTTTCGGTGGATTTTGCCGACCCCGCAGCCGTTCGTGCGCTCAACACGGCGATCCTGCGTCATTATTATGGCATCGCCTTTTGGCTCTTTCCCGATCACAACCTCTGCCCGCCAATTCCGGGGCGCGCCGATTATATCCACCATATGGCCGACCTGCTGCAGGCGTCTAACTATGGCAAAATGCCCGCCGGCGAGTCGGTTGTTTGCCTGGATGTGGGCACCGGCGCGAGCTGTATCTATCCCGTGATTGGCGTTACCGAGTACCAATGGCGCTTTATTGCTTCCGATATTGATGCTACTTCCATTGCTTCTGCAAAGGCCATCGTCGATGGTAATGCTTCTTTGAAAAATAAGGTGGAGCTGCGATTGCAGGAAAATCCCGCTGATGTCTTTTATGGCGTTATTAACCATCACGAAAAAATCCATCTCTCCATCTGCAATCCGCCGTTTCATGCTTCTGCCGATGAGGCTTTAAAGAGCTCACAACGGAAGGTGAAAAATCTTACCGGTAAAAAAACGGATTCCCCGGAACGTAATTTTTCCGGTGTGAGCCAGGAGCTTATCTGCGAAGGCGGGGAACATGCTTTTATCCATAATATGATTCGTGAAAGCCGGAATTTTGGGAAAAACTGCTTTTGGTTTTCTACGTTGGTGTCAAAGCAATCGAACCTGAAAGGAATCCATAAAGCGCTGGAAAAATACGGCGCTGAGGATGTGAAAACCATTCCTATGGGTACGGGAAATAAATCTACCCGTATTGTGGCCTGGACATTTTTAACTCCCGAAGAGAAGAAAAAGTTCTTTTAAATACCTTTTTTTAACAAATATAAATCTGATACTATAAAAAAACCACCCCTGTCAAAAATTTAATAGACCGGGATGGTATCTTGGTATTCAGGTAATTAAGGCTTCTGACATCGGTAAAAATGTCAGGAGCAATTTCTTTGTATGTTCGTTATTTGATTTTTTTGTCTGCCTGTTGTTGGTATCTGTCTTACAAAGATATGTATAATATAAGTCTGGTACAAGTGTTTTTTTTGACGTAATGAAAAAAATGGAGGTAAAAACTCACCGCTTTATTTAATTACTGTTCCTGTAAAATTGTGGTTTCCATAAGAACTGTTTATCTTTGCAATGCATCCAATGGTGCAGTGCAACCCTTCTAAATGCGTACTCTCTTGCCGGCTCAATGGCCGGATGTTGAACCATTGTTTTTTCGTATTGAACGAAGTAAAGAGATACAGGCATGAGAAATCAATATTTTATTAAAACGGGGAAAAAAGCGGCTGCAATTGTTGCTGCCCTGACAATGTTTTCTGCGCTGGCAGTAAATGGACAAAAGCGCCCTGAGATTGATTTTGTGGATATCCCCGGAGGTACTTTTATTATGGGAAGCCCGTCGGCAGAGGTTAATCATGAGAAAGACGAGAAATGCCACCGGGTAAAGATTGATGCGTTTCAGATGAGCCGTTATGAGATTACCTTTGAGCAATATGATGCTTTCTGTGAGGCGACAGGAAATATAAAGCCCTACGATGAAAAGTGGGGGAGGGGACAGCGGCCGGTAATATATGTTTGCTGGGATGATGCCAAAGCGTTTGCCGAATGGATGGGCTGCCGCCTGCCCACAGAAGCAGAATGGGAATACGCCTGCCGCGCGGGCTCCACAACACCTTTCTATACCGGTGAAAATATTACTACCCAACAGGCCAATTACGACGGAAACTATCCCTATGGTGACAATGATAAAGGAGGTTATGTTAAGATGACGCTTCCTGTGGGCTCTTTTGAACCCAATGCGTGGGGATTGTATGATATGGCCGGGAATGTGTGGGAGTGGTGCAGTGACTGGTATGGTAACTATCCTGCCTGTACGCTCAATAATCCTAAAGGAGCTGAGATAGGCTATTACCGTGTCTTCCGTGGTGGTAGCTGGTTTGATTATGCCGGTTGTTGCCGCTCGGCCGACCGTTGCTGTAATGAACCACATAAATGTGACAGCAATGTGGGCTTTCGCATTGTTAAAGACCTTCCATAAAAAATGCCCCCGATAACTTTCGCTACCGGGGGCAATCCATAAACATCAAAACTATACTAAGTTAAACCCTGTCGGGAATAATATTTAGAATACATAAGCTACAGAAGTCAATACTCTGATAGCCTGTGAATCAGTTGTATTTTCAACAACATAATACTCATTGGGAGTACCGTATGCGGCAACATGGTAAACGCCTTCAAGGCCGATTTTTACTTTGCCACTGGTATATGTAACGCGTGGAGAAACACGCAGATAGTTGTCGATATTTGAACCTACTGCATAAACAGGGCCAGTGATTTTATCATCAGCACCAAGGTT
>CAZQNY010000217.1:0-2594 GCA_964594665.1 uncultured Bacteroidales bacterium
TCATATAAAGCTAACCCGATATATCATGAAAAACTTGAGTTTACTGTATGTTTTACTACTTACAAGTCTTTTTTCTTTCAGCCAAACCTATCCTGTGGCAAACAATGATGCGTACACGTTGAATGTCGGCGAGGAGATTACTATCAGGCCACTTGACAATGACACTGATCCTTTGGGCAAAGAATTAAAAATACTAACAATTACGCCATACCCTGGTAGTTTTAATGACTCTACCATCGTTTATACAGCAAGCAGATCAGCTGTTGGAACAAAAATATACACCTATTATGCCTGCAGGGTAAATGATGAGTTTGCATACTCCAACCCGGCTACTATAACTATAAATGTAATTGGCGAGCCCTGGGAACCTCCGGTAGCAGAAGACGATTACATTGAAGTGCCGGTTAACGGCTATATATCAATTGACGTTTCTGAGAATGACTATAGTGAGGATGAATATTCTATCTGGAACGTTAGAAATGCCGTGAAATACCAGAACCTGGGCTTTGCTGAAGTGCACAATCGAAAATACCTTGAATTTTTTGCCTTCGGTTCACCAGGAGTTGATTCCACATCTTATTATATCGAAGATAAAACCAGTAGACTAACAGATACAGCATGGATACATTATAGAGTTACCGGGGGCGAACAGCAGGTTTTTGCCAACGATGATGAATACGATGTTATTGCCGGATATCCCTATACTTTTGAAGTACTTTCAAATGATACACCGACGACTGCCGCCCTTGTTGAGTTGAGATCAGAAACAGGACAAGTGGACTTTTCAATTTCGGGAAACACAATTATATGCAAACCCGACGGATACTACCATGGAACAGACTCTGTACAATATGTTATAATGTATGAAGATACATACGACATAGGGACCTTACGTGTAAATGTATCGGAAAACAATGAATTACCGATAGCCAATCCTGACCGGTTCACCGTTACTGCCGGAGTACGTACACCTGTTAATTTGCTTGAAAATGACATCTATAATGATGAAATTATTGAATATCATATTCCTTATCTATACTATGACAAGAGATTTGAAATCTATACCGATTCCGAAATCCCGGAAATTGCAGTTTATACCTATGCAGAAGAACCGCTGTTTTTCGAATACCACCTTAAAAAAGCTGGTAATTCATTAACCCACTCGGAGTGGGTCCGGGTTTCAATATCTGTTAATGAAAACACTTCTTTACCAATAGCCAATAATGATACTGTAGTTTGGGATCTGAACAGTACGGAAATATTGACCGGATTTCTGGATAATGATACAGACCCTGAAAGCTATGAGCTCCGGACGAACTCTATGAAACATGTTTTGCCGGGTTACTACAATGACTTTATTGGAGATAGCGATAGATTGCTGATAAAATCGAAGTTTCCTGACACCGTTAACCTGGCAGGCGTTTATAAACTACCTTATACGGTGAAAAGAAAAACACAACCTGAAATCGTTTCGGATACAGGATACATCATTGTGAATATTATTCCGTTTGAGAATTTCCCCGTGGCAAATCGCGACACAGCTTACTGCATTGGAATTCAAACAGAAACGATAAACGTATTGGAAAACGACAGTTTTGGTGACCGCACACCTGTCGAAGTGGAATTTTTTGGAGATTATGAGGGTCATTATATTGACAACAAATGTGAAATTGTTGCTGAAGGAATGAACGGGGTTATCTATCCTGCACTTGGATATACAGGCTGGACACAATATCACTATCTGGTGACTTTTGATGATGAGACACAGGCGCTATCATCCATCAATATTCATATTGAAAACAGAAAGCAACAGACAGATGTTTTAAAAACAAATAAACTCACAGCGCGATTTAATAGTCACGGAATCAATTTCAACAACATAATCACTCCATTTTATAACTTGTCTAACGCAGCTACCTATGGTGATTCGGAATTTTTATGTGAAAATGAGCACGGGAAATGGCCCGCAATGGAGGAATCATCACTGTGGATTACAGCAATTTCTGAAGATGACTACATGCACTTTTCCGGGAACAGACATCTTATTAATTATCTTACCGAAAAAATAAATGTTGATTTCCAACCCGGACCGATATCCGGCAGTTATGACAACGATTATAAATCGAAGTATGTCCGGATATGGAAAACAGACCGTGGCATGATTGCGAATCATGTGAACAACTACAATAATCCTGAATATGAAATGCCGGAAGAGATCAGCACATGGCCGGGAAATGGAAATCCGGAGAATGGCGAGGCAGCGCAACTGGCGCCCTATTATGACAAAAACGAAAATGGCATTTATGAGCCTAATCAGGGCGATTATCCTTTGATTCGGGGTGATGAGGCAATTTTCTTTATGATAAATGATGATGTCGGACATGCAAACACCAATGGTATGCGCATGAAGGCCGAGGTACATGCAATGGCCTATGCCTTTGATAACCCGGAGGATGAAACACTTGACAACACCATATTTATCCATTATGATATTTATAATCGTTCAGAAAGAAACTATCATGATGCGTATGTGGGTATATACGGAATGTCGGTCTGTGATGATGCAACACGGTGCAGTGTTGGAACAGATGTAA
>CAZQNY010000218.1:0-2562 GCA_964594665.1 uncultured Bacteroidales bacterium
GTCATCCATTCTTCGGTTTTTGCTTCCACATGCTCCACAAAGGTCTTTCTTTGCACACTGTCAGCATGATTTATGTAGGTTATCCGTTCATGATCCTGCATATTAAAAACCTCAAACTCCTCAGCAGTGAAATATTCCTCAGGATCAATACCCTCTATCAACGACTCCACTTTTTCACTAAATAAAATATTGGAATAAAACCATCGAAACTGCTTTTTAAATTCAACGGTGCGCTTTGTATGATTAAAACGATCCTTACCGGAGGTATAGGCTTCATTGAGAACATCGGAGTTGTCAAACATCTTTTCGTAGGTATAAACCCAGATGGTATCCGTATCCGGAACCAATAATCCTGAATCATTTTCAATGGAGTCAAATTTAAAAGTAACTTCCTTTTGCCACGTTTCATCAACAGGAACAGGATATTCTGAAAAGTCAAAGTCATCAATATCGTCGGATGTACACACAACAGTACGCAGTACCGAACCATCGGAATTCACCTTGTTGGTAACATGGGTTTCCAGACACGACGAGAAGGTCAGAGAAATGGCCAACAGGCCGGTGATAAAGAGATTTTGATTGATTTTCATGACTACTTCTTTTATTATAATGAAACCTTTGGAACACCATCAAACAGCGAGGTTTCCTGTTCCATCATCTTTTTTACTTCCGGATGGTTCTTCAGAAACCTTTGTAGCTCATGATTTTGTTCGAGTAATTCGTCCATACTCCTGTCACTACTACGAAATGAACCATAGGTTTGTAAAAAAGATTCTATCTGGGAAGCACTCACCTGATGGAGGCTCACGGGGTTCTGCTGCTGCATGATAACCTGATTTTCAACCTTTTGAATACGGTCAAAAAGAATTGCATTCTGAACAGCAAAAAGGATCAGGCATGCTGCTGCAGCGCCGGTCATCGCATATCGGACAGCACGGTAGCCGGTCCATCGGAAAAGAACCGATTCATTCCATTGTGTTCTGTTTGAGCGGTATTCTGTTTCCCGCAGCACCTTGTCCACAAAGTCCGTTTTTCCCGGCATAACAGGTTCATGTTTTTTCACCTGTTCCAAAAACTTATGATACTGATCATTACTCATGATACTTCTATTGATTTAGCTTCTGCATAATAATTTTTCACCATCTCCTTCACCTTTTTCCTGGCGAGCATAAGATTTGTTTTCACGCTATTTTGCGAGATCCCTGTTGTTTGATAAATTTCTTTATTGGAATAGCCTTCGATTTCACTAAGCACAAAGACTATCTTTTGTTTGGGTGGCAACATTCGTGCAAGTTCATTTAGCACATGCCCCATTTCAAGGGTATCCATTTGGTGGTTAAAATCAGTTGACTGCAAATTCCGGGCAACAATTTTTCCCTCCGACATAGTTGCTGTTCGTGCAGATTTCCGCAACACATCATAGCATCTGTTTACGATAATTTTCATCAGCCAGGGCGAAATATTTCTATCTTCATGTAAAGATTTTCTCTTCTCCCAAACGCTGACATAGGCATCCTGCAGTGCGTCACGCGCTTCATCGGGGTCGCCCAGCAGCTTCAGCGCCAGGAAAAACCCTTTATCGGATGTATCAGACACAAAAGACCTGAATGCGGTACGGTCGCCCTGCTTTATATCACGAACATGATAGTTATTATTCAAAATACCGGTTTTTTATTCATAGTACGAACCGGAAAGAAAAAAGTAAAATGGTTATGCCAGTGCATCTTCAACAATAGTCGTATAGAAATCACTGACCGCGATTCCTGCTTCACGTACCATCTTTGGCACCAGGCTCTCACCTGTCATTCCGGGAACAGTATTCACTTCCAGAAACCAGATTTCATTATCATCAACAATATAGTCAAACCTGACAATACCCTTACAATTAAGCTTTTCATAGAGCATTGCGGAAAGCTCCTTAATACGTACTTCCAGGTGCAGCTTTACAGGTGCCGGGACAATCTCATCGGCCAGAGAGGGGTCGTATTTGGCTTCAAAATCAAAAAACTCTTTTTTACTTACGATCTCTATTAGAGGAAGAGTACGCACCTTTCCATTATCACGGAACACGCCACACGTTAGCTCACGTCCGCGGATAAAACGTTCCACCAGCACTTCATCATCTTCAGCAAATGCCCGTTTCACTGCGGCGGGCAAAGCTTCGGCCTCATTTACCTTCGACATTCCCACGCTGGAGCCGCCCTTATTGGGTTTCACAAAACATGGCAATCCGGTTATACGGATAATATCGTCCACTTCCACCGTATCACCGGGATGAAGTAGTACGCCGGGAGCACATTTAACACCCAGTGACTTCACCACGTTCAGGCAAAAATACTTGTTAAAAGTCAGTGACGAGGTAAAGCTGTTACATGTGGAAACAGGAATCTGTAACATTTCAAAATAGCTTTGCAGCTTACCGTCTTCGCCGGGAGTACCATGAATAGCAATCAGCGCCAGGTCGAACCGAACCCTCTCTTTGCCAAGGGTAAGGGTAAAATCATTCTTGTCAATCAGCACTTTCACACCCCCTGTATGATACGACCATTCATTGTTTTTCAC
>CAZQNY010000219.1:0-2558 GCA_964594665.1 uncultured Bacteroidales bacterium
AATGTCAGCACTTTGGCTCCGGGGATCTATATCATTAAAATTGAGAATAACAGATTACTATTTACCGGTAAGTTTATAATTAATTAATCTTTCGTGTGTTATGGAATGCAGAGGTTAAACCGTGTTAAAGCACTGTTTCGCGGTTTGTTAAATTCAAAACAAAACTTAAACCACTCTGCGGAACACTGCAGATTCTGCTGAAGCTATGCGTTCCATTATTAAAACAAAAACCATTTCAGGATTCTGTTGTTTGAATAATACAAACTAACAGACTATGAAGAAATTATCATACATAATAATTATAGCAATCCTGTTTTCGGTGCTTCCAACCCAAGGGTTCAGTCAGAACACAGGTGACACGCTTGGAGCATTTAATGTGGGAATCCTCACGCCCACCCCCGACAGAGGCATCTCCGGAGTTGAGTTTGCTGACGGCCATTGGTGGGTCACAGGCTTTGATCCTGATGATAACTACATCCACAAGCTTTACAAGATAAATGCTGCCGGAGATTCCCTGCTGGAGACCTACAGCTACGGCATTGAATTCGCCGGATGGAAAGATCTCGCCTGGGATGGCAGCTTTCTGTATGTCGCTGACATTGATACCATCAGGCAGATAGATATTGCCACAGGTGAAAAAACCGGAGTAAAAATCCCCGGTCCGTTTTATTACCAAAATGGCCTTGCCTATGATGCAGAACAGGATCTTTTCTGGGTGAGTGGCGATGCCAGTGTGATATATGCTATTGACAGAAGCGGAGAAATCGTCTCCAGTGCAGGTTTTATTAATGACCTTCCCGTGAGTGGCTTGTCGTGGGAGGATGAATCGCCTTTTGGTCCATACTTATGGATCTGGTCGATGAAGTATACACCGGATGATGTGCGTCCACAGGCGTTTCAGATGAAGAGCTCCAACGGCACCTTAACAGGAGTGAACTTTGAAGGTGTGCTTATGGCACCCAATGCACCCTATGGTGCGGACTATGCACTTGGCGCCACCATCACCACAGAGGCCATACCTGGCAAAACAGTACTGGCGGGACTTCATGGCTCTTCCTATCAGCAAAATAACGATCAGCTCGACTGGCTGGTATTGTATAATATTGATACTGAAATGGTTCCCGGACCGGAAATTTCAGTTACGCCGGAGTCGATTCAGAACAACCTGATGCCGGGCGACAGCATTGATATTGATATCGTTATCAGTAATATCAACGGAGATTATGACCTCAACTGGAAAGCTCAGACGGAGTATCCCAATGCCACAGGCGCAGTTCCCGGAGATGTGCTCTCATCCTTTGATGCCTCACTGCTTTACCCTGATACAAACAGCCGCAGCAGAGGCATTGCATGGGCAGATAACGCTATCTGGATCAGTACTTCTGTGTTTTATGATGACCAGTTCAGGCTGTATAAGATATCTGCCGACGGCTCCACATTGCTGGAGACTAAAACTTTTTACAGTGGATTTGGTTCCGGGTGGCGCTCCATCGCTTCTGACGGAGAGAAAATTTATGGTGCTGATACATATACCATTGCGGAGTATGATATCTCCTCTGGAGGCATAACAGCAAACTATCCCAAGCTGAGTTTCTCGGCTGATGCCCTTGCCTATGATCCTGACGAGGAGCATTTCTTCATGGGAAATGGTAATGGCGCCATAAAGGAGATCAACAAAGAGGGTGATGAGATTAATTTCTTTGTGATTCCGCTGGAAATTGAAGGTCTGGCATGGGACAAATGGTCTCCGGGAGGTCCTTACTTATGGGCTATTGCTCAGGAAGCGGATAATATCCGCATAGTGCGACTTGATCCGGAGAGCGGAGGTTTTAGCGAGGTGTCTTTTGATGGCATCAACCTCAGCGGTGACCCTGACGCCCCCGATACACCGGAAGCACTGTTTCTTTCGCCGGACTGGCAGGAGAATAAACTCGTTGCAGGAGCTTTACAAAAGAGCTTTTTTGATGTGGATGAGCCGCGCGACAAGGTGGTGATTTACGACCTTGCCACTACCCCTCCTCCGGGATGGATTAGTGTAGTTGGCAGTACCTTCAGCACCACAACACCACTCGACAGTGATACACTTACCATACGCCTTAATGCGATCATGGAAGATACTTTGATGACAGCATCGATAGTAATTCGCAGCAATGATGTGGTCGATCCGGAGTTTGTAGTTCCTGTGAATTTCAGGATGATGCCTCAGGTTGCCACAGCTATTGATGATGTGGTAGAAAATACGGTTCAAATTTATCCCAATCCCTCTTCTGACTTTGTGGTTGTTGAGGCAGATGAAATCCGAAGAATACGCCTTGTTGGAATGAGTGGAGCAATTCTTTCAGATAGAATCATTCCGAACAGCACCTCAGAAACTATTGATTTACAGGGTTTAGTAAAGGGAATCTATTTGCTGGAGGTAACGCATAACGGAGGCACAGATACATATAAGATTCTTAAGACGTTAAGGGAGTAATTGTTTTTTGTGTTGTCGGTTATCGGTTGGCGGTTATCGGGTTGCGATGACCCGACAGGTATTTTTCTCCTGTCGGGTCTGGAGA